>JANMKA010000024.1:0-65191 GCA_031371765.1 Blastocatellia bacterium
CATACGCGTTCTAAGCGTGCATAGATCCAAGTTAAATGGCTTCTTCCCAGGCCTCCAAAGGGCGGCAATCATGAGGTGAATCGTAAGTTGAAAAGTATTTGTAGTGTTCGCGAAGGCGGTTGAACCCCGTTATGAATATTCCTCCGCTATTCTTAAGACTCTTCGCAGTTAGTTTTCTGCTTGTCCCATTTGCCGTGACCGGGAGTGCGCAGAAAACTGCTTCTGTCGCTTCTGGCCTGGATTTTTCGTCAGGTCAGAGCGCCCGCCGAATACCTTTTGAGTTAGTCGGTAATCACATCTACCTTCGCGGCCGAGTTAATAACTCTGCGCCACTTTGGTTTTTGTTGGACACGGGTGCGGCGGCGTCATATTTCGATGCGCGACAAGCCAGGGCACTCGGGCTCGGCGCTCGAGGTGAATCCAAAAAAGTTGTCATCGACTTTCCCGGAGTCACGCTGCGCAATCAGAGTTTTTCAATCCAGCCGCTGGGCTTCGGGATTTACGACGGTCACGCCGTTGACGGGCTGCTTGGTTATGATTTCATCAGCCGCTTAGTAGTCGAAATAGACTATGCCAACAGAACCATAAATCTATTCGAGCCTCAGGGTTATAAGCATCGCGGCGCCGGCGAGATTATCCCGCTCTTCATGCTGGAAGATGATTCCGGAGGAAAAGTTCCACTGGTACGCGCCCGAATCATCCAACTTGGCCGCGATCCAATCGAAGGAAAATTTATTGCCGATACCGGTGTTCGCAGTTCCCTCAGTTTCAACTCGCCCTTTGTTGAAGCGAATAAGCTATTGCAGTTTTCGCGGAAGACAATTCAAGTGCCTCTCGGCGGCGGGTCGATGGTAAGAGAATCCAAACAACCAATTGGCCGGGTCCCGGCCTTACAGCTCGGGAGTTTCACGTTTAAGAATTCAGTCGCCATTTTCTTTCTTGATAAAACAGGAGTGCTGGCTAGTCCTGAGTTCGACGGCGTCATCGGTGGCGAAATCTTGCGCCGGTTCAAGGTGGTCTTTGACTACTCGCGCCAGCAGATGGTCCTAACACCTAATAGTCAGTTTTCCGCAGCCGACGAAGACGATATGAGCGGTATGCTTTTGACTGCGGAAGGAAGCAATTTCAAAACTCTCAAGGTGCGACATCTTATCGCCGATTCACCTGCAACCGCTGCCGGGGTGCATGAAGGCGATGTGATTGCGGCAGTGAACGGAACACCAAAACTTTCTCTGGAACAAGTGCGAAGAATGTTTAGGAGGGCTGGGCAGAGTTATCGCTTGAGCATCAGCCGCGGCGACGAGAATATTCACATTAAGATCAGTTTGCGAAGACTGATATGACTGATGAATAAGACGCACTTTATTGCCATCGAATCTGAAAGAGTGCGGCTAAGGCGTTTTACCGCGGCCGACCTTTTGCCATTCCTCGCCTACTTAAACGATCCGGAGGTGGCCCGTTATCAAAGCTGGGAATCTTATAGTGAGCAACAAGCAGCCAAGGTTATCGCGGGCCAAACAGATCTTGAACCCGGTGTTCCGGGCAAGTGGTTCACCTTTGCTGTTGAATTGAAACCCGACGGCGTACTTATCGGGCATGTTGCTTTGAAGATGCTGGACCAGCAGCAGGCCGAGATTGGCTTCACCTTTGCGCGTGCTTACCAGGGAAAAGGTCTCGCGTTTGCCGCGACCTGTCTGGTCCTGGACCACCTGTTTGCTGAATTAAATCTGCACCGGGTGATAGCAATTGCGGATTGCGAGAATGAACGGTCGGTGGCGTTACTGAAAAGATTGGGGCTGCGGCAGGAAAGTCACTTCATTGAAAGCATATGGTTCAAAGGAAAATGGGGCGATGAATATCTGTACGCTGTTCTAAAGGAAGAATGGCTGGGAAAGAACACATCGAGCTGAGCTACGGCTGCGCATTCGGATCAGCCGCCTTCGCGCCAGGCTTAACGACTCTGGTCGAGCCATCGGAAAACTTCACAGTCAAAGTGCCATCGGCGGCGCGAAAGAATTTTGGCGCGGAAGTAGCGGAGCCAAAGGCGCGGGTTCCCGATTCACTCGACGGCGCCAGCAAATTGTTTCCCAATTCAGGATTCGGCAGACGCAGCGCCGGGGCGTTAACCGAACGCCGCGGCCTGGCTTGCTCAGCACTTGCAGCTTTCTGCCATTTGATGACGGCTGATCGTGAGTTCAGCGGCACGGTTTCTCTTTTCTTATCGTTAGCGCGTTCGCGATCCTTTGCTACCCTTTGCTTTTCGTTAACAAGTTCAGCCGCACGCTCGCGATCAGACGGTTCCTTCTTCTTTTCGTTTGCACGCTGGTTGGCGTGTTCGCGATCGCTCGCTTCTCGTTTGATATTGCTCACTACTCTGCTGTTAACTGCCGCACGATCTGCTTTCGGCGACGTGGGCGTAGGCTCATGAGCATCCGGCGCCTTCGCAACCGCTGGCTTGGAACTTGCGGTAGTCGAACTGCGCTCTTGCGAGTTGTAAAAAATGGCGAAAGCAACGGCGCCGGCAATAAGCAGCAAAGCGGCGATCGCTACAGGTCCAAAGCGGCGTTGCGACTCGACCATGACCAGGCGCGGTGCCGTTTTGTTCTTGCTCCGAACTACAGTTTCTTCAACCGGTAAATCTGCTTTTGCCGGCGCGCTCATCTGCAAAGTCACCGGTCCGATATTTATGCGGCCCATGCGTCGCAACGCCTCGCGGAAATCAGTCGCGTTTGCGTAACGTTCCTCGGGGCGCAACGCCATCGCTTTACTCAGGATGGATGCGACCTGCGGACCAACCGCCGCATAAATCTTGTTCGCAGGCTGTAGCGGATCCGGCTCAGAATTGATAACTGCCGAGGCGCGCTCCAACGCGTCGGGTGGTTTGATGCCCGTCAACAGGTGATAAAGGGTGGCGCCCAACGCATAGATATCGCTGCGCGGATCGGTGCGCCGGTCCTCGATCTGTTCGAGTGGCGCATACTGCCGCGTGTAACCAAAGAATCCTCGCGAGGCTGTAACCGATGTTTCCGCGGGCTTGGCCCGGGCGAGACCAAAGTCGAGCAGCGCTATCTGGCCGCTGGCTGCCAGTTTCAAATTGTGCGGCTTGATGTCCCGGTGGATGACCTGACGGTCGTGGGAATGCAAATAGATTAGCGCGTCGAGCAATTGATCGGCCCAGGCAATGACCTGATCGCGCGGGAATGGTCCAGGCTGTTGCGCAATGATTCGAGCAAGATCGACGCCGGCAATGAACTGCATCACCAGAAAGGCGCGATTGCCTTCGACGAAGTGATCGGTAACGCGCGGCAACGCGGGATGTTGCAAACTCGCGAGCAGGCGCGCCTCGTGCTCAAACTGCCGGCGCATTGAAGGTTCGGCGGAAAGCGTTTCCTTCAAGGCCACCGTTATGCCCAACCGTTGATCCACCGCCTCGTAAACGGCGCCCATGCCGCCGCGACCAAGTTTGCGGACAATGCGATAGCGACCCTGGACCAGCGCGTCAATGAGGAGCGGGGCGTCAGGGATTACGTCATTGAATTCGATGGATGCGCTCAATTAGGGCGACTCCGTAGGAGAGAAGTTTGGATGATTAAGGACTGCGATCTGGGGCGAGACCGCGGGTGGGACAGGACTGGTTGCTGTCAAAGTGTCGAGAAGGCGACACTGATTGAAGTATACGCTATGCGTTCACAGGCCCACAAGGTGGAGGCAAAATCAGGAGTGATGCAGTTTGGTATGCATCCTCTTTACTTTGCGCTTCTTTGCGAATCCTTAGCGTCCTTTGCGTTAAAAAGCCATCTAACCGCAAGGAGCGCAAAGTGTTCGCAAAGACTCGCAAAGCAAACTCCATCAGTACAGCAAATCGGGATTGATGCCGATTGGCAATTGCCCATTTCCGATTGGTGTCTAGCGAATCGGGCCAATTGGCAATCGGCAAGCGAAAATCGGCAATGTCGGGACCCATCCGCTATCGCGGACGGTGACTGACCTCATCACACACAGCAGCCTCAAATCAAACTGCATCAGCACTGTAAGGTGGGTGTTAGGTTCGCCCGGAAGTAATCAAGTCGTCCGGAGTACCACGCTTTCTGAGCTGCTTGAACTCGCTCTCAATCTCCCGCGGCACTGACGCGCTCGGGTTTGTCTGCTTGAACATCAACGCCATCAGCTTCGGCTGCCTGGTGACGCGCACGGCGGCGTCGCGCAGTAAACTTGCCGCGCACACCAGCGGTCGCACCCGCGAGTTTGCGAAAGCGCGCTGTGTAACGCAGATCGTCGAGCAGCGAATAGACAACCGGCGTGGCAATCAACGTCAGCAGCAGCGACAACGTCTGCCCGCCGATGACCACGACTGCGATCGAACGGCGCTCTTCGGCTCCCGGACCAGTACCCAGCGCTAACGGCATCATGCCGGCGACCAAAGCCAACGTCGTCATCAGAATCGGTCGCAGCCGATCTCGGTTCCCCTGCATGATCGCTTCGTAACGCTCGATGCCTTTGGCGCGCAAACTGTTCATGTGATCGATTTGCAGAATGGAATTCTTCTTGACCACGCCGAACAGGACCAGAATACCCAGCGCCGAATAAAGATTGAGCGTATCCCCGGTGGCCCATAACGACAGCAACGCAAATGGAACCGAAAGCGGCAAGCTCAACAGAATCGTTAAGGGATGGATGGTGCTTTCAAACTGCGAAGCAAGAATCATGTACATGAAAATGATTGAGAGGATGAACGCCCAGATGAATTCTTTGAACGTCCTTTCCAGCTCGCGCGCGCGTCCGGATACCGTCGTTGAGTAGGCCGCCGGTAAATGCATGTCCGCCGCCGCGCCGCGCAGCGCCTCAATGCGATCGGCAAGCGCGTAACCCGGCGCTACCGAGGCACGTACCGAAGCTAACCGCTCGCGATCGAGGCGATCGATGCGCGAAGGACTCGTGTCGCGTTTAATCTTCACCAGGTTATCCAGCCGCACCAGGCCGCCGCGCGACGAAGGCACGTACAGCCGTTCAATGGTCGCGACATCGCTGCGGTCGCGTTCATCCAAACGCAGTTGCACGTCATAGTCTTCATTGATCGATTCATCGCGAAAGCGCGACGCCCGGTCTTCGCCGCCAACCATCAAACGCAAGCTGGTGGCGATATCGGAACTATCCACGCCCAGATCCGCGGCGCGCGCGCGATCAATCTCGACACGAAGCTCCGGCTTGTTAAGTTTTAGTGTCGTGTCGGCATCAACAATCCCGCCCAGTGTTTGCGAACGTCTCATTAGCTCGTCCGCATAGCCCGCCAGGGCAACCACGTCGGGTCCGCGCAGATTAAAGTCGATATCGAAACGGCCGCCAGCGCCGAAATTGAATGATGGCGCGTTACGAACTCCAGTGCGCATCGGCGCATACTTCCGTAACCGGCGGCGCACCTCGACCATCACGTCCTGCTGGCTGTAGTTCCCCCTGAATGCGTTCAGCGGATGTCCGTGCCTGGTCTCAGTCCACAAGCGCCCCAGCGAGAGAGTACGTTCTTCGTGTGGCACGATGCGCACGTAGACGTTGCCCTGATTGACGCCGCCGAGAAATGAACCACCGGCGTTGGCCAACACCATTTGGACACCGGGCGTGGAACTAATATCTTTTTCGATCGCCTGCATCGTCTCGTTCATGACCGCCAGGTTCGTGCCTTCGGGCCCGTTCACGCTGACTTCAAACTCTGCCTCGTCAACATTCGTCGGAATGAACTCCTGCTTGACGGCCCGGTAAAGCGGAATGCTGGACAATACGACCGCGATGGCTATCAGCGTGACGGCGGTGCGATGACGCATGGCGAAAGCCAGCATGACGGTGTAGGCACTATCGATCCAACGATAAAAGCCCTTGCGTGAACCGGGCTCGTTGTGACCGCCGCCTTTTCCGGCATCGTCAGCGCGGATGAGTCGCGAACTCATCATCGGCGTCAAGGTGAACGAAACGAGCAGGCTTACGAGAATTGCAACTGCGGCGGTGATACCGAATTGATAGAGAAAACGGCCCGAGATGGACGACATGAACGAGACCGGCAAAAAGATCACTACCAGCGACAGTGTCGTCGCCAGCACCGCCAGGCCGATGTCTCTCGTAGCCTCGCGCGCGGCCTCTTTCGGCTCAATCTTTTTCTCTTCAATGAAGCGGAAAATATTTTCGAGCACGACGATCGCATCATCGATGACTACGCCGACCATCAGCACCAGCGCCAGCATCGTTACGCTGTTGAGCGTGAAGTTTAGCGCACGCATCATGCCGAAAGCGGAAATCAGCGAACACGGAATGGCGACTGCGGCAATGATCGTCGAACGCCAGGAACGCATGAATAAAAGCACAACCAGACTGGCCAGGATGCTGCCGAGGACCAGATGCTTTTGGATTTCGTGCAGCGCGGACTCGATGTAGCGTGACTGGTCGCGAATGACTTCCGCCTTCACGTCGGCCGGCAGCTGGCTGGTAACGCGCGGCAGTTCCCGCTTGATTCCCTTGATTACATCGATGGTGTTGGCCCCTGACTGGCGGCGAATCTCGAGCGTTACGGTCGGTACGCCGTTCAGGCGGGCCAGCGAACGCTGTTCCTTAGTGCCGTCCTCAACCCGGCCCACGTCGCGGATGCGAATCGGCGAACCGTTCACATTAGCAATGACCAGATCTTCGAACGCGCGCGGATCGGTATAGCGGCCCAGCGTCCGCAGCACCAATTCTTCGCGACCCGTGTTGACATTGCCGCCCGGCACGTCCGCGTTCTGGCGGGCGAGGGCGGAGCGAACCGCTGTTACCGGAATTTGATATGCCGCCAATCGTTCGGCGTCGATCCAAACGTTAATGGCACGATCGAGTCCACCCACGACGCGCACTTCGCCGACGCCTCCAACGCGTTCCAGTTGCACGCGCACCGTCTTATCGGCGAGTTCAGTCAACTCGCGAATCGAACGGTCGCCCGAAAGCGCAATCGTAATGACCGGCGTGCTGTCGTTATCAAACTTTTGCACTATCGGCGGGGTTGCATCGTCGGGCAGCGTGCGCCCCAGACTGTTGACACGATCGCGCACGTCCTGGGCAGCGGATTCAAGGTTTCGATCGAGTTTGAAAGTTGCAATAACGATTGAGGTGCCCTGCCCGGAGATTGAACGCAGCTCATCAATGCCATCGACGGTGTTAACTACTTCTTCAATTTGTTGCGTGACGAGAGATTCAACTTCTTCAGCCGAGGCGCCGGGCAGGTTGGTGCGGATACTTACAGTGGGCAAGTCAACGGAAGGAAAGCGATCGACCCCGAGCCTGAAGTAACTTGCCGAACCGACCACCACCAGCGACAACACGATCATCGTGGCGAAGACCGGACGACGGATACAGATTTCGGCTAGCTTTTGCATTCATTAACTACGAACTTTGTGCTTTGTACTTTGGTCTTTGGTCTTTGGACTTAGTTTTTGAGTTTGTCGCCTTAATGTAGGTACGTGAAATCAAAGACCAAAAACCAAAGACCAAAGACCAACAACAAAGTACGAAGCACGAAGAACAAAGTACAAAGTAATTACTGCACTACTTCGACAGCCATTCCAGATTGCAAATTCCCCGGGTCGACGATCACCTGATCGCCGACGTTAACGCCGGCGACGATCTCGGTCCAGTCGCCGTTGCGGCGGCCGGTGGTAATGGGTTTCTCCAGGGCTTTGCCGTTTTGCACGACGATGACTTTTTCGATACCAGCGAAAGTTACGATAGAACTATTCGGCACCGTGATGGCCATCTTTGCGTCGTTGGTGACAATTTCGGCCTTGGCAAAAGAGCCGGGCCGCAACAGTCCATTATTTTGCACGTCGGCTTCGACCATCAGCATGCGGTTCTGTGCCGTGATGACCGGACTTAGTCTTTTGATCTGCCCGAGGTAAACATTCGCATCGCCGGCGACGGTAACGCGAACGCTTTGTCCAAAGCGCACCGTGCCAGCATCGCGCTCGGGAACTTCCGCCTGCAGCCGCAGCGGATTCATGCGAACAATATCGACGACCGGTGCGCCAGCCGCGAGGTATTCGCCAACGCTCGCGCGCTTCTGTTGCACGATACCATCCAGCGGCGCATAGACCGCGGTGTCCCCAAGTTGCTGGCGCGCTAATGAAAGTTCAGAACGACGTTGCGCCACGAGTGCCTGGCGATTGCGAATCTCCTCGATCGCATCTTGATAACGGCTGACCGCAACTTTGTATCCGGCGTCGGCGGTATCAAACTCTGAGCGCGCGACAATTCCCTGCTGCACAAGTTTTGCAGCGCGGTCGCGGCTCACTTTTGCTTCGTCCAGGACTGCGCGTGCCTGCCTGACCGTTCCGGTCTGTTCGGGATTCACGGCATCGTCTTTTCCATCAGGCGACAGACCCACACGCGCGCGTGCCTGAGCAAGCGCGGCTTCCGCTTGTTGCACACGCAGCTTGTAGTCGCTCGCCTCGACCTGCGCCACCATCTGTCCGCGGCGCACCACGCTGCCGAGATCGACAGAGATCGTACTCAGGCGGCCTGCAACTTTGGCGCTGGCGGTCGATTGATCATATGCCGCGAGCGTGCCGTTCGCGGTTACAGTTTCACCAAAGGCCATCTGTTCGACGCGCGCGACTTTCACCTGGCGCGCGCCCTTGTCTGTGGGCGTGTTTTGATTGGCGCCACTTTGATAGCCACTCTTGCAGCCTGCGGCTAACAGGAGCAGTAGCAGCGGTGCGACCTGAATAGCGCGGAGCAGTTTCGGAAGAAACGGGTGGAGGAATTCGTTTGACGATTGCATGCGGGGCAATCTTAACCCAGGCAATGAAGAGGGGCGAAACTGGCAGCAGTAAACGAGAAAAGCGGGGCTGCCTGAGTGGCATAGACTTCAGTCTGTGCTTACTCAGGCAACACAAACTTTAGTCTATGCCACTTCGCTCCCGACCTAGAAACTTTTGCGGAACAGGTAAGACATCTTGATGAAGAAGACGCGACCGTTGCGACGGAAGCCTGGTTCGAGTGCGCCCGAAAACCGATTAAAGCCGTTACGACTTAAATCATCGTTATAGCCGACGTAGAACGCAGTCCCGGGGTTCGGCGTATAGCCCAACAGGAACTGGCCCTTCACACTCGATGCGAGCGTCGCATAATCAATGCGCCCGCGCGCGAACAGGAAGCGGGAAAACTGATAGGTCGATCGCAACGATACGATGTTCTCGCTGAAAGCAACTCTGTCAGTGTCATAACGCTTCAGGTGCTCGCGCGTGTAATTGAGTGTCGCGTTCAACTTGCCGGTAGGTTGATAACTGACACCCCCGTCGAAATGAAAGAAGTCGCCGGGGCCGGGATCGAGTGGCGCATTACAAACGGGTGGCGGATTAGTGCCACCACACAAGCCATCGTCTGTGGCTTTCCTGGCGGCAATCGCACCCGGACTAACGCGCGGAAACTTATCACCACCACCAAAATCGAAATCAAGGTCACCCCAACGCCGATTGACGAAGAAGTTAAAATTAACCTTTTTGTTGATGGTCGAACTTACGAAGCTGTAAAGACCCCGGTTATAGGCCGAGCGCTCATTGTCATAGCCCGCGAAGGTGCAGTTGTTAAGGAGCACGCAGTTCGATCCTGATGGACGCTTTTGTCCAAACTCACTTTCAAACACGCGCTCGTAGCCTTTGTCGATTCCGACACCCACCGTCGTTTGCCGCGGAAAATGCAATTGCAATTGCGACTCGTTGTTATCTGACAGTGCCCGACCTTGCCAATCAAAGCCGGTGTTGATGGAATCGTAGACTCGCCAGGAAACGAGGAAGGCCTTCGGTTTCGGTTCCGAGTTATAACGAAAGAAGCCGTTGTAGCTGTTGTTGTTGGGCCGGCGATTGAACCCGAGGTCCGACGTATAGTAAAGCGTGCGCCCAACGGCGGAAATGTCATAGCCAAAGTGACGCGCGTCCTTGTTGTAATTGACCGCGTAAATGAACCCGTTCTTTATGGTATCGCGCCGCCGCCCTTCTTCCGGAAGAAAGAAGTTATGGCGAGAATGCGTGGCTAAAAACTGCCAGCTAAACGTCGTTACCTTATCAAGTTGAAAACGCCCGTCGAGGCCACCCAGCTCGTTGTAGCTGTCGACAAATTTTTTGTAGGTACCGAGAAAACCGATGAATGAGTTCTCTTTGCCGATGTCGTGCTTCAGTCGCAGTGCGCCCACGATGGCGTTCTTGTCCAACTGTCTCGGGTTGGCGGTGGGCCGCTCTTCTTCGCTGAAGTTTCCGGGACCATTGTCGGACGCCAGCATCAAGCCAAACGTGTTGCGGTTAACTTTCCCCGTCAGCTTCACCGCGAAATCAGGATCGATAATGGAGCGCGTGTGGTAGGCGAAAATCTGAGTTTGGAAAATGTCGATGCCTTCGAGGAAGAACGGACGTTTTTCTGCAAAGAAGATCGGGAACCGCTGGTTTGCGGTAACTACCAATTGATCTGATTCGACCTGAGCGAAATCAGGGTTGACTGCAAAGTCCAGCGTGACCTTTGAGGTAAGACTGTACTTGCCCGTCAATCCGGGATCTAACTTGATTGGCTCATTCACGAATCTGCCACCGTCGGCAATCTGCGCCAACGTCACCGGCGCCTTTCGTTTCCCCGTCTCGGAGATGGTCAGGCTGGGAATAAGTTCCAGCGTGCGCTCAGTTGAAATTCCTTCAAAGCCGGTCAGGTGACCTGCCTGGGCCAACCAACTCGAAACGTCGCGCGAGATCGGCATCCACATGTCCAGTTCGTTGTTGAAACGCTTGATGCGCCGCCAAAAATGCGCGCCCCAGAGCGTGTCCTTGCCGCCGTTGTAGCGAATCGACTTAAACGGAATCGCGACTTCTACCGTGTAGCCATCGGTAGTCACCATTCCTTTCGATTCAAGCACGACGTCGAGACTAAAATCTTCGTTGCCTCCGTCCGTCCAAATTCCGTCGGCCTGGATGCCGAGCGGATTAAAGTCAAACTCGTACGCTTTGCGTTTGTCGTTGAAAGTGTCGAACAGAATGCCGACGTAGTCGTCGTTAAAGATGTCGTCGCGCTTCGGAATGTTTGCGCGCACTTTGTCTGGCTCGTCAAAACAATGGAAGGCCACATAAAGAAATCTCTCGTCATGACCGAGCATCACCTCCGTCGGCTTTGACGGCGCGATATTGTCGCCGGGTTGAATCTGATAAAAGTCTTTGAGGACAGCAGCGTTCTTCCAAACCTCATCGTCAAGCTTGCCGTCGATGACTGGCGGTTTGGCAAACGCCGGCAACCGCACGGGATTCGTTTTTTCCGGAGGTAGTGTGGGTTTGCCGCCGACCGGTTTTGCGTTGACCGGAGCGTCGGCAGGCGCGGTATTCGCTATACCAGGATCGGCAGCCTTAACTTCAGGCGAGCCACCCGGCGTCGCTGATGCAGTTGCCTGGGGCGGCTGGGTTTGCGAGTGAATCGTGGTCAGGCAAAGAATTATCGTCGCAACGGCAAGTAGACTGGCCTTCATGAATCTCTCCCCAATGGATTCCGATTTTTAGGATGCGAGTACGTTTTTCTGAATTGACGTGAACTGGTGCGCGCGCGACTCGCAAGTGTTAGACGAAGTAAATAAGAATTCGTTCCAGAAAAAGCTGGCTGGGGATACAAACTTTTTCATGAACGATTTATTTATCTTGGTCGCAGTACGATGTTGCCTTCGCCGGTGTAGAGCACAAAAACATTGCCACCCCGACCAACCTTCCAACGCCTGGTCCGGGCTGAAGGTGCTACGTCTTCGGTAATCGTCAACCCCTGGTTAGTGATGCCCTCGGCATCTGTTTCTATCGTGAAGTTTGAGTCGGGCGCGACGGCGAGCGAGATGGATCCGTCGCCGGTCCGAGCATTCAAACTAGTGAACCGGCCATCCAGCGTGATGGCGCCATCGCCGGTGCGCGCATCGGCCTGGCCGTCAAAGTTTGCAATGCGAATATGACCATCGCCGCTGCTGACTTTTAGTTGACCCTGACTATCGATCACTTCAATGCCGCCGTCACCGGTCCGCAGCGTTAACTCTCCAGTCACGCCTTGCAAAATCAACTGGCCGTCTTCAGATGAAACGTGAACGCTCGAGTTGCGTGGCACGAAGACTTCGAGAGAAACCCAGCCGGAATGGTCGTCCGATTTTGCAATCACAGAAACCGCGGGCCCCTGCTGATCGGTTTCGATCCTGACTTCCTTCAGTTGTTCCCCATCGTCGCCGTGCTTGGTTGCGCGGTACATGACTTCGCCTTTATCCCAGCCGTGAACTGTAATCGGGCCATCAAAGGTAGCCAGGTTTACGCGCGAATTCGCCGGCACGGAAAAACTCTTCGATTCCTGTTCGACAAACCGGCTGGAGCCGCCGCCGCTGGCCCGGGCAGTAGCGCGGGCATCGCTGCGACTTACGGCACGCACTTGTTGCCGCCGCGTTTCCCTTTGCACTTCACGCTGTGCCTGTTGAATTTCGCGTTCGGCATCGCGCATCGCCCGTTCGACTTCCCGCTTTATCTCGGGCGTCATCTGCTGCGTCATTTTCTCGACATCGACCTGAGAAATTGCCTCACGTCTCACCTTAGCGGCCATGATTCGAGCGCTTTTTTCGATGTCGCCTGCCTCGGCCGATGAATAGACTTCCGGGTCTTCTTTTTCTTTATCCTTGCTTTTATCTTTTTGCGAAAGCAGGCTTTGCGCGGGACTCAACGCCCGGCCATCATCCGCGCGCTTGATGGTGATGCCGCCGTTGACATTGCCAAGCTTGATGCGCGACCCGCCCGAACCCAATTGTCCGTACAGTGAGTGGCCCACATACTCACCATCCTTAACCGCCAGTCCAAAGTCGTTGCGGATCGTGCCATGAAGCGTCTCGGCGCGAACGACCACGTTCGAGTCTGAAGGAATCACGACAACAACCGGACCATTTACGGATCCCAGCGAAAGCGGCTTGGCCGGATCAAGCTGCGTAAACGTTACGTCCACTGGTCCATTAACAGTGTTCAGCTTTGCTTCACCTTTTAATCCGCGCGCGACTACTCGGCCGTTTACCGAAGAAGCTTTTACATCGCCTTCGACGCTTTCAATCTCCAGCGAACCATTGATCAAATCGATCGCGTCGAGGCGCGCCTGGCGCGGGACAACAATCGTGTAATCGACGGTGGCCGGATTGTTGTAGCGGCCTCTTTCTTCGCTGGTGAAATTCTGATCGCGGTTCGGGTAGTCCGTTCTGATGCGTATCGCATCGGCGGTCGCGGTAACGTCAATCTTCGCTTCCGCCAAACGCTGCGGGTTGTAGGCGCGCTTGATCGCATTCACCTGAATTTCGTTGCTATCCGCAACCGTTATGCGAATGTCGCCATTCATGTTTTCGATACTGACGCGACCGTTCGCCGCCAACGGATAGGTTTGATGAAACTCTTCGCGCACTTCCTGGCGCTGCGGTTCGATGTCGGGGGTCTCAGTTGGTCGGGGGAGAAAGCTTCGCAGTTCCGTTAACTGGTCCACTTTCGCGGCCAGGCCTGCGGCGGCGGGCCAGTTACCCGAACTAACCAGCGCGGCAGCCATGGTCATTGATGCTATGAGTGCTTTATTCAACATGTTTTCTCTCTTCAATCAGTCGTGTTTCGCGTTCTAATACCAGAACACCAGCGGCAATTTGTTTGTGGCAGAAAATCCAGTGATTTTCCGTTTATTGCCCGTCAGTTTTAGCGGCAAGCCCGGCGCGCACCGCGGCCGGCAAAAAACGACGGTGCTAAACGACCCGAAGTTGTCGCGACAGCGCTAGTTTCCCGAATCTATTAGATGGATTGTTCCGGTGAAGGAAGCAATAGTGATCAGCGCATCGCCCCTGCCATGCACCGCGCTAATGCGCCGCAGACTGTAAACCGTTTTGACAACCACAGGCTTTACTTTAATCGTCTTGTCCCACGGATCCACTAAAACAATTACCGGCTCCTTCGCCTCAGGAGCAGCCTTGGGATTTGGCTGCGGCGTAGGCTCGGGCGGAGCCGGCGGCGCCGGGGTAGCTTTCTTCGGCATCACCGGCACGGGATCTTCGATAGTGAGGCTCAAGGGAAAGTCGCTAATAACTTCACGGTCTCTGGGGAGGCGCGCGTTAAGCCGAAAAGAGGAGTTTTCCGGCAAACTCAAGGTGACGTCGCTGCTCGTCGTATTGAACGTGTATCGTCCCTGACGGGCCAGGGGTCCGGAAAAATCAATCTTCCCATTCGCCGTCTTCACGGTTACTGATTGATGTTCCACGCCTGCAAGCTCGATGTCGCCGCTAATGCTCGAGGCTTCAAAACAATCGCTTTGATCGGTGGGACGCAGGCTTGCGGCAGTGAGCATACCGCTGACAGATTTCAGCGCTATCCGGCCGGTTGAATTCGCAACTGCAATCTCGCCGCTAAAACTTACCGCTTCAACCGATCGCGTTGCTTTCGTAATTGAGATGTCGCCGGTCTCTGAGCGCGCAAAAATTGAGGCCACGTCGCTGACATCAATCGTGCCGTCGCCAGTTTGCAAATAGAGCGCTGCGCCACGCGGCACCATCAACTCAACGTCGCCAAAAGCGTCACAGCCGCCTTTCTCTTCCACACCGATTTGCTTGTCGACCAGCCAAACCAGAACCTTTGCCGCGCCGGCGGAGGGCAGACCCGAGTTGGCGCCCTTGAGTTCGATGCGCCCGACTTCGCTTGAGCGCGCGAAAACTTCGTTCTTGTCCCAACCGCGCACGGTTACATTTCCCGAATCGACGCAAAGTGAAACGGCGACATTCGGCAGCGCCGTAATTGATCGCTCAATTTTCTGCGTCCCGGTTTTGCCATGCCCATCGGCATAAGCGATACCTGTGGACAACAGCAGAAGAAAACCAGTGATGAATACTTTGAACTTCATTATTGCTATTACTTCAATCTTACTTATCGGTCACGCGAGCCTGGGCAACTGTGTTAAGCAAATCGACTTTGCTTTGATAAGCGGAAAACATGAATTCGGTTGCGTCGGGATCGTTCGGATTACTCTTGGCAGCAGTGCGCGCGACCGCCAGAGTGCGGTCCACAAAAGCCAAATTCCGCTGGTACTCAGCCTGCACGCCAGGCTTCATTCGGGCTTTATCCGATTTGATGGTCGAATCCAACTGAGCAATCGTTTGCAGGTAACTACGTTCGCCGGGCAAAAGTTTAACGTGATTTGCGGCTCTGTCATTTTGCTGGGGTGCGGCGAGCGCGGCTATAGCACTGCCTCGCTGACGGCGCTCTTTCGGAACAGTGCTCTTCGTTCCGTTCGTTTCTGACGAAGGCGGCACGCTCTTTACCGGAGGCGCTGTTGTCGGTTCCGGACTGGGCGCTGGCGAAGCCGTTGCGACCAGCAAATCTGTTGAAGATGTTGGCACTGTCTGCCACCTCATCATGCCCATAATCAAACCAAAGCCAACAATCAACAGCAGGCTTGCATAACCGAGTGCACGTTGTGGTCTATACGTAAGCAGATCGGAAAGTGATGAAAGCCAGGTGCGAACGCTAGCTCCAGAGGCAGAGCTACTGGCGGCTTCGATACGAGCGGATCCGATTGCGGCGTCAATGCGCTGTCGCAAACGCTCGCTCGGCACTGCCGTTTCGAACTCAGGCCCAAGCGCAGCCGCCAGGACGCTGTTTTCCTGCTCAAGCTGTCGCGCCAGATCGCTGCAGGTTATGCATGAAGCCAGGTGAGAAGTCACCTGCGCCACGCGCCGCTGGTGAAGTTCTCCATCCAAATAACTTTGCAGAACCTCTTCTTGCAAACACTCTTTCATGACTTGCCTCCGATTTTCCCATACACCCGGGCAAACTCTTTCCGGCCGCGTGCGACCAGACTGCCCACGTTCGTCTCTTTCACCGACAACGTGTCGGCGATTTCACGATAGGAGAGTCCCTGATGTCTCAGCAGCAAACAACTGCGCATCGGCTCTTTTAGCTTATCCAACGCGCGTCGCGTCTGCTCGATTTCTACGTTACGGCTGTAACCCTCGTCAGGCGCGGGCGCGAACCAACCTTCGCCCGCCGTATTCTTGTGATATTCGTTGTCACGCGACATCGATCGTGTGTTGCCGCGAATCGTGTTGCGGGCAACATTCAAGGTGACGCGCAAAAGCCAGGCGCGCAACAACTCCTCGCCTGGCTTCGAATCAAGATTACGATAGAGCCGTAAAAAAACTTCCTGCGTAATATCCTCAGCCAGCGCCGCATCGCGAACTACCGAGCACGCCGTGCGAAACACGGCCCGGTGATGAAGCGTAAAAGCCTCATCGAAGCTGAGCGGAGGCGCTACAGTCGCGATTTCGTCAGGCATCAAATTTACTAAGGCTCTGGCTTGTCCGCTCATTTAAACCGCTCTCAGGAAACAAACACCGCAACCGGCTCGCTTGTGGCAACTTTAATCACAAAACGGCCGTTAACTGTTTTTGCGTTTTTATTGTAGTCTGAATCCTGATTTGCGACCAAAAACGACGGCGCCAATACAATAGACAACTGCGGAGAGACACTGCTTGAACGAGCAGCGGCGTGCGAAAGTTCTGAGATCCTAAATAATTGAGCAAGTCCTTGACGGCAGCGAAACCAAACGATGCACTTCTGAATAGCCCGTTCATGCGCGCGTGCCGGCGCGATGCGGTGGAATACACGCCTATCTGGCTGATGCGCCAGGCTGGTCGTTATATGCAGGAATATCGTGACGTCAGGGCGCGCGTCGGTTTTTTGGAATTGTGCAAGACGCCGGCGCTGGCGGCCGAAGTGACGGTCACGGCCGCAGAAAGATTAGGAGTCGACGCGGCGATCATTTTTGCCGACATTTTGTTGCCGCTGGAGCCGATGGGCTTGCAGCTTGAATTTACCAAAGGCGATGGGCCGGTGATTCACAATCCGGTGCGGGCCGCGGCTGACGTTGAGCGCCTGATTGAGATTGAAGATATAGGCGCGCTCGACTTTGTGTTTGAGGCAATTCGTCACACGCGGCGCGGTCTTCGCGAAGACCTTCCGTTAATCGGATTTGCTGGTGCGCCATTTACGCTCGCTTCGTACATCGTCGAAGGCGGCAGTTCGCGGAACTACGTGCACACAAAGTCGTTGATGTATAACGACAGCGGCGCCTGGCACGCAATGATGTCGCTGATTTCGCGCGCACTCGTTAAATATTTGAACCGCCAGGTCGACGCCGGCGCACAAGCGTTGCAGTTGTTTGATTCATGGGTTGGCTGTCTCAGTCCGGATGACTACCGGGAATACGTCCTGCCACACACGCGGAGTGTGATTGCCGGAATCACTTCAGACGCACCAGTCATTCATTTCGGCACAGGCACGGGCGAGCTGTTGAAACTAATTAGCGAAGCCGGAGGAAACGTGATTGGCGTTGACTGGCGCGTGCGATTGGATGAAGGCTGGGAAAGGATCGGCCACGACAAAGCGGTGATGGGTAACCTGGATCCGGTGGCGCTATTTGCAAACCGTGAACACCTGCGCGCGCAAGCGAAGACGATTCTCGACCAGGCCAGTGGTCGCGCCGGGCACATCTTTAACCTCGGACACGGCATCCTGCCGGAAACACCTGTCGAGAATGTGATTGCGCTGGTTGAAATGGTCCATGAGATGAGTTCCAGGTAGCACGGACTTTAGTCTATGTTGATGTCGCTATCGAGACTTGGAATCACAGACTAAAGTCTATGCAACTGATGAACCCTTCATTCGATGCATTAATTGTCGTCTCCTTTGGCGGGCCTGAAGGAATGGACGATGTAATTCCCTTCCTCGAAAACGTGCTGCGCGGTAGAAACGTACCGCGCGAACGAATGCTCCAGGTCGGGAAACACTACGAATTGTTTGGCGGCGTCAGCCCCATCAATGAACAGAACCGACAACTGATTGCGGCGTTGAAAAAGGAATTGGCCGACAAGGGGCCGAACCTTCCCATCTATTTTGGCAATCGCAACTGGCATCCACTCCTGGCTGAAACGCTCAAGCAAATGCGTGGCGATGGAATTCAAAACGCGCTGGCGTTTGTGACTTCGGCTTACAGCTCGTACTCGAGTTGTCGTCAGTATCTGGAAAACATCGCCGAAGCGCGCGCGGTGGTTGGTGATGACGCGCCACGAGTGGAAAAGCTTCGCGCATTTTACAATCATCCTTTGTTCATCCAGGCGAATGTTGAGAATGTGCGCGAGGGGCTGCAGAAAATTTCTGCTGAGCAACAAAACAGCGCGCAGCTCGTCTTCACGGCCCACAGCATCCCCGACTCGATGGCGAAAAACTGCGATTACGAAGCGCAGCTCGAGGAAACGAGCCGGCTAATTGCAAACGAGTTAGGCGTCGAGCGCTGGCGGCTCGTCTTCCAAAGTCGCAGCGGTTCACCGGCGCAACCATGGCTCGGTCCGGATATTTGTGACTACTTGCGGGAAGTACACGCGGCTGGCGTGACCGATGTCGTCGTCGCTCCGATCGGTTTCGTCTCGGACCATATGGAGATCATTTACGACCTCGATACTGAGGCCCAGGCGCTGTGTGGCGAGCTTGGTTTGAATATGATTCGTGCGGCGACCGCGGGCACGCATCCGATGTTTGTAGCAATGATTCGCGAACTGATCCTGGAACGTATCGATCCGGAAACGCCGCGACGATTTCTGGGTGCAATGGGAGCCCGCAACAACATTTGCCAGGCGGATTGCTGCGCTTTGGTTTGAGGGCGGCATAGACTTCAGTCCGTGGCTGCGCTCGCCAACACAGACTAAAGTCTGTGCCACTATCCAAACACAGACTAAAGTCTGTGCCACTTAGATTGAGATGAAACGCGTTGCCATCATCGGCGCCGGCATCGCCGGACTTGCGGCCGCGCACCGGCTGCTGGAGCGAGGCGCTGAAACCGGCGCACCGCTTGAGCTGCTGATTTTCGAAGCGGGACCGCGACTTGGCGGCATCATCAAGACCGAAGAGCGCGACGGGTTTCTGCTTGAGCAGGGACCGGATTCCTTCATCACCGAAAAACCGGCAGCCATTGAACTCGCGCGACGGCTTGGCCTCGAGTCTCACGTAATTCAAACGAACGAAACCCACCGCCGCAGTTTCATTGTTCGTGGCAATCAACTGATTCCCGTCCCTGCCGGCTTTCAGCTAATCGCGCCCACGCAGTTCTGGCCTTTCTTCAATAGCGAAATCATGAGCTGGTCCGGCAAAGCGCGAATGGCGCTGGACCTTGTCTTGCCGCGCCTAAACGTAAATCGTGTGGGCGAGGAAAGTCTGGCCCAGTTCATAAGAAGGCGGCTGGGCCGCGAAGCACTTGAACGTGTGGCCCAACCGATGGTTGGCGGCATCTACACCGCCGATCCAGAAAAACTGAGCCTGCAAGCAACCATGCCGCGCTTTATTGAACTCGAGCGTAAACACCGCAGCCTCATTCGCGCTTTGCGTAAAGAAAAAGGCGCGAGCGAAGCTCAAGCACAGACACACGGCCCTCGTTACAGTTTGTTCGCTTCATTTGATCGCGGCATGCAAGTGCTGGTCGGTCGGCTGGCGGCGAAACTTGCGACCACGGGAATGGCGCTGCGCACGCGAGTCACTTCGATTGCTTTGGATCGAACATCAATGCAATGGCAGGTGCGCGCTGAGCAGGGACCTGCGATTACAGTCGACGCAGTTTGTCTCGCAGTTCCGGCATACGCAGCCGCGTCGTTGCTGGTCGAAACTGATGTGCTCCTCGCTGCCGGCCTCAAGCAGATACCCTATGAATCAACCGCAACTGTGAACCTTGCCTTTCGCCGCGCCGACATTCCGCATCCGCTGAACGGATTTGGTTTCGTGGTTCCCTTTATTGAAAAGCGATCGTTGCTGGCCTGCACCTTTAGCAGCGTAAAGTTTGCCGGACGCGCACCGCAGGATTCAGTTTTGCTGCGCGCGTTTGTTGGCGGCGCGTTGCAACCAGAACTGGTTGAACTTGAGGACGCGGAAATGCTCGCCCGAGTACGCGGTGATCTCAAGGATTTACTTGGAATCGTGAGTGCGCCCCTGTTCAGCACGGTTTCCCGCTGGCCGCAATCGATGCCGCAATATGAAATCGGACATATTGCACGCGTTGACAAAATCACGGAGCGCCTGGCCGCGTTGCCGGGCCTGGCACTTGCGGGAAACGCTTATTCCGGAGTTGGCATTCCCGATTGCATTCGCGGTGGCGAAACGGCGGCCGACGCTGTTTTCGCTGCTCTTCTCAAACGTGAGTACTGATAAGTTTGATGAGTAATGATGCTGTTTGATTGAGGCGACCGAGTGTCATGACCTCATTGCCACGGTTGACTGCCATTTGATTCTCGGGTAGAAGCATTGCGCAAACTCCAATCAATAGGAGCAATCACCGCGTGTCAGACGAATCGTCCCATCCCTCCAAAGTCGAGACCGAACAGTTGCTGCGTCAGATGACTGACGAATGGGCCAAGGCGCTGGTGCGTGGCGATGGTGACGGGCTCGGCCAGATCATGGCCGACGATTTTTATTTTGCTTATCCGTTTGAGGGAGACGGCAAAGAGCAATTCATTGACGATGTTACCTCCAAAGAAATCAAGGTCGAACATCTGCTGCGGGAAAATGTTGGCGTGCGCATCTGGGGTCACACCGCGATTGCGACGTGCAAAGATTCAACGCGCTGGTTTTACCGGGGTCACGATTACAGCGGCCACTTCAAAGTCATGCACGTCTATTCGCTGCGGAACGATTCCTGGCAACTTGTTTCGGTCCAAGCCTGCCCGATTCCTTAGGGACTTGTCTGGGCGATGAGTCTTGGACGCGTCGCGTCCCCGCGAATTTAGCCCGGCGTTTAAACGCCGGGATCAGGTGCTTCGTTGCTCCCGTCGCGTAGCGACGATTGAGTACAGGCTGGTTTCAAGCGTCGCTACGCGACGCGAACCCTTTACTGGCCGATTCCCGGCCTTGAAAGGCCGGGCTAAATTCGTGCGGACGCTACGCATCCAAAGACTAATACTGATCCTATTCAGTCTACTTAATCAGAGGTTCCTAAAGTCTGTTCCACTTAAATATGTATGACAAATGACGCGCGCCAAATTTGGGCGGGAATTGAACCAGGCGCCGCAGCGGTCAGAATAATTGCGTAGTCTTCGTCCAGAACATTCTGCTTCTGATCCATGTGGGTCACCGAACTCAACAACTCGGCTTCGCCGTTCTCTCGTCGCGCTTGCACGACCGCAAGTCTGCGCAGACATGCGTAAAGATGGTTGACGCCGGTGCCGTAAGGCCCGAGATCAGCACCCAACATCAATCTCACTTCCGCGCGTTCGTCAATAAAATGCTTGAGCAGCGAAGCAGCCTGAACTACTCCACGCTCAAACCTGGTATTGAAATATTGAGCGTCGGCGCCGGCCGGCTCGGAGGTGTCGAGGATGATGGTCGTGCGTCGCTCGTCCTCTGCCGTGAATTCACGCACGGTTAGTTGTCGCGAACGCGCGGTTGCCTTCCAATCAATGTGGCGCAAATCATCCTGCGGCTGATAGTCGCGCAGCGAAAACAGGTCCTGGCCGATGCCGCGCCGGGATGAAACCATGCGGCCGGCGAAGGTCGGGAGAAGATGAAGTTCATCGCCAATCGGCTCCGGCTTGGGATACACGACGATGTCAACGTCACGCGCTCGCAAGCGGCGACGAAAACGAAAGAAACCGAACGGAAAAAGCGTTGCTAGTTCAAATCCGTTGATGAGCACATGACCGCGTTGCGGAAAAACCTGCTCGACTCGTTGCTCGGCGGCGGCGTGGTGCGGCACGTAAGTGAAATACGCCAGCGGCCGTTTGGAAAAACGCGGCGAACGCCGCTTGCGCTTTTGCTGTGCGAACTCGGCTGGACCACGAGCAGCGACCATAATCGAAAAGGATGGCAACAGCCGCTTGGCGTTTTTTAGCGTAACGATCACCGGCGCCGGATCGTTCGCAAAAATGTGATCCGGAAAACGCGCTGACACGATTAGGTCGCGTAACGAACCCCGGGCCGCCGCGCCACCCACAAAGAGAGTAGATACGAGCAACGAGAAAACCAGGAACAGCAGATTGTTTCCGGTATTCCAGGCGGCAAAGCCGACGACGCCGAGAATCAAAAGAAAAATTGCACCGCCACTTGTAATTTCAACGGGCAGATCCAGCCGCGTGATCTCGAGCCGCGCCGACTTTGCCAGCCGTGGCACGATGAAAATCAACATCAGCAGCGCAATGATTAGGGACAAAATCGCTGCTGCGCCGGCCAGCGTGTAGTTTTCAGTTTGGCGAGCGAGGATGGTTACGAGCGCAGTCGCCAGTCCGGCGATGACCAGCAACGTGCCCAGAATGGCGTTGCGCCACTTTCTTAAGAGTGACCGAGCGATGGGGGAACGGGGAGACGGGGAGTCCAATGCTGTTGTCTCCGCGTCTCCGTATCTCCCCGTCACCCAGTCTCCTTTAGAGTGGCACGCTGACTGTCTTCATTATCTCGCGCAGGACCGCTTCCGCTTCTTCGCTGCGACGCAACGATGAAGAGAAACGCGTGCTGACGAGTATGCGGTGAGCGAAGGTGGGGATCACCAGTCGTTTAATGTCATCGGGAATGCAGTAAGAACGCTCTTCGGAAAGAGCCAGTGCCTGCGCCGCACGAAATAGCGCCAGCGTAGCGCGCGGGCTGACGCCAAGGTCGAGCATTTCAGACTCGCGCGTCGCCGCGACAATCCGCATCAGGTATTCAACCAATGCGTCGTCAACCGCGACTTCGGTCACGCTGCGTTGCAACTCAACTATCTCAGCGGCGGTCATTACCGGTTGTAACTCTTCCAGCGGATCGCGGTATTCGCGATCGCGCAGAATCTGTTTTTCATCTTCAGTCGACGGATAGCCAATGCGCAGACGCAGCATGAAACGATCGAGTTGGGATTCCGGCAGCGGATAAGTACCGTGATGCTCAATTGGATTCTGCGTTGCCAGGACAATAAAGGGCGCGGGTAACGGATGCGTTACGCCTTCGGCAGTCACATGCCGTTCGGCCATCGCTTCGAGCAGCGCGGACTGTGTTTTTGGCGTGGTGCGATTGATTTCATCCGCCAGCACGACGTTGGCGAAAATTGGCCCAGGCTTCCATTCGAAGACCGACGTGTGCTGGTTGAAAACGGAAAGCCCAATAACATCCGAAGGCAACAGGTCAGAAGTAAACTGAATTCGCTGAAAGTTGCAGCGCAGAGCGCGCGCCATGGCATGGGCCAGCGTAGTTTTTCCCACTCCGGGGACGTCTTCGATAAGCAGGTGTCCGCCGGCAATCAGGCCGACGATGCCGAGCCGCACCGCTTCGGCCTTGCCCTTGATGACAGTCTCGATCGCCGCTTGCAGACGATTGATCTTTTCAACGGCTTCGAGGGTTGTCGCTGCTTCCTGGCCGCTTACTGGTTCGAGGCGTCTCATTTTATCTCCACCAAAATGCCGTCATTCTACATGCTGGACACCAGCATCGCACCCTGAAAAGTGGCATGGACTTTTAGTCTCTGCATTGGCTGGAACTAACTTTAGTCTGTGATGGCCGCGCTACTACAGACTGAAGTCTATGCCACTCAAGCCCGGACTAAAGCCCAGGCACTTACATGACGTTACCCGCCTCATGTAGTAAACTTGACCTAACTCGGCTGGAATCTGCTGCGTGGAATCCACGAATTTCAGGGAACTCAACTGTGGTTCCGGCGTTAAATCGAGCAAGGAGAATTTATGAAGCGCAATCATTCCCATCGCAATAACCAGAGCGGCTTTTCGCTAATCGAACTAATGATCGTTATTGCCATCATCGGCATTCTGATTGCCGTCGGTGTAACCGGCTGGAAAGCGGCCGTCAGGTCGGCGAACGAGGCAGCGGCCATCAAGGAACTTAAAACCATTGCTGAACAGCAGATGCTCTATTACAACGCCCATCAACGGACGGCCTTTGGTACCTTTGATGAGATGTTGAAGGAAGGCTTGCTTGATTCGCGTTTTGCGGGAACGACGCCCGTCGTGGATGGTTACGTTTACGTCATGCGCGTCTCGCAAAAATCAACCACCACCCAACCCGGTTTTGCGATTAACGCCGATCCGCAAGTGACCGAAGGCGTCGGCGCCACCGGCAAAAACCACTTCTTCCTCGACTCAAACAGCAACACCATTCACGTGAATTCGACGCAACCGGCGGCGATAGCTGATCCACCCATCGGTGGATAGACCACGCCAGTGAGCAGGCGCGCACGTCTCACAGACTTTCTCAGTCTCGAACGGAATGTCTCGATTGCCTCGGCCGCAGTTTTTCTGCTCGGCCTGGGCGAAGAACTGTGGAAGAAATTCCTTCCGAAGTACCTGGAGTCGCTGGGCGCCACCACCTTAATCATCGGCTTGTTTGGGACCGCCGAAGACTTCTTTGATGCAATCTATCAATATCCTGGCGGCTGGCTAGCCGATCGCCTGGGACGCCGCCGCGCTTTTCTCATCTTCGTTGCAATTGCTTCAGCAGGTTACCTCGTCTATCTCTTTAGTCCCTCCTGGCCCTTCCTCTTTCTCGGTCTCGCCCTGGTTATGGCGTGGCAAAGCATGGCGTCGCCGGCAATCTTTGCGGTCATCGGCGATGCGCTGCCGCGTGAGCGCCGCGCCATGGGCTTCACGCTGCAATCGATTCTTAAACGAGTACCAATTGTGATTGCACCGCTAGCCGGCGGCGCACTAATCGCTTCGCTCGGCGTTGCTAAAGGCATTCACACTGGTCTGATAATCACACTGGTGCTCGCAGCGCTGACGGTCTTGCTCCTCCTGAAGGTGAACATCACCATCCAGGCTTCGCGAACTACTGGAATCGTCGGCGTGTGGCGATCGTTTCATAGCGCACTCAAGCGCCTCCTGGTTTCCGATGTGATTATCAGAACGTGCGAAGGCATGACCGGAGTGATCACGATTCTTTACGTAACCAATGTGCAGCACTTCAGCATCGCGCGTTATGGGACGCTGATCGCGATTCAAATGATCACATCGATTATTGTCTATATTCCGGCGGGCAAGATCGCGGATCGAGTCGGACGCAAACCATTTGTGATCGTAACCTTCCTGAGTTTCGCACTGTTTCCTTTAGCGGTGGTTGCGGCGTCGAGCTTTACGATTCTGGTCCTCGCGTTTATCGTCGGCGGGCTCCGCGAGATTGGCGAACCCGCACGCAAAGCAATGATCGTTGATTTTGCGCAAGAGAATGTGCGCGCGCGTTCGGTAGGACTCTATTATCTGGTGCGTAGTCTCTCGATTACTCCGGCGGCGGCGGTTGGTGGTTTGCTCTGGAGAATCGCACCGGAAGTGCCGTTCGTGCTGGCCGGAATTATCGGACTTATCGGCACGCTGGTCTTTGCAGTAACCGTGGAAGAAGAGTATGCGGGTTAGTTCTGAAGGACTTGCTCAGTGAAATCGGAACGCCGTCTCATACGCGTATTAAAGTCCGAAGGCCACGCTCAAAATGCCGGCGACAGTCTGCAAAGTGTCGACTTCGGTAGCGTGTTTATGACCAAACACGAGCCCCAGGCCCAGCAAGGCAAACACGCCAACCGATGTGAATGATCGATCCATTTCTGATCGCGATTTTTCTGACCGAGCCAGATTGCCGCAGATGCTACTGCGGCGGAGGGAATGATCAAACGTTCAAACACTCGCTTGTTCTGCTTTCCTTTGCGACTGCAAAGCGCGGCTCCCGCGCCATAGCAATAAGGCGCTTAGTACGCAGGCCGCCGGACATACCAGGAGTGAATAGCGCATCACGCCCGGCGTAACAGCAACGCCCAGTTTGTCGCTGAGTTTGCCAATCAACGGTGAGCCAATGCCGTAAGCAAAAATGTTTACCGTTGAAAAATAGATGCCGATGCCGAGGCCTCTTAAATTCGGACCGGCGATATCGTGCACGTCCGCGGCCGCCGGCCCCAACCACATCAAGGCCAACCCAAACAAAACTGAATTCAAAAGCAATAAGGCGATCAGGTTGTTGTTGAATAACAACACCAGCCACAGTGGCACCGAAGCAAGGGCCAGGCCCGCGCTGAACATCATGCGACCGCCGCTGCCAAACTTGCGGAAACGATCGGACATGTAACCACCAAGGATCGTGACCGGCACGCCGACGACGATCGAGAGAGTGCCCGCCACCATCCCAATCGTACTCAAGCTCATGCCATGAACGCGCACAAAGAACGACGGCACCCAAATGCCGAGGTTGTTCGAGGCGATGCCGAACAATCCATAACCGAGATAAAGATAACGCAGCGGCACTGAGCGAAACAGAATCTTCCAATCCTTGCTGCTAAAGTGAACGGCGGCAGTTTCGGTGCGGCCGCGCTGCTGTTCGCGCAGGAAGAAAACTACGACAGCCAGCGCCAGACCGGGGAAACCGAGAAAGTAAAATGCATAGCGCCAACCAAAAGTCTGTCCTATCCAGCCCCCAAGAAAAAATGCCAGGCCACTGCCGATAGCAATCCCGGAAGAGTAGACACCCTGCACGGTCGCGCGCATGCGTGGCGGAAAATAATCGCTTAACAAAGAGAGTGCTGCTGGTCCAAGTGTCGCCTCGCCTACTCCAACCATCAAACGACAAAAGAACATGGCCCAAAATCCCTTGGCGAACCCGGTCAAACCAGAAAAGAGACTCCAAACCGCGAGACCACCCGCGATCATGTTTTTCCGCACGGCGCGATCAGCGAGCCGGCCAAACGGAATTCCCAGCAGCGTATAAAAGATGACGAACGAAGTACTGCCCAGCAGCGCCAGTTGCAGATCGGTGAACGCCATCTCCTTCTTGATCGGCGTGAAGAGAATGTAAATCAGCGTGCGATCGAGAAAGTTGAGTACGTAGACTAAGGTGAGCACGATCAGCGCGTACCACGAGTAGGCGGAAACACCCTCGACGGGTACTGCGTTGTTGTTATTTGCCATGATTTTTAGCAGGTAGGAGCGACAGTTCAGGCCTTCTCCAGCAACACAACTGCTTCGCCTTTAATTAATTTCTCGCCGCGTTGATTTTCGCAAAAGGTTTCCAGCGTAACGATCGGCTTCCCTTCTTTGATCTTCGTGACCGTGACGATTGCTGTCACTGTGTCGCCGGGGAAAACTGGCGCCAGAAACTGAAGCGTCTGACTTAAATAGATTGCACCTTGTCCCGGGAGCTTTGTTCCCAGCACGGTTGAGATCAGCGAGGCGCCCAACATTCCGTGGGCGATGCGCCGGCCAAACCTTGTCGTGCGCGCAAACTCGTCATCGAGATGAACGGGATTGAAATCGCCGCTCAGTTCGGCAAAGGCACGAATGTCTTGATCGGTAATCGTCTTACTAACGGCGGCAGTGTCCCCGACTTTTAGGTGCATGTCTGTTAAGGGGGCTTTGGTCTTTGGGCTTTGGTCTTTGGGCTTTGTTCTTTGGGCTTTGTTCTTTGGTCCTTGGTCTTTGCACAACCTATAACAGCTACTGGATGCCGCGGAGCCGCAATTCAAAGAACCAAGACCAAAGACCTGAGACCAAAGACCTTCAGATACGCGTGTCCCGGCTGGCCCAGTAGGGATCGCGCATGACACGCTTAAGAGTCTTGCCGGCAGTGCTGCGCGGAAAATCTTCCATGATCACGACGCTATGAACGCGCTGCAGCTTGCTGTCGACTCGCTCGTTAATCCAATCGCGCAACTCATCCTCGGTGACTGCGCTGCTCTCACGCAGAATCACAGTGGCCAGCGGTGTCTCTCCCCATTTCTCGCTGGGAATTCCGAACACTGCGACCTCCCGCACTGCCGGATGCTGCACGATGATTTCTTCGATGTCCCTGGGAAACACGTTGCAACCGCCGCTGATGATCAGGTCCTTCATGCGATCGACGAGAAAGAGAAACCCGTCTTCGTCGATGTAACCCAAATCGCCGGTGTGCAGCCAACCGTCGATGATCGTCTGCTCGGTCAAATCCGGGCGCTTGTAATAGCCGGGCATCAGCGCCGGACCGCGGCCCACAATCTCGCCCACTTCACCGACTCCGGCGTCTTTGCCTTCATCGTTAACAATCCTCATTTCAAAAAAAGGCGGCGGCGCGCCGACCGAGTTCGGTTTGGCCGCGTAATCGTTCTTATCGAGAATGGTCATAAATCCTTCGGTCAAACCGTAGAGCTCATAAAAACGCCCGGGCAGTATTTTGTTCAACTTCTCTTTGTGGCTGAGGTGCAGCGGCGCCCCGACCGCGCCCACCATCTCGAGCGACGACAAGGCTGCGGCCGAAAAATTTGGCGCATTGATCATCGCGACGATTTGCGAAGGCACCATCTTCACATGCGTGACGCGTTCGCGTTGAATGGTTTCGATGAATTCTTGCGGGTGAAAACTTTCCTGAAGAATATAGGTGGCCCCGACGTACATCCACGGCATCAACGTGAGAAACGAGCCGTTAAAAACGATCGAGCCTGCGTGCAGGATGATGCTTTCCGGATGAATCCGATAAGCCGAGGCGAACAGCGTGCAGTACATCGCGCGAATGTAATGCGTGTGCACAATTCCCTTGGGCTGTCCGGTGGTGCCGCTGCTGTAGATGATGTTAAAAAGGTCATCGTCGTTAATTTCGATTCCCTGCGGGTCTTCGTCGCTCGCGGCTGCGGTAAGTTCATCGTAACTGCGATAACCGCTGACGACGCCGGTGCCGGTCATGACGTAACGATCGTGGGCAATTTCCGGCAGCTCGCTTTTGATTGCATTAACTTCAGCAACAAAAGCCTGATTGGTGACCAGGGTGGTGACGTCTGAATCCTTGAGCAGATTCACCAGACCTTTGCCGCGCGTTAAGGTGCTCAGCGGCACAACTACGGCGCCGATTTTCGCCACGGCCCAATAAACATCAAGCAGCTCGAGGCAATTCGGCAGCACTGTCGCAATCTTGTCACCCTTGCTAATGCCCAAATCAAGCAAAGCATTTGCCAGTCGATTAACACGCCGGTTGAATTGACTGAAGGTCAGGCGCTGTTCGTTGAAAACAACTGCAGTGTGATCCGGCCGGTAGCGAGCGTGCCTCGGCAGCAACGAGCCAATGTTCATTGATTCGTCTCCCGCCTCCTGGTGTCTTTCTCTTTCTCGGCAACCTTCACCCGATTGCCCGCTTGTTCGAAGAAGCGCCACATCTCTTTGCTCGCGTCGGGCCCTTTCGGATCTCCAAATGTGCTCGCAGCCGGACTGCCGGACCACGCGTGCGCAAGTCCGTTGACAATCCATTTCTCCATCAGCAAGCGTCCTGCCTTATCCTGGTAGATCGATCTTGTAAAGCTGTAACCAGCGGGGACATTCCCGGCAACAGTCTCGGCAATTTCAGCCTTCACGCTTTGGTTATACTTGCCATCATCGAGAAAATCGTTCGTTGCGGCCCACTGAACAATCAGTTGGTCGGCATTCAAAGGATTGACATACGGATCGACGCTGCCCTGGAAAACAATGATCGGCAGCGACTTCTTTCGGCGGACCCGAAGACCCTCGTTCATAGCCGAGTAAACTAAGGATTCCAACTGGCGCGGGTCAGCGCTGCCTTGCTTCATAGCCGTCAGGCCAGTCTGAACGCTCGTCGCCGTCTTGTAGGCCAGACCGGCGCTGGTGCCGACGCCTGAGAACAAATCAGGATAGGTCGCTGCCATGACGACTGCCATCGCGCCGCCGGCAGAAATTCCTGCGACGAAAATTTTCTTTGGGTTTACCTTGTGCGTCGTTTGAACTTTTGCCACGATCGCGGCGAGCAACGACGGCTCACCGCTACCGCGCGTTTGATTCTGCGGGTCAAACCAGTTCCAGCACTTTAGCGGATTAGCTGCAGGTATTTGTTCCGGGTAGACAACGAGAAAGTTGTGTTGCTCCGCCACTGCATTCATTCCGGAAATAGCCGCGAGGTCTTCGGGTTTCTGCATGCAGCCATGCAGCATCATCACCAGCGGGGTCGCTTTGCGTTTATCGTAACCGGCAGGAACCCACAGGGCATAATTGCGGGAGCCGGAAGCGCCAGTCGCACTGCCTCGCTGCCATTCACCCGCACGCGCTGTGTTTGGAATTACCAAGAGAGTCAATACCAGCGCTAGCAGAATGACGATCTGTTTCGACTTCATAAACTACTCGACGCATTGTTGGACCATCATTACTTCCGACCCGATCATTCACCTTTTGGCTGACAGCGCTGAGTGAATTCATCGATCACATCGGCCACCCGCGACGCGCCGCGTTCGCCGAGCACAATCGTGTAATGCGTGGTGCCCGGAATCATCTCATCTTCGATCTGCGGAAGGAAAGTTTGCATCTTGTCCACCGCGGCGTCCGGAATGAGCGGCGGTCGATCCGCAGCAAAGCCACTTTCGGCGCGCAGCAAGCTGACCGGCACGCGCAACGACTTAAGACGCGCGGTTATTTCCGCCGTCTTAAAACTCTCCGCCACATCAAAGCGTACGCCCGCCTCCGAGGCCTTCGGACGCAAGACGCCGTCTTCGCCACCAACTTCGTAGTCTAAGAAGGCCTCTGTCCATGGCCCCCAGTCCGCCGCCGGAAAATTTGGCCGTTGCCGCCAAAACTCCCGGTAAGCAGCGCGCGACGGGTACGTTTCCCGCAGCTGCGTGATTCGCTGCGCAAGCACGGTGTCAAGCACCTGCTCGGCGTCAGCTTCGGCAGGCATATCGAGCAGATAACCACCGTCGATCAGAATCAATCCCGCCACCAGTTCTGGATTCTGCATCGCAAGGGCGGTGGCGATGAACGCGCCCATGGAATGTCCCACGATCACACTGGGACCCAACTCCAGCGCTCGCATGGCGGCAGCGACATCGCGAGCGTGTTGTGCGTAGCCGTATGGACCATCGGGTTTATCTGAGTCGCCGCGGCCTCGCGAGTCGAGAGCGAGCAGCGGCCGCCTGCCCTCGAGCCGTTCGGCGACACCAATGAAGTTGAGGTACGACGCCGTGAGTCCGTGGAGCGCGACGACCGGCGCACCGCGCCCGGGCCAGTAACCAAAGCTCAGTTCAATACCATCCCCGGGCACGCGACCTCGTGCCTCTCTCGTCACTTTTAAAGCGACTTGCAGCTGAGCGGCACGTGACATTTGCGTCCCCCTAGAAACTGAACTTGAGTCCGAATTGAATTAAGCGTGGGTTACTACTCGTGGAAATGATTTTTCCAAAACGTCCCGCTCCCAGCGTCGCATTAATTGTGCCGTCGGCATTGAAGTTTGCGGCCGGGATAGCATTGAGATCACTGATTGGGTTCGCGTAGTTCACAGTGTTGAAGAGATTAAAGAACTCCGTGCGAAACTCAATCGCCTTGGTTTCCAAGAAGCTGAAGCGTTTGATGAGCGAAAAGTCAATGTTGTTCTGATGTGGTCCGCGCAGGATGTTGCGTGGCAGCGTGCCGATGTCTGTGCCGACTGCGGCCGCAGTCGCCAAACCGCCGGAACTTGGTATGACAGCTCCGGCTGCTACGACCGGCCGAGCAAAAGCGAGTGGATTGAAGTAATAACCGGCAGGCACATTGCTAAAAGGATCTCCCACCAGATTCGGGCGGGACAGAGCCGCGCCGTTAAGTCCATACAACGATCCCGCGCCAGTGTCCACGATGTCGATTGGCAGACCTGACATTGAAGTTGCGATCCCCGCGACTTGCCAGCCGCCCAGCAATACTTTGCCGGCACTGGAATCCTTAGCGAATCCCGGCGTGGGAATCTCGTAAATAGCGCTGAACACGAAGCGATGTTTGCGATCAAAATCTGACAGCCCGCGGTTGGCGTTAAAGTCCAGTTGATTACCGAGAATTGGACTTGTCTCTCCGACAGCGCCAGGATTTAGTACCCCACCCGCTCCTGGTCCACCGCCCTGACCCGAGGCGTTATCGATCGATTTGGCCAGCGTGTAAGAAGCGAGAAAGCTGAGACCGTTTGCAAACCGTCGCGTCAAACTCATTTGCAACGAGTTGTAATGCGAATACGCGGTCGATTGGTTCTGGAAGAAAGTATTAATACTGACGCCCTGGTATGGCGCACGCAGAGCCGCATTCGCCGGCGTATTGGTAGTGATTACTGCGCCAGTCACCGCGTTGGTAATCGGTGCGGTGGGGCTTGCTAACCTTGCCTGATTGATGCCTACCTGACGAAAGAGATTTTTTCCACGCGTGCCCACATAGCCAACCTCAAGCAGGTAGTTTTTGTGGATTTCGTACTGCGCATTAAAGTTGAATTGATGAAGATACGGCGTGCGAATGTTTCGATCGAAAAGCGTTCCAGAAAGGGCAACACCCGGCACGAGCGTTGGGAACGCACTGGTCGGAGGGGCCGGGAAGAACGGGTTGGCGATTGGGGGGAAAACCAGCGCCCCGAAAACGTAGGTCGGCGGCGCGATCACATTAAGAGTGATGTATTGAAATGACGTACGCGAATAAAAGATTCCGTAGCCGCCCCGCAGCACCAGCTTTCCTGAATCCAGCGGCGAATAGGCAAAGCCCAGCCGCGGTGCGAAATTGTTCGGGTCAATGCTGTTGACCACTCGTTTGCCCACATTAGGAATGTCAGGCAGGTCGTATTGCGAAATCACATTTCCTGCCTGCACATAGCCCCCGATTGGCGGGCCAACCACCGCGCCGCCAATTGCGGGTCGCGGCACGTAAAGCGCTGGATCGAAAGTAGCGATGCGGCCACGCGTGTCGTACGGCGGCAGATCTAGCTCATAACGCAACCCCAGGTTTAGCGTTAACTTCCGGTTGACCTTCCAGTCATCCTGCGCAAAGAAGTTGTAGTCCGAGGCGCGCAGGCTTCGGTTTCCAATGCCACTGCCGTAAATGGTTAGGAATGGGACGCCCTGCAAGAAGTTGGTAAAGCTGAGAAATTGAACTTGACCCCGAGTAAAGAAGTTCAGTACGTAATTGTTTTCGTTGTAGCGATACTCACCACCTACACGCAGGTTGTGACTACCTTTGGTGATTGAGAGGGTATCGGCCAGAGTAGTCGAAGGAGCGACTGCCCTCACATCGATAGTCGCCGAGGTGCCAATAACCACACCGCCGGCAGCCGGGTTAATCTGAATCAGCCCCAAACCGGGAAAGAGGCTGGCGTTGGAGCGGGTAATGCCGACGCTGGCATCGGTAATTGGTTCCTGCGGGGTGGCATCCACGCGAATAAAGTTGTAACCGAAGCGCAGCTCGTTAAAAACAGTTGGACTGAAGATGTGCGTGTGCTGCAACGTTACCAGGCGGTTGTTGTTTTGCTGAAAGTTGCCAAAGCCGGGAACGTTGGGCCCACCGCCGAGGAAGCTCGGCAGCACCAGCGTCTGGGGCGCGTTGGAATAATAAAACTTGAAAGCGAACGTATTGTTCTCGTTGTAACGATAGTCGAGGTTGGCGTTGAACTGGTTCTCGTTGAATACCGATGGCGTTGAGCCGGTATAGGTTCCGTTTGGACCGTTAGGCGTGGGGATAAGAAAACTCCCATTCGGAAGCTTGGCGTTCAAGAGGTTAAGGGCCACCGCGTTGATCGGGAATCCGTACGTCGCCTGCAAAGTTGCAGCCGAGCGATCATTCGTCAAACGCGGGTCGACCAGGATGTTTGAAGAAACACTGTTAATGAGCGAAGCGCCGTTGCGCTCGCGCGTGGCCTGGTAAGAACCGAAGAAGAATAGTTTGTCCTTCTTAATTGGGCCACCGACGTAGGCGCCCAAAACTTTGCGCGTTAACACCGGACGAGCCACATTCGAAGCGATCAGAAAAGGATTGTTTGCGTTAAAGCGTGCATTGCGAAGAAAACCGTAAGCGCCACCGTGAAAGTCGTTTCCACCACTTTTCGTTACCGCCTGAATGTTACCGCCGCCTGAGCGACCGAAGGTTGCGTCATAGAGCGAAGTTTGTACCTTAAACTCCTGAATCGTTTCCGGGGCCGGTACCGCAAGCGATGGCGCAGAGTTGGTGCCCATCGAGTTTGCGTCGATGCCGTTAATCTGAAAATTATTGTTGGTTACACGTGCACCGTTGACTGAGATGTTCTGCGAGTTACGACCGACCGAGGTGTTGTCCGGCAGATACGTCGCGGCGCCTGGCGACAGTCCCAGGATTTGCGTGAAGTTGCGCGTCGCCAGCGGCAATTCCGAAACCGTTCGGCTGTCAACTACGCGGCCCAATTGCGGGCCTTCAGTTTGTGCTAACTGTGGCGCGGCGTCGATTGTCACAGATTCCGTAACAGCGCCTACCACCAGACTAGGATCGACGGACGTGGTTTCGGTGAGCGCGACTTTTACATTATCAGCTATGAATTTCTTGAAACCATTCGCTGTCGCAGTAACGGTGTAGTCACCTGGCCGCAGGAGCGGGACAACGTAGCTACCGGATCCATCCGCGATGACAGTGCGTACTTCGCCAGTGCCTTTGTTGGTCACAGTCACTTCCGCACCAGGCACGGAGGCGCCCGTCTCGTCGGTAACATTGCCGACGATGCGGCCGGTAGTCTGACTCTGGGCAAACGCCGGAAGACTGAAAAGGACCAACAGTGAAAGGGTGGTTAAAGTAATAAAGGCTCTTCGCATGGTCATCGCTTGAGATTCTCCTTCACGTAATACTTGGCTGCAACCTGATTGATGGGATGGCAACTGACCGCGCATAGCTACTGGCAAGTCGCCGGGAGATGTTTGGCCGAACCCTCTGGTGCAATTGGCGCTCCATGCCAAACGGTTTGTCAGCAAAAGTGGAATTGCCGTTTTTGGGATTGAAAAGGGTCTAAATCGCGAATTGGAGAAGCGGGCCGCCAGTGGGCCAGTGGTGAGACTGCTCAATTAGTGAGCAGTGAGTTTCTTGGATCGCGCAATCTTTGGACACTCAGACCCTGGGTTTCCGAGCTTCGAATACCAGAACTCAAATTTGAGATCTCAGCTGGTGGGTTCGACTTGATACTTGCGCATCTTGTTGTAAAGCGTGTTGCGGGTGACGCCGAGTATCTCCGCGCCGCGGCTGAGATTGTTGCCGGTGGCCCTCAGTATTCTTTCGATATGTATTCTTTCAATTTCATCAAGCGATAGGAATTCTTCACCGTCGCTAGCCTGTCTTGATTCCAAAATCTCCGGCCCACCGAGCGGCAGATCGCGCGCGTGGATGCGATCGCCCGAACACAAAATAACGGCGCGCTCAATGACGTTGCGCAACTCGCGGATGTTGCCGGGCCAGTCATAACTTTCAAGCAGGACTTCCGCTTTCGGCGTCAGGCTCTGCACGCGCCGGTTGAGCTTCTGACTGTAGTGTTCGACGAAATGTTGCGCGAGCGGCAGAATGTCTTCGCGGCGTCCTTTCAGTGACGGCATGGTTAGCGGCACGACGTTAAGACGATAATAAAGATCTTCGCGAAAGCGGCCGCGCTTTATCTCGGACTGCAGATTACGATTGGTCGCCGCTACCACGCGGACGTCAACTTCCTTCTCCTGAATTCCGCCGACGCGACGGAAACGTTTTTCTTCCAAAACAGTAAGCACCCGCGCTTGAATGGCCGGTTCCATCTCGGCGATCTCATCGAAAAAAATCGTGCCCGCATGGGCCAACTCAAACAGCCCCGGCTTGTTGGCGACGGCGCCAGTGAACGAGCCTTTTTCGTGGCCAAAGAGTTCCGACTCCAACAATTCGCGACTCAACCCCGCGCAATTCACGGCGACAAATGGTTTTTCATGACGAACGCTAAGCCGGTGAATCAGGCGTGCAATGACGCCTTTTCCCGTCCCGGTTTCGCCCTGCAGCAGCACGGTCGTGTCCGAGGGAGCAAGTAATTCAACCGTCTGATAAATGCGCAGGATGGCATCGCTTGTCCCCTGAAAATGTTCCGCCGCCATGCGCTGTTGGACCAGACCGGCAAGCAATAGCTCGCGCCGGGCGTGGCTCTGTTCCAAAGTCTTTGCTATTAGAATAAGCAGGCTTTCGGGATCGAAAGGCTTGGTAAAAAAGTTTTCCGCGCCGTTTTTCAGCGCCAGGATTGCAGTCTCGATCGTTCCATGAGCTGTCAGGATGATCACCGGCACATCGTCGTCAATCTCTTTAATGCGCGTCAGCAACTCGAGGCCACTAACGTCGGGCAAACGCAAATCGAGCAAGATCAGTTCTGGCGCATTCTCAGTCACGATTGGCAGCGCCTGCGCCCCTGTCTCAGCTTCCAGCACGCGATAGCCTTCGCCTTCCAGCAGTTGGCGCAGACCAAAACGCACCGAAGGCTGATCGTCAACTACCAGGATTTTGTCTTTTGCGGTAACCATCTTTGTTTGTTGCGGGGTCAGTTGTCCGTTGTCAGTAGTCCGTGGTCCGTTGTCAGGTCGAATTCTAAACAGAGGCAATGGACAACTGACAACTGACTACGAACCAAGCGGCAGCTTGATTGTGAACGTCGTCCCTCGTCCACCGTCCGACCGCAGCGCAATGCTGCCGCCGTGATCGTGAATTGTCTTGCGAACGATAGCCAGGCCCAATCCCACTCCGTTCGGGCGCGTGGTAAAGAACGGATCGAAAACTTTGTTCAGGTTTTCAACAGCAATCCCTGCGCCAGTGTCGCTCACCTGTATTTGCACCTGCGCGGCGCCGTTCCCGGCTCTGCTCGACGCCAGCCGGATTTCGCCGCCGCGCGCGGTGTGCTGTAACGCGTTCTCAAAAAGATTGGCGAAAACGCCGTGCATCTTGCGCCGATCGACGCGCGGGTAGCCGACCTCTTCCGGATACTCAACCGTGAGCCGGATGCCTTTCTTTTCCGCCTGACTGCGAAACTCTTCCGCGACTTCGGCGATGACTACGCGCAGGGCCGAATCGTCGGTGTCCAACCGCACCGGCCGGCTATGCTCGAGCAACTGCTCCATCAAATAATTCAGCCGGCTCACTTCCGTCATCACGACATCGAGAAATGGCTGGACTGCTTTCCGATCCGCCAGGCGGCGCGCCAGCGCGCTTAAGGTCGTGGTAATGCCAAACAGCGGATTGCGCACCTCATGCGCAACTCCCGCGATTAGCTCGCCAACTACAGCCAGTCGCTCGGAAATAATCAGTTGTTGCGACAATCGTTTCTGCTCCGTGACATCCTTGACGATACCCAGATGAAACACTTGGCCGTCGGCCGCATCAGTAACGGCGCGAATACTAAGTCGCGCCGGCATCAATTCACCGGTCTGCCGGCGCAGGTCGCATTCGACGTCCAATGCTTTGCCTTCGCGCGCGAGTTGATTCTGCAAGCCCGTTCGCGCCGGCTCGCTTACCACCAGTTCCTCGATAAGGTTGACGCCTTCCAATTCTTCACGCGAATCGTAACCAAGCATTGCCGCCAGCGCCGGATTAATGTTTACCAGCTCGCCTTGCGGCGTACTGCGATACAGACCATCGACCGCGCTTTCAAATATCTGCCGGTAGCGTTCTTCGGACTCGCGCACCTGTTCAAATAGTTGTGCGTTACGCAGCAGGTGCGCTGCCTGCGTCGCGAAAATTGTTACCAGCCGCTTCTCTTCTTCACGGAAGCCGTCCTGCTTGTTAATTACTTCAATCGTGCCGAGCATGTGTTGCCCTGCATTTAGCGGCACCGCCAGCAACTCGCGAATGTTCCCGTTCGCCTTTTCGCTCAGCAGCGGATCCCGCCGCGCGTCATTGGTCATGTACGCCTCGCCGGTACGGAATACGCGGGTGGCAATGCTGATTTCTTCGGGAGCGAAACTCAGGCTCGACAGGTCTTCATCACGCATGCCGTACGCGGGCACCTGGGCATGAATGCGCTTCTTGCGTTCGTCATATAAGAGAATCACGCAGGTTTCAGCGCCCAGGAGCCGCGCAATCTTCCGGGTCAACAACTCGCAAATCTGACTAACTTCGGCGCCCGTACCCATCATCAACGAGATGTGATAAAGGCCGCTGGACCGCTCGATTTCCTGTTGCAGTTGCAGCGCGGCTTCGTTAATTGTCTGGGCCAGTTGTCCGATTTCGTCTTGCCGTTTTACTTCCAGCGGATCGGCCACGCCGCCAATCGCGAGCCGCGCAGCGAGTTGTTCCATCTCGCGAAGCGGTTTGAGTATGACGAAGTAAAGAATGCCAACAGTTACCGTCGCGGTGAGGATGAGCGAACCGATGGCAGCCTCAATCGCAAGCTCGCCTTGGGCGGAGTGCGGCAAAACTCTGGTAGCAAAGTACGCCACTAAGAGCGCCAGCAAAACCATTAGCCAGCCGACGGTAAACTTGCCGATCAGACTGCGGCGCGGATCGAACAACCAGCGCGCGGAAAGTTTTTTCGCAATGCGACTGCGGTCCTTGATTTCCTGAATGGCGCGAATTGCCTCTTCGCGAGTCGCAAAAATATTGGATTCGAGATCCTTGGCTGCGCCGAGGTAACGCAATACCGAACGCGTCAGGCCGCTCGATGAATAACGGACCGTCTTCAGGCTATACCGATCGTAAAGGTCCTTAATGCTCTCGCCGTAGTAATCAACGATCTCCGGCGCCATCTCGGTGCCTTCATAGTTGACGACGGCGTATGCGCGGCGGCCCTCAAGGGTGGCGCGCACCATTCGCCGCATCTCGTCCACTTGCTCGCGGGTTTCAATGCGCAACCCGGCGAGGTCGATGAAAAGGATGTTTTCCCTGGCGTCAAATAGGAATCGATCTTGAAACTGCATTGCGGTTTGCCATTAACCAGAGGTTCGCCTCGAACTCTACTACCGAAGAACGGCCATGGGCAACCAGCCCGTGCTCAGCCCGCGCAGCGCGGCATCAGCATAAAGCCTGGGTTGGAGCGGGGCGAAACCCCAGGATCGTTCAAGTAAGAAAGGAAGAGCCGCGGGCTTGGACCAAAAGAAGTCAGGCAGCCGGTTTTCGCGGCTGCCTGTTGTTCGGCCCCAAACTGTCGCGTTGGTTTACCCGAGCGCGCCCACTGCGGAAACAGTTGGAGCGCTTGGGACTGCCGCAAACTGTTCTTCTTCGGTTGATCCACTCAGCGCCGTTACCGACGAAGTCCCGCTGGAGATCGCCTGAGCCACTGCATCAAAATATCCGGTGCCGACAAACGCCTGATGCTTGACCGCGCGATAGCCGCTGTCGCTCTCACGCGCAAACTCGCGTTCCTGCAACTGCGAATACGCAGTCATCCCTGTTTCGCGATATTCGCTGGCGAGCTCAAACATACTGAGATTCAGCGCGTGGAAACCGGCAAGCGTGATGAATTGAAACTTGTAACCCATGCCGGCAAGTTCCGCTTGGAAACAGGCGATCGTTTCTTCGCCGAGTTTCTTTTTCCAGTTGAACGATGGCGAACAATTGTAGGCGAGCAACTTGCCTGGATAGCGCTCGTGGATGGCGGTGGCAAACGCGCGCGCCTCCTCGAGATTCGGCGACGAAGTTTCGCACCAAACGAGATCGGCGTAAGGCGCGTAGGCAAGGCCGCGAGCGATAGCCTGGTTCAGGCCGCTTCGGACTTCGAAAAAGCCTTCAATTGTTCGGCCACCGGTAAGGAACTCGCGATCACGCTCGTCAATGTCGCTGGTTAGCAGTCCCGCTCCATTCGCGTCGGTGCGCGCAACGATTAGGGTCGGCACGCCCATCACGTCCGCAGCCAAGCGCGCCGCAACGAGTTTTTGAATTGCTTCCGCGGTGGGGACCAAAACTTTGCCACCCATGTGACCGCACTTTTTCGCCGACGCCAGTTGATCTTCAAAATGGACCGCGGCGGCGCCGGCGTCGATCATGGCCTTCATTAACTCAAATGCGTTGAGTGTGCCACCAAAGCCGGCCTCAGCGTCGGCAACAATCGGCACGAACCAGTCAACCGAATCGCGACCTTCGAGGTTGGCAATCTGGTCTGCGCGCTGAAACGCGTTATTGATCCGGCGCACCAAATCGGGAACGCTGTTGACCGCATACAAGCTCTGGTCGGGATACATCTGGCCGGCGACATTAGCGTCAGCCGCCACCTGCCAACCGCTGACATAGATCGCTTTGAGGCCGGCTTCGACTTGTTGCAACGCCTGGCCGCCGGTTAGCGCGCCTAAGGCGGCGACATGAGTTTCGCCGTTTAGCGCCTGCCACAGTCTCGCCGCCCCGCGCTCAGCAAGCGAGTATTTGATCTCCACGCTGCCGCGAAGTTTGATTATGTCGGCGGCGGAATAAGGCCGCATGATGCCTTGCCACCGGCTGTCGTTGGACCAGGTGGTTTCCAGTTTGTCGGCGTCGCTCATGACGTGTCTCCTGTGGTTTGCTTCCAAGTGAAATACAATTCAGGTCGGATCAAATTCGGCCCGTTCGATCATTGCTTCGCTGCGTCGTCGCGCTTCAATTAAGTTTTCAACTTCGCGGGCCGCGGCATCGCTGGGCAGCTCGGCAATCAGTTTCTGTAATTCCTCGTCGAACAACTGACTGATGAACGCGGGTGTGTGGACCACCTTCGCGCCGCCTTCGTCGAGAATCATTACGCGGTCGCGATGCCGTACACGTTGCGCAATCATCAAGCGATAAATGCGATCTGTTGCCAAATCTTCCATGTAACCGTCCAGCAGCGTCGCGCCTTTACCATGAAGCACGCCGTTGCGATAACGGATAACCGTGCGGATCGCCGCGCGCGTTCCGGCAACTGTTAGTTGGCCCACCTGGCGAGGCGCGGGGCGCAAATCAGGATCCCGCACCAGCGCAAATCGTCGCACTTCCAGTTGATTAGGCGCAGGAAACTGGCCCACCGCGATTTCGTTTTGATCCGGATGACCGGTCCAGGCTCCGTCCATGCCGCAATCGGCTTCGTTCTTTTTGTCGCGGGCCAGGGCTTGCAGCGCGCGCTCGTTTAGTTCGGCATCGTTGCGGCTGGGATAGAGAGCAGTCATGCCGCCGATCGCCAACGCGCCATGACGATGGCAAACCTCGACCAGCAATTCGCGCAGCCGCTGGAAAAAAGGAACGTCGTGAGGAATGGTATTCCGATCGGGAAGCACCCATTCGAGATTTTCCAGGTTGAAGTGGATCAGGCTCGCCATGTAATCCCAGCGCCCGAGGTTCAATCCCAGCAAATGCTCGCGCAAGTTATAGAGAAACTCCTCCATCTCATAAGCGAGCGGATGCGATTCAACCAGCGCCATGCACTTGATGAAATCCCGGGGCCAACCTTTCAATTCCGCAATCGCTTGAAACAGATCGCGCCACCACAAGGCTTCTTCCGCCGACTCGGATTTGGGAATGTAAAAGGCGAGCGGATGACGCAGGCGAGCGACATCGACTTCAAATGCGATGCTGGCCACGTCAAATAACGAAGCCGAAGTAAGTTCATCTCGAAACACACCGGCTTGACTCATGTGCAAGCCGCGCGCTCTCAGCCAAATCGCGGTCCTGCCAGGCTCAATGCCTACCCCGGTGCCGCGTTTGCGATCGGCGTAAGTGAGCGTGCCGTTAAGCGCAGCGAGAATGTTCTTCACTCCCTGTCGCTGGTTTTCCCAACGATTCGCCATCGAGTCCTCGAGGTCGAGCATCACCCCCGGCGCGCCGGAGTTAAGCATCTTCACTACCAACTCGGCATCGTCAGCGGGTCCCGTCATTTGATTGCGCTGATCGCGGCACCAGTCGGGCACGGCGATGCGCCACTTGGCCGTGGTGGCTTCGGAAACTCGCAAATAATCGGGCTTTTCCCCAAGATTCGAGGCCGCCAGCCGCTCGTAACGCGCCGCTTGCAGGCGTTGTTGCCAGGGCGTGAAGCGTTGCTGCAGCGGCAACAAGAACTTCAAAAACGCTGGTAACCACTCCGCCCCGCGCTCGCCTGCCTGGACCGCGAGGGGGTGGTTTAACTGTTCTGCAAAACTTCGGTTGACTGCTGTATTCATTGCGCGCTTAGGAAACTCCTGCCGCGAAATCGGTAGCGTTCACGATTCTGAACAGTGGCTCGACAAGTTGCTGCGACAGCTTGTAACATGCGAAACCTCGCGGCTCAATGAACTGTTCCACTGAGTGAACACAATTAACCTCGCTGAGAGGTTGCGCGACAGAGCTACGTTGAATTCATTGACAAATGATTCGGTTGACGCGGTGGGCGACTGGGCGCGTGTTCACAATGCAGAACATTGATTGCGCGGACGTTCAGCCAAAGTCGATCCAGGTATAAGCGAATGAAAGCAGCCATCGAACCTAACAGGAGCGCCGCGGTTAGGCGCAAAACTACGAAAGCAAAATCCAATTCCGGCGGAGGCGCAGGCAAACGCGAGCAGGTCACGTCGGTTGATCGGGCCCTGACAATTCTCGAGTTGTTGGCGGGAAAGACTCACGGCCTGAGTACTTCCGATCTCAGTCGCCGCGTACGCATCCCCAAGAGCTCAACCAGCTACCTGCTGCGCACGCTGGTCGCGCGCGGTTATGTGCGTCGCGATGTCGAGACGGGTTTTCACACGCTCGGGATTAAGTTGTTGAGTTTGGGTGGCCAGGCAATGCAGGGCCTCGAGCTGCGAGATATCGCGATGCCGCACTTGCGCCACATCGTCGAGCGCACCCAACTCGACACGCATCTGGCGATACTCGATCACGGCGATGCAGTCTATATTGAGCGCATTGAATCGCCCGGCTTTATTAAGATGGCTACGTGGATTGGGCGGCGGATGGTGCCGCATGTAACTGGAGTCGGCAAGGCTTTGATCTGTTGCCATGATCGCGCTGCAGTTGAAGCGATCGTTGCGATTCACCCGCTGAAAGCAATCACACCCAACACGATCACGACAGTCCCGCGATTGATGGCGGAACTGGCAAAGACCCGGCAACGTGGTTATGCGATCGATGATGAAGAGCACGAGGCGCGCGTGCGTTGTGTTGCCGCGCCTATTTTCGCGGCCAGCGGTGAGGTCGTGGCGGCAATTGGCGTTAGCGGAACCGCGGGTCAACTTTCAGACGAGGTGGTGGCCAAGATCGGCAACCTGGTGCGCACTACGTCGTTAAAGTTCTCTTCGCAACTGGGTGCGCGAAAGAGCCGTTAGCATCTTCGTAAAGCAAACTGTCAGTTTGCGGTCGATCGTGGCCACGATTGGCTAGCTGCGGACCACCGCAAACTAACAGTTTGCTTTACTCTTAGTTGTAAATGTACGTCGAACTCTTCTTCTGCTCCCACTCCAAAGCGGCGATGTTCTCTGAGTCTTCGGAAAATATTTCTTCGCTAAGTTGATCCGTCGTGTCGGCATAGCCGAGGCTTAGCTCGTAAACGATTTTGCCGCGTTCGCCCTCTTCGCCGCCACGCTCCAACTGGCGCACTTCAAAACTGAACCCGTGTTTGTCAAAAATCTTCTTAAGGACCTCGCGAGTCCGGTTTAGGTTGAGTGTTTCAATTCGCACTTCCATTGATCGAAATATTTGCGCCGACTCGAAGTGTTCCAAAATCCACAGAACCACCAGCACGAAAACGGTAAGTATCAGCGCCATGTCCAGGCGTCCGACCCCGCAGGCCAACCCGACGCCAAGGCAAATCAACAGCACCGTAGTTTCTTTGGGATCGCGAATGTTGGTGCGAAAGCGAACCAGCGAGGCGGCTGCAAAGATGCCAAACGCTCGCGCGGCGCTGTCGCCGACAATAATCATCATCGCGGCCGCGACTACTGCCAGCAGAATCTGTGTCTGGGCCACATAAGGATTGCGTTTAGTAATTGAGAGACCGCGCCGCCAGCGAAACGCGAGCAGCATCGCCAGGAATGCGGCTATCAGAAATCTCATTAAGACTCGGATAGCAACAATTCCCCGCTCCTCTTCGGTTCGGGCCTGACTGGGGGAGTCGATCCCGAAGATTTCAGAGAGCACCGAGCGATTGCTCTCGTCCCGGGCCGCCGCCGAAGTTTCGCTTGGCGCGGAGTTGTTAATTGCCTGATCGCCCGCAGTCGCCGCGCGCTCAGGAACATTCCTTACCGGCGTTACTGTGCGACGCTCAAGCAGAACGTAAACGAGCAAACCGCTGCCCAGCAGCACGGCGAAGAAAATTACCAGTAAGCGAACCAGCTGTTTGCTCATTTCTTAAAGCTCCTTCCGGCCGCCCGGCTTCGCACAGAAAGTATTTATATCAATCCGCGTTGTAAGAAGTCCCATGTTGGATCGCCGCGGAGCGCGAAAATTTGTTACCGGACTACTGTGAACGGCGTTAGTCGCACCAGACTCGGTGCATTATCAGTTTGAGCAGCGCGCATCGATGATTGTCTTCGCCTTGCGCACGAATTCCGCTGTCCACGCTTCGGGCGCTTGATCGCGTTCGGCATTCCGCGAGGCGCGAAACACGCGGGTAATCAAGTTGTCCCTTTGCTCGGCGTCGAGTAGCCGTTGCAACCCATCTGCCAGTAGCAGTCTCCCGGCTTCGCTGATTTTTGTGTCGCCGATACTTTTCGCGCTGGTGTGACAGCGGCCACCATCAACTTTAATAGGATCCTTGCCCTGCCAATTCTCCAGTCTTGCTTTCTTCTCGCTGGCGCTGCTGTACCCAAACGTCGAACCCATGTCCGAGACGTAATAGACCGCCTGATCTCGTTTACACATCCGCGTACCATCGGGATTCTTCTTAGCATCAAGACAGCTAAACTTCTGGTTATCAGCTTTAGTGTCGCCATGATCAATGAAGGCGAGCCAGAGTTTGAATGCGTCGATCTCCGCGCGATTCCCGCCACTGTTCAGCAACTTTTCAAGCGAACTGGAAAGCGCTCTCGTATCTTTGTTGTTGCATTTCACATCGAGCCCTGTGCCGAGCGGCAGCTCAACTCCAGCGGCCGGTTGAAATGGCGAGAAGCTGGCGCCCTGGAAACTCTTGTTCAGGCTCTTTTCGCAATCGGGACAAGTGACGTCCGCCACCCACTCGTCATCGGCAAAAAAACCCAACGCTTTGGAGAATCGCGATGACAGAAACTCGCCATACACCTCGCCATTCCTCTTGTCGGGTGTTTGGCCCTTGAAATGAGGCTTGATTTTGAGCCGGACAAGATCGCCATCCTCATCGACCACGCCTGGAACCGAGCAATAGAACTTAGGCGTGGTGCCCGAGCCTTCCTTCTCCTTCACGTTAGCCACGCAAGTGATGGGCGCGGCAAGTCCGTCGGGATTCACGGCGGGCGCGCCCAGACGAGGCCCGACATTTGGGTTGTATCCCAGGACCGGATCGTAACCCGGGTCGGGCTGCCGGTAAACTTTCGCTGTCCGTTCAGCAACGTCGCGAGCGTCTTGGGTGAAACAAGATTTCTGTGCCTTTGCCGGCATAGCAGCGAGAACGAAAAGCAAACCAAAGATGAATGCTGGCAATAGTTTTCTAAACATAAACCCTCCCCGAGTGTTGTGTGAACCAGGTTAAGAACTCAAACTAATACTTCCTTCGAAATGCAGTTGACTGTTGAACGGCGCTTCTTCCGGAGCCATGGGAACACGCTCGTAAACGCCGTCTGCATTCAAGACTCGCGCCTTTATGTTGTCTTTCAGATACGTGCCGAGGACGACGTCCTTTAAGTGTCTTTTCAAGTTCGCATCCAGAATCGGAGTCACAACCTCGACGCGGCGATCCAGATTTCGAGTCATCCAGTCGGCCGATCCAATGTAAACGTCTTCGTCGCCGCCGTTGGCAAAGTAAAAGATTCGGCTGTGCTCGAGAAACTGGCCCACGATGCTTCTGACATGGATCGTTTCGGAAAGGCCCGGGACTCCCGGCCGCAGCATGCACGAGCCGCGCACTATCAAGTCAATCGGGACACCGGCCTGCGAGGCGCGATAAAGCGCGTCGATAATTTCCAAATCAGTCAGGCGATTTATCTTGGCGGTAATGCGCGCCGCTCGACCCGCTTGCGCATGATCAATCTCCCGTTCAATCAAACTCAACATGCGGCGGCGCAGATTCACCGGCGCAACCATCAGATGCGTGTACTCGCGTGGTCGCGAAAATCCGGTCATGTAATTAAACAGATCGATTGCATCATCGCCTATCTCCGCGTTTGCGGTGAGCAAACCGAGGTCAGTGTAAACTTTCGAGGTCGTGGGATTGTAATTTCCGGTGGCGATGTGCACGTAAGTTTGCAGCCCCTGATCCTCGCGCCGAATAACGAGTGCCACCTTGCTGTGCGTCTTCAATTTCATCAAGCCGTAAACGACGTGAACTCCGGCTTCGACCAGCCGGCCGGCCCACTCAATATTGTTTTCTTCATCGAAGCGCGCCTTGATCTCAACTATCGCCGTGACCTGCTTGCCGCGTTCACTCGCCTCAATCAAGGCTTCGGGGATGGGAGAGTTTTTGCCGGTGCGATAAAGGCAAATCTTAATCGCCAGGACGCGCGGATCTTTCGCGGCAGCCTCGATGAACTCGGTAACAGTGGTGTAAGCAGTGTAGGGATGATGCAGCAGGACATCCTGGTTTTTGATCGCCTCGAACATATGTCTTTTCTTGCTTAATGGCGCGGGCACCGTCAAGCGAATCGGCCGATCGCGCAGTTCCGATTTATCCAAACCGTACAGTTGCATCAAGTCGCCAACACCCAGCATCCCGCCCATCACATAAACGTCGCCGCTCTCTATTCGCAGTGACTCGGTTAGGTACCGGACCATCGGCGGCGGCATGGTTTCAGAAACTTCAAGCCGCACCGCATTGCCAAAGCGTCGTTCGCGCAGGGACTCTTTTATTCTTCCCAGGAGATCGGCGGCCTTATCGTCTCTAATTTCCACGTCGGCATCGCGCGTCACGCGAAAGAGGTAGCTCTTGCTCAGACGCATGCTGGGAAAAACGGAATGCAGGTTCGCATCGATCAACTCTTCGAGCAGCACAAATTTGTGCCCGCTGTCTCCGACAGGGACGAGACGCGGCACCACCGGCGGCACCTTGATGCGAACAAAGCGCGGCATGCTTCCCAGGGTTACCGGCTCGTCCGGATTTGAATCTACCTCGACGGTCAGGCCGATGTTCAGACTGAGATTCGCAATGTGCGGAAAAGGGTGGGCGGGATCGACTGCCAACGGCGTAAGCACTCTGAAGATGTTCGTCATGAAGTACTGGTTCAGAGTCTTTTTCTCGCTCTTCGCAAGCGAATCGTAAGCCACGATTTCGATGCCATGTTTTGCTAATCCCGGAAGGACGCTATGCCGCAGGCAGTTCGCCTGCTCCGCAACCAGCGGCAGGACTCGTTCGCGGATCATCCTCAGTTGCGCGGCCGGCTCCAGTTCGCCGGGCATCGGTTGCAAGTCCTTGATGTCCAGCATTTCCTTCAAGCCGGAAACGCGCACCATAAAAAACTCGTCGAGATTGCTGGTAAAGACGGCGAGAAACTTCAGCCGCTCAAGCAGCGGCACGGATTCGTCCGTCGCCTCTTCCAGCACACGTTTGTAAAACTCAAGTTGGCTTAAATCACGATTGAATACGGACCAGGCGAGAAACGGTTCGCCTGAGGAAGGCACCGGCAATTTGCCAATGCTGGCAAGTTCCGGTTTATCACCGCGTCCGTTCGCCGCGGGCCGCAATGAGCCCTCATCTACTTCAGCCAAGTCTTGCTTTCGCTCAACCATGCTAGTCGTTTGCTCCAATCCTGTGAGAACCGGCGGCGCTTGCGCCTCGCAGCCTCCGGGGTCCTTCTGTTCTCCCGTGACTCTTAGATTTTGGGGATGGCAATTACCTTAGGATCGTTTGATTGTGACCGTCAAGGACGCGATTCAGGTACCCTTTCTGCGTACCGCTGGCCATCGTCGCCGGCCATTTGACATCTATCTCGAACCTAAGTATCTTGACATCAAGGTAGTTTGGAAAGATGGAAAAACAAAAACTGGAATCGCTGACGGGTGGCAGCGGCGTGCACGTTTTCCTGGTCTTGTGGAAGGCGTCCCGCGCCGCTCAAGCCTATGCCGAAAAGAGCATTCTGGGCCTGGAAATGTGCGGCAGTGACTTCGCGGTGCTCGAGGCGCTGCTGCACAAGGGGCCTTTGCCGGTTAACGAAATCGGGAAAAAGGTCTTGTTGACGAGTGGCTCGATCACGGTCGCAGTTGACCGCCTGGAGCAGAAAGGTTTGGTGGAACGGCGTGCCCACGGCAGCGATCGGCGTACACGGGTAGTTCATCTGACAAAAGCGGGCAGAAAACTAATCAGTCGCGCTTACGCGGATCACGCCGCCGACCTGGAACGACTGGCCGCCGCTTCCCTGACCCGGGCTGAGCGCAAGACGCTTATCAGTCTGCTGAAGCAGATCGGCTATCAGGCGCTTGGTTCGTTTGTAACAAAGTGAAGCTGAGGGTACGAAGATCGCCTTTAGGTCGGGTTGACGAGAGGAGATGTTTTTTATGTCAATGGCTAGTGAAGCATTAAGAGATGAAGAGACTCGCGCGGTCGGAACGCGCACGGTCGCCGGAATTGTGAACAGCATCGAGACGTTGGAGGGCGGGGGCTTTCTCGTTCGCCGTCCTTTCCCCAAGGCAGCGTTTTCCGAGTTTGATCCGTTCCTGTTGCTCGATGAAATGGGACCTATGGATGTTGCGCCGGGCGAGGCGAAAGGCGCGCCGGATCACCCACATCGCGGGTTCGAAACGGTGACCTATCTGCTGTCGGGGGAGATGGAACACAAGGATTCTCGGGGACATGCCGGACGCCTGACGGCGGGTGATGTGCAGTGGATGACTGCCGGTTCAGGAGTGATCCACTCCGAGATGCCTGGCCGTGAGTTCAAGGATGCCGGCGGACGGCTGCACGGATTGCAACTTTGGGTGAATCTGCCGCAGCGCGACAAGATGATGAGGCCGCGTTACCAGGAACTTCCGAATTCGCAAATTCCAAAAGCGACTTCGGCCGATGGCCTGGTCAAGGTGAGTGTGATCGCCGGCGAAGCGATGGGCGTAAATGCCGTCATCGAAACGCGCACGCCAATCATCTACCTGCATTACAAGATCCAACCCGGCGGCGTGGCTACGCAACACGTTTCGAACAGCTACAATGCCTTTGCATACGTCGTGGATGGAGCGGGATTATTCGGAGCAGAAGCCGAACGCGGCGAAGACGGACAGATGATTATGTTCACTCAGGACGGCGATGAAGTAAGAATCGAAAACTCGTCGGACGCGAAGGCGACGCTCGAAGTGTTGCTCATCGCTGGAGTGCCGCTGGGCGAGCCAGTGGCGCGCTACGGCCCCTTTGTAATGAACACCGAGGCCGAAATTCGCCAGGCGTTTGCGGACTACCAGCAGGGTAGGATGGGCGCGATCGACGCATAACGCCGCCCTGGACCATCACTTCATTGATGTGGCCCCTTGTTCAGCGCCACGTCAATGATTTGGGAAACTGATCTTAAAACGTTCCTGAAAGGAAAAAAAATGAAGATCGTAACTTTAATTGCACGTCTTCTGCTTGGGCTAATTTTTGTTGTGTTTGGCCTAAATGGATTTCTCAGTTTCCTCAGCATGGGACCGATGCCGACAGGATTGGCGGGACAATTTATCGGCGCCCTATTTCTGTCTCACTACCTTTGGGTAATCGCTGCGCTACAAATCGCAGGCGGTGTGCTGCTGCTGGTGAACAGGTTCGTGCCGCTCGGTCTGGTGCTGCTTGGACCAATAATTGTGAACATAATTTGTTACCACGTGTTCTTGAATCCCTTGGGCTGGCCGTTAGCGCTCGTCGTAACGATCCTTTGGTTCGTCGTCTTCTACAGCCGTCTCCAATACTTCTCCGAAATTTTTGCGCAGCGCACGTCGGACCAGCAATGAAGTTGGGGCAGCTGTAGTTCGGCCTCCGCTGGTGGGTATCAATTCGATCTGGTGGTAGCGGAGCTTCCAAGGATTTGAAATAGTTCGCGCCACGGACTGCGCCGGCGGAAGACTCTCGCCGCCGCGGTGTTGGCGCGCGCGAAATAAAGTGCTATAAATCAAACTGTTGAATAAATCAAAAAGGGTTTGCGAAGATCCAAAGTTTTGATAGTCCCGCCCCGGTTGGTTCATTTCTGAAAAAAGATCAGATGAAAAAATTAGCCGCATTGTGTGTCTTGCTCACTTTGAGCGTCTTACTGCTCGTGTTCCCAATCGCAACCAGGCGGAGTCAAGCCGCGATCGCCGGTGCTGACCTCTCGGTGAGCAAGGTGGATAATCCCGATCCGGTGAACACCGGAGCAAATCTGACCTATACGATCACGGTTGCCAACAACGGACCGGACGCCGCGAGCAACGCTTCATGGACCGATACGCTGCCGGCAGGAACATCTTTCGTCGCCTTGCCCGACGTAGCTGGCTGGTCGTGCATCAGGCCCGACGCTGGTGATAGCGGCACGATTTCCTGCACAAACTCTTCGTTCGCGGTCGGCCGTTCCGTTTTCTCCCTGACAGTAGAGGTAGCTCCAACTGTTCCGGCCGGTTCGATCCTTAGCAACACGGCGACAGTTACCTCGAGCACTGCGGACGCGACTCCCGGCAATAACAGCGGCACCGCATCAACGACTGTGCTCTCGCCTGCGAGCGTCCGGGGCAATAAGAGCCGATCCGGAGGCGGCATGCCCGGATCAACTCTCAGTTATCTAATCATTCTTTCTAATGACAGCGACTCGGACCAGCAGGACAACCCGGGCAATGAGTTCACCGATGTGCTTCCCTCCGATTTGACGCTGGTGGCGGCCAATTCCAGTGATGGAACCGCCACCGCGAATACCGGCAAGAATACAGTTACCTGGAACGGCATAGTTCCAGCCCATGATTCGGTAACGATTACCATTGAAGCGACGGTCAAACCTGGCACCGAGGACCACACAGTCCAGAACCAGGGCACAATCAGCTATGACGCGGACGGAAACGGAACCAACGAGGCGTCGGCTACGACGAACATCGACAGTTTTACTGTCGGCACAACGCCGCTGAATGCGGATCTCAGCGTCTCAAAGGTTGCCCCGGACAGTGCCCCTTCCGATTCTGACTTGAGTTACACAATTACGGTCGCGAATGGTGGACCAGATACGGCCACCACTGCCACGTTGACCGATACGCTACCGGGAGACCTGAAATTCGTCTCGTTATCACAACCGGCGGGCTGGAGTTGCACCACACCGGCGGCGGGTGCGGGAGGCACGATTACATGCTCGCGTGACCTTCCGGCGGGAAGCGGACTACAAGTCTTTACCTTAGTTGGGCACATACCGTCGGGAACGCCTGACGGAACTTTCTATAACAACGTGGCGGTCGTCAGCACGACATCGACCGATGCAACCTCGGAGAACGATGTTGCTACGGCCGGAACTACAGTCATGTGCTCAGGCTTTGCCTTGGTAACGACGAACGCGGACAGCGGTGCGGGTTCATTAAGAAGAGCGATTGCGGATGCGTGTAACGGCGGCACGATCACTTTTGACATGACGCCGGGTCATGTCGTGAGTCCGATCACGCTGACCAGCGCCGAATTGGTAATAAGTAAGAACCTGACGATTCAAGGACCGGGCGCAAACCTTTTGACCGTGCAGCGCAGCACAGCGATAGGCACACCCATCTTTCGCGTATTCAACATTGGCAGCGCGACTGTTACGATCTCGGGACTGACAATTGCGAACGGCAATACAGCCGATGGCGCGGCCGGCGGTAGCAATCCGGGCGTCAATGGCGGCGGCATCATTAACACCGGCACGTTAACCATCACGAACAGCTCTATCACTGGCAACCTGACCGGCAGCGGCGGTAGCAACGGCAGCGGCACCGGCGGTCCCGGCGGCGACGGCGGAGGCATCTACAACTCTGGAACATTGACCGTTACCAATAGCACCATTAGCGGCAACCATACCGGGCGGGGCGGGAGCGGCGGCGCTACTGGGACCGGCGGAAAGGGGGGCAGCGGCGGCGGCATTGCGAACACCGGAACGCTCTCTGTCGTAAATAGCACCCTCAACGGCAACCAAGCGGGCAGCGGCGGCAACGCCGGCTCGTCGGGGACTGGGGGTGCGGGTGGGGATGGTGGCGCCCTGAACAGCGACACCGGAACAATAACCAACTGCACCATCAGCGGTAACCAGGCAGGCGACGGAGGCACCGCCGGTGACACTGGCGCAGCCAGCAGCGGACGAGGCGGCGGCATCTTTAAGGGAACGGTCGGACCCGTTCTAAACATTCGCAACAGCATTATCGCCGGCAACTCTTCACCAACCGGGCCGGACATTAGTGGCACCGTCAACTCGCAGGACTACAACCTGATCGGGAGCACGTCGGGCGCGACTTTTACTGGCACTACCACGCACAACATCATCAACCCGAATCCGAAACTTGGAGCATTGGCGAACAACGGTGGGCCAACACAAACGATGCTACCGCTTCCTGGCAGTCCGGCAATCAACGCAGGTGATCCAGCCAACTTGCCGCCCGATACGTTCGATCTCGATGGCGATTCAGACACGGCCGAGCCTTTGCCAATTGACCAACGTGGATTCGCCCGCGTGGTCGGAGCCAACTTTGACATTGGCGCGGTCGAAACAAACTACGCGATCAGTGCGACCGCTGGTACGCCGCAGAGTACGAACGTCAACACCGCTTTTGCAACTGCGTTACAAGCGACAGTCACCGAATCAGGCACTCCACAAAATGGCGTGCCGGTAACTTTCACGGCGCCGGCAAGCGGAGCTAGCGGCACATTCACGGGCGGTTCGACCACGGCTGTCGTCTCAACGAACAGCAGCGGCGTTGCAACTGCGCCAACATTCACTGCCAATTCTATCGGCGGCACTTACAACGTATTGGCCAGCATTGGCACGGGTTTGCCCACCGCGCCTTTCGTTCTGACCAACAACAAGTTGGGTCAAACAATTACCTTCGGAGCGCTCGCGGCCAGGACTTTTGGCAACGCTGACTTTGCTGTTTCGGCAACCGCTTCGTCAGGTTTAGCCGTGACCTTTAGCGCCAGCGGCAATTGCACGGTGAGCAGTCCCTCGCCGGGAACAGTTCATCTTACCGGCGCGGGATCATGCACCATCACGGCATCGCAGAGCGGCAACGCGACCTATAATGCGGCGCCTGATGTGCAGCAGACTTTCACAATTGCCAAAGCGGCAACAGCGACGGCAGTGTCGTCGTCTGTTAATCCAGCAAACTCCGGACAAAGCGTCACCTTTACCGCGACCGTTACTTCGGCCGCGGGCACGCCAACCGGAACTGTGCAATTCAAAGACGGCGTCACAAACTTGGGTGCGCCGCAGGTTCTCAATGGAAGCGGCGTTGCCACATTTTCGACGTCAACGCTGGCTGCCGGCGTTCACACCATCACGGCCGATTACAGCGGTGATATTAATTTTCTGACCAGCACCGGCTCGCTCTCAGGCGGTCAACAGGTCGGATCGATCATCAGGTTTAGCTCGTCGACTTACAACACCACTGAGGGCTCGGGCTTTACGACGATTACTGTCCAGCGGATTGGCGATCTGTCTCAGGCCGTGAGTGTGGATTACTCGACGCCCGATGAAAGTAGCGCAATCACGGTGCTTCCCTGCTCTACTGCTAACGGCATTGCGTCTTCACGATGTGATTTCGAGACGTCCCTTGGCACGCTGCGCTGGGCTGCCGCTGACGGAGCAGCCAGGACGTTCACTGTTCTGATCAATCAGGATAACTTTGTCGAGGGACCGGAAACATTGACGCTCACTCTGTCGAACCTGACAGGAGGCGCGGGTTTCCCAGCGCCTGGAGCGACGAGTCAGACGGCGACGTTAACAATTACTGACGATGTGACTGAGCCGGTCGGGAATCCCATCGACGATACGGACACATTTGTTCGTCAGCAGTATCGCGACTTTCTTAATCGCGAGCCTGACGCTTCGGGTCTGGCATTTTGGAAGGACAACATCGATAAGTGTAACGATCCGGCGCGGCGTCCCGCGGGCCTGACGGTGGCGCAGTGCGTCGAAGCTTTCCGGATCAATACCTCGGCCGCGTTCTTCCTTTCGATCGAGTTTCAGGAGACGGGCTTCTATGTCCACCGGGTCTACAAGGTCGGCTTTGGCGACATCAGTCCGCCGACAGTCCCGGTGCCGGTTAGATTCACGAACTTCCTGGGCGACACTCAGAAAATCGGAGCCGGCGTGATCGTGGGCCAGGGCAATTGGCAGGCGCAAATTGATAACAACAAGAGCGCCTTTGCGCTAACGTTCGTCCAGCGGGCCGCGTTCCTTGCTCGTTATCCGGCAGGAACTAGCGCCACCGATTTCGTTGATTCGTTGAATGCGAATGCGGGAGGCGTCCTTTCAGCCAGCGAGCGTTCAGCGTTGATCAGCGAGTTGTCCCCCAATCCCGCAGACCCCGCGTTGCGGGCCAGCGTGCTCAGAAAAATAGCCGACAACACGACGCTGCAACAGCGAGAGTTCAATCGTTCGTTTGTGCTGATGGAGTACTTTGGCTACCTGCGAAGGAACCCCGACGCGGCGCCGGACACGAACTTTACCGGCTATAACTTCTGGCTGAACAAGCTAAACCAATTCAACGGCAACTTCGTCAATGCCGACATGGTCAAAGCTTTTCTGTTATCAGGTGAATATCGCCAGCGATTCGGACCCTGAGAAGTAGTTAGCCCAAAATGGCGACTGCTAAGAGGAGAGACTTGAATGTCTCACAGGTTGGGAAGCAAGAGATTTTCCCAACTTGTGAGACTCTCTTTCTTGAGTCATGCGAGTTTCCCAGTAACCTCATTCGGCGCCATTACCAGTCTCGCTTTTCCCTGATTCCTGATTTATAACATCCCGGAAGTGCACATCAAGTCGGAGGTTCGCATGGCAGCGCGCACAATCGTAGTCGGGGACATCCACGGTTGCTACGATGAGTTAATGCAATTAATGGACAAGGTCGGATTCGGTCAGAGCGATCGTCTGATATCAGTGGGCGACCTCATCACTAAAGGACCAAAGAACCGCGAAGTGCTCGACCTTTTCATTTCTGATAAGCGTTTGTCCGCGGTGCTAGGCAATCACGACCTCGCACTTCGCCGGCGTTGGAATGGCGAGGACATCAAGTTGAAATCCGCGCAGAAAGAGACGCACAAGGAACTCAAGGGCGAAAAGGATCTCTATACCCCCTTCCTAAACGCCCTGCCTTTCATAATAGACCTGGGGACGCATTTGATAGTTCACGCGGGATTGAGACCGAACGTCGAACTCTATTCGCAAACAACCGGAGATTTAACTCACCTTCGTACCCTCGGACCAAAGCGTGAAAGCAAAGACGGCACGCCCTGGTACCAAACCTACCATGGAGAAAAGATAGTTCTGTTTGGGCATTGGCCGTCAGCTGAGCCGCGACGCGGTCCCAAAGCGATCGGACTCGACACTGGCTGCGTGTATGGATTCAACCTCACAGCCTACATAATCGAGATGGATGAATTCGTTAGCGTTCCGGCGGCGCGTGCTTACGATGCATCCTAGTACCGCTGGAACAACTTCCTTCCCTTTTAAGCGCTTGAAACAAGAGGAAGTTGTCGGAGGGAACAACATTCCGGTTCACGCTTTCGGTAAAAGCCCTTTTGAGCGAATCTTGGTTTGAAAGGAGGATCTCAAGTTTCTCCGCATCAGCGGCTACCATGCCGGCATCGTGCAAGTAAGCTGCAAACAAGATGAACGATTCTCATCAAATTTCCGGCGCCACAGAATTCGGCGGTCAATGCTTATGGTCAGTCTCGACCGGGAGCCCTGCATCAATCCAGTCCTGCTTACCCTCGGCATAGTCACGCACATTCGAGTATCCCAGCGCTGCCAATTCACGGGCGGCGTTCTCTGAAGCGTGTCAAGTGGGACTGGCGCAGTAAACGACGATCTCCGCGTTTCGATCCGGTAAGATCTGTGAAGCAAGCGTCGTTAGATTTTCGGGTGGCAAGTTTATTGCTCCCGGTAAGTGGTTATGATGGTAGGCCGTGGCCGGTAGTGTTTCGACCAGCAGAAAGTTATCTTTCCCGTCGATTTTCTGTTTCAACTCATCTCTGGAGATTGTCTTTACCATTGCCTCCTCATTCCTTAATCGCAACCTAATTCTCAAGAATCGCCATAACAATGCTTTGGAACTTAACGTGTTCTGGGGTTATCGCGAATAAGGAGTATACTTGCAGCTGTTCCAATTCGCAGTCCTACCAAGCCGGCAAAAAGGAAAAATAATGACTAACACCGCTCCGAGAAATCTGACCACAATCGTTCTTTGGTCAACAGCGTGGGCATTAGCATTGATAGCGAGCGCGATCTTTTTAAAAGGTAATCCGGCGAAAGAGTGGGTCCAAGCAGCTCTCTTCATTGGGGCGCTAACAGTTTCGCTTTGGCAAGGTCAACGACTGTCCTGCCGACGCTAGGTCTGCTCGACTTCAGTCATCATCACAGCAAGTGTCACCGCGAAGTCCCTCTATTCCCTCTTTCAGTATGATTGGCACCATGATGAGCGCTGCAACGGAATCGGCCCACCACCAGCCAACCAGCGCGTTCAACATGAGGCCCGCAAGCAGGATCGCCGAAAGATAGGTACAAAGCTCGGTCTGTTTCGAGTCGGCCATAAGGGCTGCACTCTTGATGCCTCGCGCCACCTTTCTTTTGGCGCGAACGAGTAATGGCATGACGATGAGGGAGGCGATGGCGAGAATGATACCGGGGATGCTCTCGCGCGGCTTTTCGCGCCATATGAGCGATTTGATCGAATCGTAGCTGACATAAGCGGCAAGAAGTAGGAAACACACACCGACAATGCGCAGTGTAATTGACTCGACACGTTCCCGTCGTGATTCCTCTGCATCAGAATGTAGACGCCAAACCAGGGCCGCACCGGAGGTGACTTCGATCATGCTGTCAAATCCAAAACCGACCAGAGCGATGCTACCCGCCATTAGACCAGCGATGACAGCTATGAGTCCTTCGAGGCTGTTATAGGCAATTGTGAAATACTCAAGCTTGCGGCCTCGACCGATAAGTTGAGCGCGGTTCACATCCACAATCTGATCGATTTGACTCATTGTTTCTAATTAACTATGCCGGCCCTCCGCCTTTTTACGGAGATGAATATTAGTGCGAGTGCGCAGGCTTATCATCGTGCGCATGCTCCGCGATATGATGGTGTTCTTCACCGGACGCATTTGCAGGGTCAACATGAATTGTGACGCCTGAAAGAAACTGGAGGTTATGCAAAAGACTGTGGCGCACCTGATTGGCGATATTGTGACCCTCCTCAACTGAAAGGTTCTGATTCACCGCCATGTTTAGCTCGGCATGCATCCGGTGGCCCAACCAGCGCACTCGCACTTCGCTCACCTCTTCCACACCATCCGTCTGCTTAGCCTGGTCTTTGATCTTGTCCGGCACGTCCGGATCAACGCCGTCGAGGATGCGCGTGAAGACTGCGGCGGCAGACTCCCAGACGATCCTTAGAATAAGGATTGTCATCAGGATGCCGATGATCGGGTCTGCCAGCGGATATCCTAAATAGACGCCAATCGCACTTACGAGCACCGCGAGACTGGCAATCCCATCTGTGCGCGCATGGTAGCCATCGGCGATTAGGGCGGCGCTGCCCATCTCCTTGCCAACCTTGATGCGGAAAATGGCGACGCTTTCGTTCCCGATGAAGCCGATGATTGCACCAATAGCCACAGCCCAGAGATAGCCGACTGGTTGAGGATGAAACAGTCGATTGATAGATTGATAACCAGCAAAGGCGGCGCTCGCCAGGATAGTGAGCACCACAGCTAAGCCGGCCAAATCCTCCACGCGCCCGTAGCCGTAGGTGAATCGTTTGCTCGGTTTTCGTTTGCCCAAAATGAAAGCAATGCCAAGCGGGATGGCGGTAGCAGCATCCCCTAGATTGTGGATCGCGTCGGCGAGGAGCGCGATGCTGCCGGAAAAATAGAAAATCACAATCTGGATGAGCGTGGTAAAAAACAGCCCAACGAAAGCCCACTTAACCGCCCACAGTCCTCGATTACTGGCGATGATCGACGGGTCAATCGTGCCGTGCACATGCCCGTGAGACCCACCTCCGTGATCGTGGTCGTGATCGCCGTGTGCATGAGCGCCCTTCCCAGGTGAGTGTTCATCTTGATGGGCGTGACCAGCTTCATGCGCCTGGCCGCTGGGGTGCGAGTGTCCTTCATGGGAATCTTTATGCTTGGTCATAATTTTTTTACTTTTCGGTTGGTTCTTCGCGGAGAGCTGCCAGACAGCTAATGCTGGTCCTGCTCACCCGCATGCTCCGCTGCTCTCTTGATGCAGTACATGTCATTGGGCTCGCAGCCCTCGACTTCTACCTGGATGGTCGTATGAGCGATGCTGAAGTTATGCTCCAACTCTTCCGTTACTGCACGAAGGACGTTCTCCCCACTCCGCACGCTTTGCTCGTTGACCATTATATGACAGCTACAACAAACCATACCTGATCCAACTGTCCAGACGTGTAGGTCGTGAACAGCCAGCACGCCATGTACACCGGCGATTGTCTCCTCAACCTTACCCATATCCATACCTTCCGGAATTCCTTCCAAAAGGACATTGACCGACTCTTTAAGGATTCCCCACGAACTCCACAGGATCAGTAAGCTGATCAAGATAGAAACAATCGGATCGGCAATCGATGTCCCGGTAAAAGCTACGATCACTCCCGCCACGACGACGCCTGCCGCGGAGACCGCGTCCCCCAGCATGTGCATGTAAGCGCTGCGCACGTTGAGGTCCTTTTTGGCCGCACTCTTTAGCCAGAAGCTAATCAGTGTGTTCATCACGATCGCAATCAGCGCCACCACGATCATTGGTGTGCTCTGCACCGGCTCAGGATGACGCAGCCGAGTGAATGCTTCCCAAAAGATAATCAGCGCGATGACAACCAAAGAAACAGCGTTGACTAAAGCGGCGAGAATGCCGACCCGGTGATAGCCAAATGTGCGTTGTGCTGTAGAAGGTTTCTGCGCGATCCAGATGGCATACCAGGAGAACACAAGGGCGAGCGCGTCAGCGAAGTTATGGCCGGCGTCCGACAACAACGCCAGCGAGTTCGAGAAATACCCGGCAGCAGCTTCACCGATTACAAATGCAACCGTAATGAAGACTGACAGAAGTAAACGCCGCCCCGTCAGTGATGTGTTGTGATCATGGCTACGACCCATACCAACCTCCTGAATCTCCTAACTTAAGCCTTCGTAAGTATTCATGAGCACAGAAATGCGGATCAAACCTAAGAACCTTCAAGAAACTCTCGGTCGACCGGCTTTATGATTTAACCGTTACGTGGCGGATGAAAGAGACTTTGGAGTGGAGGTGAAAGCAAAGAATTGCCAATTGGCACAGACGCCGCGGTCTCCAGCCTATCGGCCGCAATCACTGGGGGTAGATTACGACGCACTACGTGGCTACAGCGGCAAAAACAGTCGTCGTCGGGGGAAGGTCTTTTCGGTGACTGATCCTGCGGGACATTTGTTTGCGTTTTGACGCAAGCAAATAAGTTCAAACAAGCGGGACCGTCGGCTGAAGCTGAGACTTGAACAATTCCAGGTACGCTAAACTCTTCGCTACAAACTCCAGGAACGGTGAGATCGATTCCCGTGTAGAACAGAAAGAGAATGGCTATCACGCGAAAGATGCGCTTTCTAGTGACGGAGTCTATGTTCGAACGAAATTTCACTAGTCGAAACCAAAACTGTGTCCTTGTAACATGCGCGCAAACTTACAGTCAAAGGTTCGCGGCGCGCTTTCAGTAATGCTGCGCGATTTACATTCTATCTACCCGCCAGCAAATTGATTACCTAGCGTTGCGCGAAGAAGGTCCACAATCGCCTGATTCGCGCCAACATAGAGCACAATCAACTGTCCGCTCCTGAAGAAATGAGGAGGGGCCATCCAGGTTGGCTTGCTGGTGCCGATGGTAGTGCCGTCGGCACTCACTCGCTTTGCGTCAGCATCAGCCGAAGAGGGACTCGCGTACTCAAACACCTGCGACGCTTCCCCGTTGATATTAATGATTCGGCCAGCCACGGAGAAAAAAGGCTGAGATACTTTCTCCTTAGTAAGCAATACGGTAGCGCTGCGCGCGCGAAGCTTTTCCGTGAGCCGGACTAGTTCGGACGATTTCGTTTTTGCAGATGAATGAGGATGAGTCGGCCGGGCTTTGTGGCGCTGAGGGTGGCGTGCCGCCTGTCCGAAGGTTGGCAACGTGGTAACTAGCAAGACAATTATGACTTTCGTTAACAATGCAAACACCTCCCTCTATCATTTAAGCTAAGTTGTGAGGCTATTGCCTCGCCTCCGGCACAGATCGCACTGTGTCTCGGGCTATCAGCAGTTCTTCATTGGTCGGGATTACATAAACAGCCACGCCAGAGGTTTCAGTGCTGATACGCCCTTCGCGCGCGGCCGTGTGCGCCGCGTTGCGTTCCGGATCAAGGTCGACTCCCAACGACGACAGTCCGTCGCAAATAGCGGCGCGAACTGCCGGCGAGTTTTCGCCGATGCCGCCGGTGAAGATGATTGAATCGGCGCCGTTCATCGCTGCAAGGTAAGCGCCGATGTACTTACGCGCCCGGTAGCAAAACATTTCAACAGCGAGACGCGCCCGCCGGTCATTCTTCTCATGCGCTTCAGCGAGCAATTCCCGCATATCGTCCGTCAACCCTGAGATGCCGAGTAAGCCAGATTGCTTGTTTAGCAAACTCTCAACCTCGCGCGCAGATAGACCCTCTTTGCTTGCAACGAAATCAACGATCGACGGATCTAGATCGCCCGAGCGCGTGCCCATCACCAAACCCTCAAGCGGCGTCAGCCCCATCGAAGTATCAATGGATTCGCCCGCGCGTATCGCGGCGATTGAACAACCATTGCCCAAGTGCAGCGTGATAATGTTCGTCGCCTCGCGCGCGATGCCACGCAAAGTGCGGTAGCGGTAGGCAACGTAACGGTGTGAAGTGCCATGGAAACCGTAACGGCGAATGCGGTGGCGGCGATAGAGTTGATACGGCAAAGCATAGAGGTAGGCGTGTTCGGGCAGCGTCTGATGAAAGGCGGTGTCGAAGACGGCGACCTGGGGAATGCCCGCGCCTAGACTTATGCGCGCTGCTCTAATGCCCTCGATGTTGGCCGGATTATGAAGCGGCGCAAGCTCTATGCAATCTTCAATGCCCTGCAAGACTTCATCGGTAATCAGCACCGAGCTCCTAAAGCGCTCGCCACCATGCACTACCCGATGCCCAACCGCATGAACATCAGCAACACTACTCACGGCGCCGACGCCTGATTCCTCAGAAACAGCCCAATGCAGAATCATCTCAACTGCCGCGCGGGTGTCCCTGACAGGCGCGGCAGAGCGTTGCGGCGCACTACCTTCGGCGGTGAACGTGATTACCGCAGCGCCGCCAACGCGTTCGATGATCCCATGCGCGAGACGCTGGTCGGAGTTCTGCGCAATGCGTTCGAGGTCTGTGGCGATCAGTTGAAACTTGACTGACGAACTGCCGCAATTGAGTACCAATACATTCATTAGCGTGAATTATGATCGACGAACACTAATATGGCCACTTCCAGTCGCGAATCTCGGGCATGTCATCACCGTATTTACGAATGTACTGCCTATGTTCCAGAAGCTTATCTCGCATCGCCTGTTTGACGTGGGCAAACTTTGCTCCCAAATTCGGCACCCGATCAATCACATCTTCAACCAGGTGGAAGCGGTCGAGATCGTTCAGCACCGTCATATCGAACGGAGTAGTAGTCGTTCCCTCTTCTTTATATCCGCGCACATGCAGGTTCAGGTGGTTCGTCCGGCGGTAGGTCAGCCGGTGAATTAGCCACGGATAACCATGAAAGGCAAAGATGACTGGCTTATCGGTCGTGAAGAGAGAATCAAAGTCGGTGTCAGACAACCCGTGCGGATGTTCGCTGGCCGGTTGGAGCGTCATCAAATCAACGACATTGACCACGCGAACCTTCAAATCCGGAAAATGCTGGCGGAGAAGATCCACGGCGGCCAGTGTTTCCAGCGTAGGGACGTCTCCAGCACAGGCCATCACCACGTCTGGCTCGCCTCCTTGATCATTGCTCGCCCAGCACCACATGCCGATGCCGGCTGTGCTGTGGATGATTGCCGCATCCATGTCCAGATACTGCAACGAAGGTTGTTTGCCCGCGACGATGACGTTGACGTAATTGCGGCTCCGTAAACAGTGGTCGGTCACGGACAGCAGTGTGTTTGCATCGGGCGGCAGGTACACGCGCACGACCTCTGCCTTCTTGTTGATGACATGATCGATGAAGCCTGGGTCTTGATGGCTAAAGCCGTTGTGATCCTGTCTCCACACATGAGAGCTAAGTAAATAGTTGAGTGAGGCGACGGGCCGCCGCCAGGGAATCTGACGAGTTACTTTCAACCATTTCGCATGCTGATTGAACATCGAGTCAATGATGTGAATGAACGCTTCGTAGCAGGAGAAGAAGCCGTGACGCCCAGTCAGTAGATAGCCTTCGAGCCAGCCCTGGCACATGTGCTCGCTCAGAATTTCCATCACGCGACCATCCGGCGTGACATGATCGTCAGTGGGCAGGATCGTGGCTGTAGAAACCCGGTCGGCCACTTCAAAGAGAGCGTTCAGTCGGTTTGAATTAGTCTCGTCCGGTCCCATCACTCGGAAATTCCGCGAGTCTTCGTTGCGCTTCATCACATCGCGCAAGAATTGTCCCATCACTCGCGTCGCTTCCCCCTCGACCGTTCCCGGCTTGGGAACCGGCACGGCGTATTCGCGAAAATCCGGCAGCTTTAAATCTTTGAGCAGCAGTCCCCCGTTAGCATGGGGATTTGCTCCCATGCGACGATTTCCCTGCGGCGCTAATTCAGCCAGCTCCGCAACTAACTTTCCGCTTTCATCAAAGAGTTCTTCGGGTTTGTAGCTTCGCAGCCACTCTTCGAGCTGGCGAAAATGTTCGGGATTGCTCGCTAATTTATCCAATGGAACCTGATGCGAGCGGAATGAGTTTTCAGCAGGCAAACCATCGACAAACTTAGGCCCCGTCCAGCCTTTCGGAGAGCGCAAGATGATCATCGGCCACTGCGGGCGCTGCGAAAAACCGTTCTCACCTGCATCTTTTTGAATCGCTTGAATCTCGGCAATCACTGTGTCGAGCGTTGCCGCCATGAGCTGATGCATCGTTTCGGGATCGTCGCCTTCAACAAAGTAAGGTTTGTATCCGTAGCCGACAAAGAGGCTCGCCAGTTCATCATGACTGATCCGCGCCAGCACTGTCGGGTTGGCTATTTTGTAGCCGTTCAGATGCAGGATTGGCAGCACCGCGCCGTCGCGCGCCGGATTCAGAAATTTATTGGAGTGCCAGCTTGTCGCTAGCGGTCCCGTTTCCGCCTCGCCGTCGCCAACGATGCAAACGGCAAGCAGATCAGGATTGTCGAAGACGGCGCCGTAAGCGTGAACGAGCGCGTAGCCCAGCTCCGCTCCTTCGTGGATTGAACCGGGTGTCTCGGGAGCGGCATGGCTCGGGATGCCGCCGGGGAATGAGAACTGTTTGAACAGCTTCTTTAAGCCTGCGGCATCCTGCGATATGTCGGGATAGAACTCGGTGTAGGTTCCTTCCAGGTAGGTGTTGGCGACGACTCCGGGTCCGCCGTGTCCCGGACCAGCGAGATAGATCGCGTTTAGATCATGCTTCTTAATCAGGCGGTTGATGTGCGCGTAGATAAAGTTCAGCCCCGGCGTCGTGCCCCAGTGACCGAGGAGTCTGCGCTTGACGTGCTCTATCTTTAGCGGCTCGCGCAGCAGCGGATTATCGAATAGGTAAATCTGCCCGACCGAGAGATAGTTCGCCGCACGCCAGTAAGCGTTCATCCGTCGCAATTCTTCTGCAGACAGCGGCGGTGTTTCTTTCATCTCAACGACAGCCATTTTCGCCGTCACCTTTCTTCTGGTCTTCTCAAAGCTATTTCCCTACGCCAACCGCAAGCTCGCCGTGTGCCCGACCAATGGGGTGACACAAGTGGCTGCGGCCAGTGCCCTACGACTTCTCCAAGGAGTGAACGCTGACGGTGCCGCAGCAGCCTCCTTCGCTGTCTACGACCGGCAAGCTTGTCGTGCGATGCTCATGGAGTTTCCGGCGCGCGTCTGCAACGGGCTCATCCGCGCCACAACACGCAGACGCGGGACGCATGATGTCTTCTACTCGCACCTCTGAAGCACGGCGGTCATCAGCCGCCACGCTGCAACATACGTCGCGCTCGGTGACGACGCCGACCAGCTTGAGGTTTTTAGTATCCGCAACTACGGGTGCGCAGCCGCAGCCCGAATCGCGTATCGTTTGCGCAGCTTGAGCCGCCGAGTCTTGCGGGGTACAGCACGAAGACGCTTCGATTGGTTCCATAACATCACTGCAACAACTCATTTTCATTTTCTCCTTCAGTCTTAGAGATCGAAATTCAACTTTTCGCGCTCCATCGCTTAAGCTGCGCTTTTCGTTAGGCTGTTATAAATGCTCGCCATGATCAGCGACAAAAGTCCCCAACCGATTGAAAGTACGAGCAACCCGACGATAAAACCGCTCACACTGAACGGTCTCATAATGCCGGACAAATCCGTGTGAAAAGCATATCGGGCAAGTCTGACCGCTGTCTCCGGCAAAAAACCGACTAAGAACGAGCAGACGAGGAAAAGAATCGAGGCGGCGACCGTCATTGCGATTGTGAAAGCTGTAATGTTCAGTTTCATTTTTTGTCTCCTTTCTAAAATAAGAATTTGCGAAAACGATTGCGTTGGCGGCTTCGTATCACGCGGCCGCGAACTCGCTCATCTTCACGCGTTTCAACAACAGCGCGTTGCCAACGACGATCAAGGTCGAGCCGGACATGGAGAGCGCGGCAACCTCGGGACTCAGCAGCCACCCGGTCCAGGGATAGAGCAGACCGGCGGCGAGCGGGAAGGCAATGACGTTGTAGCCGGCAGCCCACCACAGGTTCTGGCGCATCTTGCGCCGCGTGGCACGACTGAGGATGACGGTGCCGATCACGTCGAACGGATCGCTCTTCATCAGCACCACATCGGCCGTCTCCATTGCCACGTCGGTGCCCGCGCCGATGGCGATGCCGACCTCGGCTTGCGCTAGCGCTGGTGCATCGTTGATGCCGTCTCCGACCATGCCGACGCGCAGCCCGCGCGCTTGCATCTCTTTGACTTTCTCGGCCTTCTGCCCCGGCTGGACTTCGGCAAAGACCGTCTTGATGCCGAGTGCTTTGGCAACCAGGTTTGCAGTGCCTTGATTGTCGCCCGTC
>JANMKA010000041.1:0-21537 GCA_031371765.1 Blastocatellia bacterium
AACGGAAAAGTTTGATTACTCGATCCTGCCCCACCAGATTAGCGTCAACCAATTTAATATCGTAGATCGTTGCGAAGTTTGCCATGTCGGTATTCGCGAGCCGCTCGACATCCGGCCGGAAGATTTGGCTCCCGGCGGTCCGGGAAAAAAACCGGACAGCTTGTCGCGCGCTTTTGTTAGTCATCCCAACAAAGAGCTGCTGCAGATTCATAATCCCGATCGCTTTGGTTGCTCGAGTTGTCACTGGGGCAATGGCCGCGCCACGACCGGCGACCTGAAGGCGCACGGCCAAAATAAGTTCTGGCTCTGGCCGATGTTTGAAAAAGAAAACACCGAAGCCGGCTGCCAACAGTGTCACTCCAAAGACCGCGTGACGCAGGGCGCGGATACGTTGAATCTCGGGCGCGATCTTTTCTACCAACGCGGCTGCATGGGTTGCCATCGTTATGAAGGCTTTGACCGCGAGGCTGATAGTCTGGGCGCCACGCGACAAAGTATCAGCGCGCTTGAAGATCAAATCACCGCAAACCAAAAACAGATTCGCCTCGACGAGAGTCCGCCTGAGGGGACCAGCGACGACGACGCGCACAAGATGCTGGCTGAATCGGAGGCGTTGAAAGTAACCAACAGCATTCTGGCGGCGCGGATCGATCAGTTGAACCTGCAATCGAAATATTTGATGCAGGACCAGAAGAAAGTTGGACCAAACCTGAAAGACGCGCGCCTGAAACTGCGCAAGGAATGGGTGCCGGTTTGGCTTTCTGACCCGCAAGCCTTTAGACCTGGCACCAAGATGCCGACTTTCTGGCGCTTCGCTAATCCTAGTGGTCATGGGCCGCCGATGCGCGACAAGGATGGCCAGGATCAAATCAACGCCATTGCCGCCTATCTATGGCAGGACAGCTTTGACGGCAAGTTGCCCGAGCAGCAGCGCGGCAACGCAGGGCACGGCAAAGAACTGTTTGAATCAAAGGGCTGTTTGGCTTGTCACTCGATCGGCGACGAAGAGAACAAACTGGGAGGCACGTTTGCCGCGAACCTGCAAAAGGTTGGCGAGAAGGCAAACTTTGATTACATCGTCCGCTGGATTCACAACCCGCGTGAACGCTTCGCGCCTTATTGTCCGAAAGAGAAGCGCGATCTGACTCCGGATGATTACGCAAAGCACAACCTGCCTTACGTTTTTGATACCGAATTGCACTCGCGTTGTCCGAACGACGGCACCGAACTGCAAGTGCAGAACATGACCGTGATGCCCAACTTCCGTTTGACCGAAGGGGATGCGCGGGACATAGCCACTTATCTTTTCTCTTTATCGTCGCCGCCGCAGTATGCCGACGCTTCGTTCATGGATAGTCCGGAGTTAAAAGAAAAAGGACGCGTGCTGATCAAGCAGTACGGCTGTGCCGGCTGTCACGAAATCAAAGGCTTTGAAGACGAGCAAAGAATCGGCAAGGAATTAACGGTTGAAGGCGCGACGCCGATCGAGCGGCTCGACTTTGCCTTGCATACCAAGCATGCGGAAGAGGGAGTTGATCCGTTGAACCTGCATGGTTCTGCGTCGGATCCTGGTTCGAACCCGCCGAAGAAAGAAGAAGAAAAACCCTGGTACAACCACAAGGGATTTTTCGAACACAAGATCACCCAGCCGTCTATCTATGACGAGGGCAAAGAAAAGGACCCGAAAGATCGTTTGCGCATGCCGACGCCTTATCTGACCCCAGAGTGGCGCAATGCCTTGACCACTTTTCTGCTTGGCAGCGTTGGCTCGGAAGGCGCGAACGTGCCTTCGTCGCTCTTCTACAATCCCGAGGACCAGCGGCGCCAGGATATTCAAAACGGTTGGTGGGTAATAAAGAAATACAACTGCGTCGGTTGCCATCAGGTTCAGGTGGGCCAGCGTTCGGTGGTGATGGATTTGCCCTTCTACCAAACTCCGGAAGGTAAGGATTTGCTGCCGCCGCGACTATCGAGCGAGGGCGCGCGCGTCGATCCGAACTGGCTGCTGAGGTTCCTGCACGATCCATCGCTCAGTGGAGAGAAGACGCCGGAACAAGCCGCGGCAATTGATAACGCCGCCCGGGCGACACCGGCGCCGAGCGCCTCGCCGACCACCTCGCCCGCTGGCTCGCCGAAACCGGCGACGTCGCCGGCTACGCAAACAAGCGGACACTTGAAACCACAGCCGGGATTAGATCGCAATGGGGTGCGTCCGTATCTCAAGTTCCGCATGCCGACGTTCAATTTCTCGCCGAACGAGTTACAGACCCTGGTGCGATTCTTCATGGCCATGTCGGGCCAGCAGGAGCCGTACATCAAAGAGCCGATGGCGCCGTTGACCGAACAAGAAAAGCTGACCGCGCGACAGATGTTCACTTCCGGCACGCCTTGTTTGAAGTGTCACATCACCGGCGATCCGGCGCACGACGCGACTGCGATTGCGCCAAACTTCCTTTTGGCTGGTGAACGCTTGAAGCCGGAGTGGACTTTCCGCTGGTTGCTTGATCCATCGCAGATCAGCCCGGGCACGGCGATGCCCACCGGCTTATTCAGAAAAGAAGACGAACGTTGGGTAATCAATCTGCCGAATCCGCCGGCCAGTGCCACCGCCTATCACGACGATCACGCGCGGTTGCTGGTTCGTTACATGTTCCTGCTTACGCCTGACGAACAGCGGAGGTTGTTGGCGACAGCACCGGCCGCGCCAACGACGGCAGCGCAGCCGGCGCAAAAGGCTGAAAATAAATTCAAGCGGAAGGGCGGGGAAACGGCGCTACAGAAATTGCGGCGATCTAAGCGCAGCCCGCTGGCGCAGAATCAAAGTGTGCGCAGCAATCCCAGAGCGCCCGGAATGTAATGTTTGATGTGCGCACGGTTCTGCTTAGAGAAGCGTCCCGTGCTAGAGTTACGCCGAAAGTTATTCTGATTTGGAGGAACTGATTATGTCTATGAAGCAGACTAAGGTCTGGCTGATTCTGACGATTGCTTTATCGCTGCTGGGCCTGGCTTCGGCCTGCAGCAAGACTCCTGAAGGTACCAGCGACAACAGTACGCCGACAACGACTGGCAAGGCCTTTACTCCTAAGGGCGACGAAGGAACGATAACCGGCACGATCGCTTATAACGGCGCGGCGCCGGCGGCGAAGAAGATCGACACTTCTGCGGATCCGGTTTGCGGACAGAAGAGCCCGAACCTTTCAACTGAAGACAACGTGGTCGCCAATGGCAAATTGGCCTATGCGTTTGTTTACATCAAAGATGGCGCAACAGCCGATGGCACGAAGGTAGGCGATTACACTTTTACTGCCCCTTCCGACACGGTGACGCTTGATCAAAGCGGCTGTCACTACAAACCGCATGTGATGGGTGCGATGGTCAATCAGAAGTTGAACATCACCAACAGCGATCCTACCCAGCACAACATTCATTTCACGCCAAAGAACAATCCTGACTGGAACCAATCACAACCAAACGGCGCGCCGCCAATGTCGCACTCGTTTGCACGCTCTGAAGTGTTGGTGCCGGTCAAATGCAACCAGCATCCCTGGATGAAGGCTTACGTCGGCGTGTTGAAGCATCCATTCTTCGCCGTTAGCGCGGAAGACGGAACGTTCACCATTAAGGGTGTACCGCCGGGAACCTATACCGTGGCTGCATGGCATGAAGGCGGCGCTACTGGAACTGAAAAAACGATGTCGGTGACGGTGCCCGCGAGTGGTAGTGCCAAGGCTGACTTCGCATTCGGCGAAGCTGCAACCGCTGCTGCTGCGCCTGGTTTGGAAATGATGCCCGCGATCGTTGTTCCAGTCCCGGGTCATCACTGATTCCATTTCCGATTGCCAATTTCCGATTGCCGATTAAGAGAATCCATTCGGCAATCGGGATTGGAAATCGCATGGCGTTTTTGAATGAGCAAAGGTTTGTATCGGTTCGCGCTTCTCGTCGCTTGCGCGACTTTTTTCTTGATCATTGCCGGCGCGTTGGTGACGAGTCACGATGCCGGCTTAGCGACAAGCGACTGGCCGCTCTCAAACGGCCAGGTGTTTCCGAAAATGGTGGGTAACCTTTTTTGGGAACACGGTCACCGAATGGTGGCCACCACAGTTGGTTTATTGACAATTGCTTTGGTCGTTTTTCTATTTGCAAAGGAGAAACGACGCTGGGTACGGCGCTTAGGCTTACTCGCTTTGTTTGGAGTGATCGCACAGGGACTGCTCGGCGGGTTAACTGTGAAGCTGAACCTGCCGCTGGCTGTTTCCGCGGCCCATGCGACGCTGGCGCAACTTTTCTTTTGTACAACAGTCAGCCTGGCGGTCTTTACTTCGCAAAGCTGGATGGCGCACCGGCCGCTTTTAGAAGAGCATCCGGGTCCGCCACTTCGATACATCTGCACCGCCGCGGCGGCTACGATCTTTTTGCAATTGATAATTGGCGCGACCCTGCGACACTCGGCAACGTGGGACAAGCCGCTGCCAACCGATCTTTTATTGACGCATATAGGTGGCGCAATTGCGGTCACGTTGTTATTGGGAAGCGCGGCGTTACTGGTCCTGCGGCGACATCGCGATCAGCCGTTCCTGACTCGGCCGGCACTGATCGCATTGGCGCTGTTAGTGGTGCAGTTATCCCTGGGGGTCGCGGCTTATATCGTGCGCGCGGCTTCGCCAAACGATCCGCAGCCGTTGAACCCGATGGTCGGAGTTACAGTCGCACACGTCGCCTGCGGCGCATTGGTTTTCGCGACCACAATAGTTTTGACATTGAGGATATTTAAGGTGTTGCGCCCAGCGGCACAGGCGCTAAAGTTTTCCGCGGCGCCGCAACGCGGTTAAGCGTTCAGACAGTTCAGTACAAAAGACTAGATGGAAGAATTCGCAATAGAACTTAATCCAGCGGTAGTTCAACTCGAGCGTTTGAGTGCGCGCGATCGTGTGGCCGCTTACCTTGAGTTAACCAAACCGCGCATTACCTTTTTGATTGTGCTAACTGCGGCCGCCGGCTTTGCGCTGGCTTCGCCGGGCCACGTCGACTACCCAGCGATGCTGACCGCAATGGTTGGTATCGCTCTTTTGTCTTCGGGCATTGCGACGCTCAATCAGTACATGGAGAAAGACCTCGATGCGCTGATGCGCCGCACCGCAAACCGGCCTTTGCCAACCGGCAAACTCCTTCCCTGGGAAGCGCTCGCCTTTGGCGTTGGTCTTACGGTACTCGCGGAAATTTATCTGGTAGTTTTAGTCAACCCGCTGAGCGCGGTATTAGGATTGACCGTCATAGCCGGCTATTTGTTTGCCTACACGCCGCTGAAAACCAGAACTTCACTTTCGACTTTCGTGGGAGCGTTTCCCGGCGCCGTGCCGCCGCTTATCGGTTGGGCCAGCGCGCGTGGAACCATCGGTGTCGAGGCCTGGGTGCTGTTCGCCATTCTTTTTCTCTGGCAGTTTCCACACTTCCTGGCAATTGCCTGGATGTATCGCGAAGACTACACGCGTGCAGGCATTCTCATGTTGCCGGTAGTTGAGCCCGATGGTCGCGTAACCGGCCAGCAGATAGTTCTTTACACCGTGATGCTCTTGCCGGTTAGTCTCCTGCCAACGTTGCTGGGAACTGCGGGCAAAATTTATTTTGTTGGCGCAATTGTTTTGGGATTGCTATTCCTGTACTTCAGTTTGCGGGCCGCGTTTTCAAAATCGCGTCAGGCCGCGCGACAGTTATTGCTCGCTTCGGTGATTTATCTTCCGCTCTTATTTATCTTGATGGTTTTGGACCGGTAAAAACAGTGAACAGTGAATAGTAAATGGTGAATAGCAAAAAGTAGGCCAGGGTGCTGCAAATTGAAGCACGGCACTTACTTGTGTTCGCCGTTCAGCGTTTACTTTTCACTTTTCACTATTCACGTTTCACTCAAGGAGCTAACCGATGGGACGAGCTCTTGCGGTTATTATCTGGATCCTGACGCTGGGTTCAGTGAGTATCTTTTTCGTTAAGCAGTGGTGGTTTCCTGCCGCCATTTCTTCCCACGCCGCGGCTCTCGATCGACAATTCCTGATCACGATCATCGTGGTGGGAATCTCGTTCACTGCCGCTCAGGTGGCCTTGGGCTACATGGTCTGGAAATATCGCGAGCGACCAGCCAACGACCGTGCTGTCTATACCCACGGCAGCAATCGTCTCGAAGTCATTTGGACGATTGTGACGGCGATCATTTTTATCGGCCTCGCCGTGATGGGCCAAAGCGTTTGGGCTTCGCTGCACTTTGCTAAAGCGCCCGCGGGCTCGTTTCAGGTCGAAGTGGTCGCGCAGCAGTTTCAATGGAATTTTCACTACGCGGGTCACGACGGCGTGTTTGGCCGCACCGATCCGAGTCTGATAGACGATTCCGCGCTGAACTTCATCGGCCTCGACGAAACCGACCCGAATGCCAAAGACGACCAGACCCACAGCGTCATTGCGATTCCCGTTAACCGGCCTGTCGAACTAATCCTGCGTTCAAAGGATGTGATTCACAATTTCTGGGTGCCGCAACTCCGGTTTAAGCAGGACCTGGTTCCGGGCATGGCGATTCGCGTTCACTTCACCGCAAATCAAACGGGCAAGTATGAATTGGCCTGCGCCGAACTTTGCGGCCAACTCCATTTTAAGATGAAGAGCTACATGCTGGTGCTGCCCGAAGCTGAGCATCAGGCGTTGATGGCGCTACCGCAGGAGCAATTTCAGAGTCGCATCACGGAATTGTTAGCCAAGTATCCGTTGCCGACTTACTAGACGAACAAGGAAATCTTCTACGCTCATTCGTTCCCTACGAGGAGATTGCGATGTCAGTTGAAACGCACGAAGCAGTCCATCGACACGAGCCGCCGACCAGCTTCATTCGTAAGTACATCTTCAGTCTGGACCACAAAGTAATTGGCATCCAGTACATCATCCTGGCGCTGGTCGCGGTGATCGTCGGCATGACCATGTCGGTGCTGATGCGCATGAACCTGTCCTGGCCCGGCACGAACTGGCCCATCCTGGCGACGCTCTTCCCCGGTGGCGCTCCCGGCGGCGTGATCAATCCAGAGTTTTACCTGTCGTTGGTGACGATGCACGGCACGATCATGGTCTTCTTTGTGCTAACGACTGCACCGCAAGGCGGCTTTGGCAACTACTTCCTGCCGATCCAAATTGGCGCTGAAGATATGGCGTTTCCGGTGCTGAACATGCTGTCGTTCTGGGTGACGCTGGTCGGCTTCATCGTGATCCTGTCCGCGATTTTCTTGTCCGGATCTGCTTCAACGATCGGACCGATTGGAGGCTGGACCGGTTACGCGCCTTTAAGTGCCCTGGGCCCGATAGCCGGACCGGGGCAGGGAATGGGCATGAACCTTTGGATCATCAGTATCGCAATTTTTTGCGTGGGTTCATTGCTGGGCGCCCTTAACTTCATCACTACACTTCTGAACATGCGCACTCGGGGAATGTCGTTGATGCGCATGCCGCTTACCTGCTGGGCGTGGTTCACAACGGCTGTGCTAGCCCTGCTGTCGTTTCCAGTGCTGCTGGGTGGCGGGATTCTGCTGTTGCTTGATCGTCTTGCCGGGACCAGCTTCTTTATCCCGGGCGGGCTTTACGTCAGCGGCATTCTTTCCGGAACCACGCCAAGCTTTCCCATTCACACCGGCGGTTCGCCGATCTTGTGGCAGCACTTGTTTTGGTTTTTCGGCCACCCGGAAGTTTATATCGCCATCCTGCCGGGCATGGGCGCCACCTCTCATATTTTGTCGACGTTCGCGCGCAAACCGGTTTTTGGTTATCGCGCGATGGTCTTTGCAATCTTCGCGATCGGACTGCTGGGCTTTTTCGTTTGGGGACATCACATGTTCATCAGCGGCATGAGTCCCTATTCGGCGATGACTTTTTCGATTCTGACTCTTTCGATTGGCGTACCGTCGGCAGTGAAGACTTTCAACTGGCTGGGCACTTTGTGGGGCGCGCGAATTCGCTTCACGACGCCGATGCTTTTTGCGATTGGGTTTGTATCGTTGTTTGTTGCCGGTGGCATTACCGGCCTGGTGCTGGGCCAGACTTCGCTCGATTTGCCGATGCACGATACTTACTTTGTGCTGGCGCATTTCCACCTGGTGATGGGTGTGGCCTCAATCTTCGGAATGTTTGCGGCGACATATTTCTGGTTTCCCAAGATGTTTGGCCGCATGATGAGCGAAACCCTCGGCAAGATTCATTTTTGGATTACGTTTGTCGGCGTCTACTGCATCTTTGTCCCCATGCATGTGATGGGACTGGTCGGTATGCCGCGCCGTTATTCGCAGTTTACGGAATACACATTTCTGAGCAGACTGCATCCGCTGGTCGTCTTTGTTTCCGTGGTGGCCATCATCACGGTGCTGACGCAGTTTATATTTTACTTCAACCTGATCTGGAGCATTTTCAAAGGCAAGAAGGCCGGGCCGAATCCCTGGGACGCGACGACGCTCGAATGGACCACCGCCAGCCCGCCGCCGCACGACAACTTTGCCGGCGTGCTGCCCGTTGTTTATCGCGGTCCTTACGAATTTGCGGTGCCCGGTGCGCCGAACGATTTTGTGATGCAAACTGAACCAGAAACCGAAGCCGAAAGGGTAGGTGGTAATGGCCACAACGGTCACCGGCACTAAGCCACTTAAAAAAACCGGATTTGGCGGCGGCTCGAAAGGTCGCGGCCCGAACGGTAACGGCTCGCCGAAACGCAACGGCCACCGCGACGCCTTTTTCGACGCGCGTGTTAACCGGTATCGCATCGGCATGTGGGTCGCGCTGGCATCAATTCTGATGCTGTTCACCGCGCTCAGCAGTGCCTACATCGTGCGGGCTGCGTCCGCCAACGATTGGCAGGCGCTGCGCATGCCGCGCGTTTTACTGTTGAGCACGGCGCTGATCATCGTCAGCAGCATCACGTTGGAATTCGCGCGACGCAAACTGAAAAGCGGCGAGCAAGGCGCGCACAAGAGTTTGCTCGTTTTGACTACGTTGCTGGGACTTGGTTTTCTTGGTTCGCAACTGTTTGCCTGGAGGGGACTGGCGCGACAGGGAATTTATATTTCGTCAAATCCGCACAGTTCTTTCTTCTATCTATTGACCGCAACCCATGGACTGCATCTGTTGGGTGGCCTGGCAGGGCTCGGGTTTCTGACCTTGCGTTCTCGTATCAGAACTGACGATGAATTGGCGACAACCAAAAGGCAGGCGCAAACGGACGCGGTTTCGCTTTACTGGCATTTCATGGACGTCTTATGGATTTATCTGTTCTTCCTGCTTTTCTTTTGGCGGCAGGTTTAGCACAGACTTAGGTAGCACAGGCTTTAGTCTGTGGGACTCGACTCAATACAATTTCAAAGCGCGCAGTCTAAAGTCTGCGCCACTTGGAGGTGACTGGTGAGTACTGAAGCACGCGCAGTACATTTTCCCGCAGCCGATTGGGATGGTGGTGTACACCCCTATCGTGTTGGTCATCGCAAGCTGGGAATGTGGTTGTTCATCGTTTCCGACTCGCTGACGTTTTCCGCGCTGCTAATGGGTTACGCCTACCTGCGCGCCTCAAACGTTTGGCCTACGCCGTTTCCTTTTTACCCCAGCATTGTCTTTTCGTCGGTGATGACGTTCTGCCTGCTGTCGTCGAGCTTGACGATGGTCTTTGCGGTCTCTGCTTCCAGTCGGAGAGACTTGGCCACAGCGCGCAAATGGATACTGGGAACGATATTTTTCGGCATCGCGTTTCTGGTGCTGCACTTGATCGAGTGGAACCACTTGATCACTGAAGGCCTACGGCCGTTCAGTTTGCCCGCCCACTGGGTTTCGACGTTTACGACTACCGACGGAAAACTGCCGTCACCTTTGTTTGGGGCTACCTTTTTCACCATCACCGGCCTGCACATGTTTCACGTTGCCACCGGTGCCGTCTATTTGGGCGTCATCGCCGCCCGCATTAAGAAGTTGAAGCACGAAGACGTCGAGATCAGCGGGCTCTACTGGCATTTTGTCGATCTGGTGTGGATGTTTGTATTCCCGCTGATTTACATCCTGTCCGTCGATGTTGGCGGACATCTGGCCAAGTAGTTTTGGAGTGCGAAGGCTTGACGACGCTTTCTGACAGCTAGGCGGAGGAACCAAAGATGAGCGCACATGTTGAAGAAGAGCACTTTGCCGGCAGCAACAAATTGTTTACATCGATCTGGGTTTGGCTGGTTGTGTTGACGCTGGTGGAAATCGGACTTGCCTACAAGCCGATGGCCCTCCACCTTATGCTGACGATTCTGCTCGGTCTTTCAATCATCAAGGCCGCTTTGATCGTGGCCTACTTCATGCACTTGAAATTTGAGCGCCTGAGTTTGATCCTGACGATCGTGCCTATGCTGGTAGTCTGCATCTGTCTGCTGTTTGTCTTTTTCCCTGACAGCTTCAGGTCGGCTGGCTTGCGTTATGAGTTTAAAGAGCAGCCACCGGCCGCCGAGGAACACTAATGCGCGTTAGCTTGAAGAGATTAGTTTTGCTGAGCGTGGCGGCTGCGATAATGTTGGTGCTGATCGTGTCGCCGTCTGCCGCGCAGTGTGCGATGTGCCGGGCAGCGCTGGCGGGCTCGAACAACGCTTTTTTCATTAGGAATTTCAACATCGGTGTGCTGGTTTTGTTGGTGCCGCCGGTGACGATGTTCTGCTCAATCTTTGTTGTGCTGAAGCGTTATCACCGTGATGACCAGGAGTCCGCAGCAGAAGCAGAAGAAAAAGAAGACGAGTAAATGCCGGAAGAAAATCTGCTGAGGATCGACGTCGGGAAGCGAACCACACGTGGCCGGGTTTGCCCGCGCTGTGGCGGCAAGATCATTCCCTCCGACCGTGCGATTTATCAAAGCACAGCTTCCCCCGGCGATGTTTTTCCGATCTGGCAGTGTGAACGATGTGGCTACGAGGAAGTGTCGGAGAAGCCAACGCCAGCGGGCAAAGCGAAACACTAAGAAGTTTCAAATTTCAAGTTTCAAATCTCTAGACGGAGGCGAAAACTTGAAACTTGGAACTAGAAACTTGAAACTCTAATAAGGACGGATTGATTTGGCTGAAGCGAAGACAGGGGTAATGGAAATGAAGGGCGAAGTTCGACTCTTAAATCTTGTTTGTGTTGTGGTCGCTATCGTTTTCGTTGCGCTCGCGGTCTTGAACGCCTTGTTTTCTGGAGAGTTTTTTACTACCGACAACCTGTTCATTACGGCCGTTTGTCTACTTATGGCCCTGATGTTCGCCGCAAACCCGCTGCTGTATTTGAAGTCGGAAGGCAAGCTGCCCATCCCTTTCATGAAGCGTTCAGCAGGAGCACCCGCCGCAGCGGAAGCGCGGACTTTTGCCAAGGCGCCAGCGTCACCGCCTTTGTTGGATGCTCGTGGCCGCGCCGTCCCGCCCGATGTAAAATCGATGATGGCGAACATGAAGCCGAAGCAGCCCTAGCCCTCCAAATTGTGGTACCAGTCCTACCGTGCATGAAATAACCAAACGCGTCCTCCACAGCTTCGCCCGCTGGAACAAAGAGAAGCTTGATCTGCATGAACTGTTTGAGGCGGGCGGCAACGATCCCGAGCAGCGGACGGCAGTGTTCGATGCGGTTGAAAAGCTGGTGCAGGATGGACTGCTTAATGAAGAAGGTAACGATTTCTATTCGTTGACGGAGCAGGGGAAAGAAGCGGTGAAAAGAGAAAGGTGAAAGGTGAAAAGTTAAGAGCAACGAATAAAGCTGGAGATTACGGTGTTAGAGGCTTCACTGCAGTGCTGCTTCACTCACGACTTCACTTTTCACGTTTCACTTTTCACTCGGCGAATTGAATGCCTGAATACATTTCTTACTTGCCTCACGTCAACGCAATCCTGAATTCCACCAGCGCGATCCTCTTAATTGCCGGATATTTTTTCATTCGCAAGGGCAGAATCAACGCGCATCGCAATTGCCAGCTCACTGCGTTCGCAACCTCAACTCTCTTTCTAATCAGCTATCTCACTTATCACTACTATCATGGCGCGACGCGGTTTCCCGGGCAGGGAATTGTGCGCCCAATCTATTTCACAATTCTGCTGACACACACCATTCTCGCCGTGGTGATTGTTCCACTGATTCTGTTGACGCTTTACCGGGCAGCCCGAGGGGACTTTATCCGTCACCGCCGCATTGCCCGCTGGACGCTGCCGCTGTGGTTGTATGTTTCAATTACGGGCGTCGTTGTGTACTTAATGCTGTATCACCTTTATCCTCAGCTTCCTCTTCTGAGTATTATCCAGTTGCATCCGTAAAGTGTTTTGCATGACTGCCAACGGAAACAATCCTGAAGTAAAGGTCACCACTCCGCCGGTGAAACGCATTCGCGCCTCTGGTCCAATTCTAATTCTTGCCATCCTGTTCGTAGTCGCATCGTTCCTGACCTGGTACTTGACCTGGTTTGGCCGCGGCCTTTCAGACGCCGAGATCACAAAATACTTGTCTGACTACGGCCACCCGCGTCACGTCCAGCACGCGTTGCTGCAAGTCCAGGATCGCATCGAGCGACGTGACCCCGCAGCGGTGCAGTGGTATCCGCAGATTGTTGCGCTAGCTGATAATCCCGAGACAGAATTCCGGCTCACCACCGCGTGGGTCATGGGCTCGGACAACAAGTCTGAAGAATTTCACAACGCGTTGAAAAAGTTGTTGCTGGATTCACAGCCGATCGTCAGGAGAAACGGGGCACTGGCGTTAGTGAGATTCAACGATGCGAGCGCCCGGCCAGAGCTGACGTCCATGCTTAATCCTTTCACCGTAAATTCGCCGGTTGCCGGAATGCTCGAGAGTAGTCTAGCCAAAGCCGCATCGGTAAGCAGAGGCACGCTGCTCGCTCGCATTCGAGAGCCAAATAATGAGGTAGCGGCAATGCGCTCGCCACTCTCGGGATCGATCGACAGCCTCATGGTTGCCGCCGGTTCTAGTGTTACCGTCGGCCAGCCGGTCTTGACCATCAAGTCTGACGAGCAAAGCATTTGGGAAGCATTGCGCGCGCTCGCGGTGGTGGGAACGCCCGACGATTTGCAGTTAGTTGAAAACTACGCGAGTGGTGGCGCGACGGACAGCGACCGCCTAAAACAACAAGCGGCCCTGACAGCGAATGCCATCAAGAGCCGCATGGGTGTTAACGAGAAGAGCACTAAGCCGTAGGCGGTGGCGGTGGTAAATCCGGGAGTGCAATGCCGTGCACAGCTTCCCAGTCGTCGGTCGGTACCATTTCAATCGCATCCCAGGGACAGCCGTCGAGAAAAGCACCATCAGGTCCTTTGCTGATGCATTTCTGGCAGCCGATGCAGAGATATGGATCGACTTCGATGCGGCCAAACGGCGGATGATCTTCGTCGGGCACCCAGAACATGCACGCTTCGATCGGGCAATACTCGATGCAGGCCGGCGAGCCAGCGCAACCAGTGCAGCAGTCCGTCGTGATAGCAAGTATGCGCGGCCTCTTTTTACGAGCTGCTTTGCCGTCGCCTTCCGACATGGGCCAATGCTTTTCTACGATGTCGAACATATCAGCAGTCAGAGGTCAGAACTCAGAATTAATATGCGTTCAATCTAACATAACTCTGCTAAATTGCTCAACGAATTGTGTGTCGTTAATGACTAAGCCTTGCTGATAAGGCGTCCAGGGTTTACAACGTTTCCAAACATGGGAGACAGTTAGAAGAGGCGGAGACGTGCGGGAGAACTACAAAGCTTGAAAGACTTGCTCTTGAACTTGCTGGTGCTGGTCGCGATACTCGGCGTGCCCGCGATCATCACCGGCTGGTTTGCGCGCACCATGTACACTCGTTGCCTGGGTTGTGGCACTCTCAACGCGCGCCGTCGTTCACAGTGCCGCTCTTGTGAACAGGATCTTTTCCGCGCTTAGAGTTCGTTGCGCGCGAGAGTTAGAATCGGTGCCGTCCTAATTTCATTTGTTTCTGAGCGTACTTCGTGTTCTCCGTGTCTCTGTGGTGAATCTTTATGAGTCAAGTGCTGCACCACAGAGGCACAGAGAACACAAAGCACGCACAGAGATATCCAACAAAACACTTTCCTCTCGTGCTTTTCTTCTTGTTAGTCTTCTCGATCATCGCAATGTCACAAAATAATCAGAGCCCGAACGTCCCGGCTGAGTGGCGGACTTATGCCGAGCAAACTGAATATCGCGAGACGCCGCGCTACGCTGCGACGATTGAATACGCGAAACGGCTCGACCGCGCTTCGTCGCTGATCAAATACGAAACGTTTGGCAAGAGCGGGGAAGGCCGCGACCTGCCGCTGCTGCTTGCGACCGAAGGCGAGACGTTTACACCCGACTCGGCAAAGCGTGGACACAAGGCAGTGATATTGATCCAGGCGTGCATTCACGCCGGCGAGCCTGACGGTAAAGACGCTGGTCTCGCGCTGTTGCGCGACATAGCCATCACAAAGACGCGCGCCGGTTTGTTGAAGAATGTCGTGGTGCTTTTCATCCCCATTTACAGTCCCGATGGCCATGAACGCGTAGGTCCCTACAATCGCATCAACCAAAACGGTCCAGCGGAAATGGGTTGGCGCACCACCAGCACTTATCAAAATCTGAATCGCGATTACATGAAGGCTGACACGCCGGAGACTCGAGCGTGGTTGGCTCTCTGGAACAAATGGCAACCTGACCTGTTCATTGACTGTCACGTCACCGACGGCGCTGACTATCAATCGGTTATCACCTTCCACCATGAACATCACGCAGGTGTGGATGCTGGCGTGCTCGCGTGGGAAAGAGCGATGTTTGACGAACGCGTGGCGGCGAAAACTGGAGCCGCGGGCAATGTCGTCTCCTGGTACCTCGAGTTCATCGACAACCGGGATCTGACGAAAGGTATCCGGGACTTCAACGGCAGCCCGCGTTTCTCGACCGGATACGTTCCGCTCAGGAACCGGCCTGCGATTTTGATCGAGACGCACATGTTGAAAGACTATCGTTCGCGCGTAATTGGCACTTATGATTTTCTGCGTTCAGCTTTGGAAGAGGTAAGCAGCGATCCGCAGACTTTGCTAAAGGTGGTAAAGGAAGCGGACGAAAAAACAATAGCTGCCGGACGGAGCTACAATCCTACCCATCCGTATCCGCTTGATTTTGAGTTAACCGAGAAGGCGACGCCCTACAAGGTACGTGCAATCGAATCGCACACAGAAATGAGCGAGGTGTCGGGAGCGCCCTATGTGACGTTTGGCACTAAGCCGATTGACCTGACGGTTCCGTTTTACAACGAGTTTCGTGTGACGGCCGCCGCCGCCCCGCCGCTTTACTACATTGTGCCGGTCCAATGGCACGAAGTGATCGACGTCATCAAGGCGCACGGTCTTAATTCCGTTGCGCTGCCACAGGCAACTGCGCTGGACATCGAAAGCTACCGGTTTACAGACGTCAAGTGGCCGAACGGTCCGTTTGAAGGACGTTTGATGCCTTCATTTAAGGCTGAGCTAGTGCACGAGCGCCGGACGTTTCCCGCCGGATCAATTGTCGTTCCTTTAGCACAGCCGGCGGCCAGGGTGGCGATCAACTTGCTTGAGCCGGACGCGCCCGACTCGCTGGTCCATTGGGGATTCTTCGATGCGGTTTTCGAGCAGAAAGAGTACGGCGAGAATTACGTTTTGGAGAAGCTGGCCCGCGAGATGCTCGCAAAGGATCCGAAACTGCGCGACGAGTACCAACAAAAACTGGCAAGCGATCCGAAGGTTGCCGCCAGTCCACGCGCGCGGCTCGAATTCTTTTACCACCGTTCGCCGTATTTCGATCCGCAAATGAATCTCTATCCGGTTGGGCGAATTATCACGTCGCTTAAGCTCTAAGTTCGGAATTCAAGTTTTAGGTTCGCGTTGCAAAAGTCCGGTGCCGCGGCTCAAAAACTTGAAACTTAAAACTCGGCACTTGAAACTTGAAACCTTAGTGTGACATCGCCTCAGGATCTTCGGAAACTTCTTCAACGGCGCGGCTGCGACTCTTAATCGTAACGACTGCCACGCCGGCAAAAATCAAAACGCACGCCAAAAGTGTTCGCGAGTTCAATGTCTCGCCCAGGATTGCGGGTGCTAATCCAAATGCGACTAGCGGTTGCAGGTAGATGTACACCGCAACGATCGTCGGCGCGACTTTCGTGAGGGCCCAGGCATTCAGGTAGTAAACAAGTACGGTGGGCAGCAGCACGATGTAGATGATAGCCAGCCAGGCGCTGCCCGGAACATTCTGCAGACCGTCCGTGCTCCAGGAATAAATCGCAAGTGGCAACGCTATTATCGCACTCACCAGAAACAGCCAGGTGATTACGTTGAATGCGCCATACCGCTTCACCAGATCTCTCGAGACAGCGATGTACGCGCCATATGAAAACGAGTTCGCGACGATAAGCAGGTTGCCGCGTGTGGTGGTCGCCGAGAACGTCGCGCGGAAGGGATCGACCAGGTAGATGACACCGACCGCCGCCAGCACGATTCCCAATATATGCCGCAGCGAGGCGCGGTCATGGCCCATCACGATGCTGATAACCAGGGTGAATACCGGGATCGTGGTCGTCAACAGCGTGGCGTTGATTACGGTCGTATACGACAGGCCCTTAACAAACAGTAGTTGATTTACAACCACGCCAAGCAAAGCTGAAAGCACAACCCACGCCAGTACGCGCTTAGGTAAATGACGAAGCGGCCCGAACTTTCTGCGAAGCAACGCGAAGATGAGGGCCGCGCCGACAATGCGAAAGCCCACCAGGCTGGTGCTGGAGATTGAACGCAAGGCAATCTTGCCAACAATGGGCCACGTGCCGAAAAATATTTGCACGATTACCAGCGCCACGTGAGGTGCACTGCCACGGTCCTTGAATGAAGTTCCAGAACGCATAAGTGGCATAGACTTTAGTCTGTGCCTCCACCGACCACAGACTGAAGTCTGTGCCACCAAGACTTACAACAAAAAAGATCGGGTTACCCCGATCTCAGGTTGAGGCCGCGCTGTTGTTGGTCTCAAACAACCAGGAACAGCGGGTTCTCCAGAATCTTCTTAAAAGTCTGCAAAAACTTAGCTCCAGTGGCGCCGTCGATCACACGATGATCGCAGGACATCGTCACTCGCATCATCTGACGAACTACAACCTGATTGTCTTTTACGACCGGCTTGGGAGACATAGCGCCGATAGCGAGGATCGCTCCTTCCGGCGGATTGATAACGGCCGTGAATTCGTCGATACCAAACATACCAAGGTTGCTGATTGAAAAAGTTGCCCCCATAAACTCTTCAGGCTTAAGTTTGCGTTCCCGTGCACGGCCTGCAAGTTCACGGACCTCGCTGGCGATTTGACTCAGCGACTTTTGATCCGCTGCCCGAACGATCGGCGTAATTAGACCTTCTTCAACCGCGACAGCCACGCCAATGTCGGCGTGCTCGTAGTAGCGCACCACCTTATCTTGATAAGAGGCATTGACCTGCGGATGTTGCAGCAGCGCCGCGGCGGCGACTTTAATAATGATGTCGTTGACGCTGATCTTGAGTTCTGGATCGAGCGCGTTGATGCCGCTGCGCATTTCCGCAGCGCGGTCCATTTCAATTTCAGTTGTCAGGAAGAAATGGGGAACTGGTCCAAGCGAAGTTACCAAACGCTTGGCGATGGTCCGGCGCATTTCGCTGGCTGGTTCGTCGCGATAAGCCGACGCCGCGGTAATGGCCGACTGCTGAACAGGACTGGGGACTGCGCGCAGCTGCGTTTGCTTAGTGACAGCGCTCGGCGCGGCGGAACCTTGCTGGCCAATCAGTCCTTCGACATCGCGCTTGACGATTCTGCCACCGGGCCCGCTGCCATTCACTGAACGCAAATCGATACCGGACTCGGCGGCCATACGCGCGGCCAACGGGGAAACTATCAGCCGGCCAGTTGCGGCCGTCGCGATCGGCGCCGGAGCTTGTTGCCCGTTTCCGCTTGCCGGCGTATCAGCTTCGGGGGTCTTCGCAGCTTTCGGTTCGGCGGCTACTTCTTTTGCTGCTGGAGCGGGAGTAGCCTCGACATTTGGAGCGGCCGTTTTCGCCGGCGCGCTGGCAGGTGCCTGGCTTGTAAGCGAAGAAATGTCCTCGTCGGGTTCCCCAATGATCGCAATTAACTGGCCGAGCGGCGCGGACTCACCTTCCTGAATGAAAATCTTGCGCAGCACGCCGTTGCCGAGCGCCTGCATTTCCATCGTAGCTTTGTCGGTGTCAATCTCCGCGAGCGGCTCGCCCATCGACACTTTGTCGCCCTCTTTCTTGAGCCAGCGAGAGAGTTGGCCCTCTTCCATGGTGGGAGAGAGCTTGGGCATGATCACCTGAGTTGCCATTCGAATCCTCGTGAATCGTAAATCGTGAATAGAAGTTAATCGTAAATGGTTAATGGTAAATCGAAGCATGTGCGACGTTCAGGGCAACACTGTTCTAAAAACTTCTATTAACGATTTACGATTCACGATTTACTCCATATAAGAGACTTCTTTAACCGCCGCCACGAGTTGGGCGACATTCGGTATTGCCGCGTCCTCGAGATTCTTTGCGTAAGGCATCGGCACGTCGACACCGGAAACTCTCTTCACGGGTGCGTCCAGATAATCAAAAGCGCGCTCCATAATCTCTGAAGCGATCTCTGCAGCCACGCCGCAGAAGGGATGCGATTCCTCGGCAACGACGACGCGATTAGTTTTTTTGACCGAGTCGACTATGGTTTTAATGTCCAGCGGCCTGATGGTTCGCGGATCGATTACCTCGCAGGAAATGCCTTCCTTCTCGAGTGCCTCTGCCGCCTTCAATGCCACCGGAACCATTAATGAACGCGCCACGATAGTCGCATCTTTGCCTTCGCGCTTGACGTCGGCCACGCCCAGCGGAATGGTGAACTCAGGATCATCGGAAACTTCGCCCTTGTTGCCGTACATCCGTTCCTGCTCGATAAAAATAACCGGATCGTTATCGCGAATGGATGATTTCAACAGCCCTTTAGCGTCGGCAGGCGTGGACGGCATTACAACTTTCAAGCCCGGAAAATATGCGAACCAGGATTCGAGCGCCTGCGAATGCTGCGACGAAACCTGAAACGCGGAACCGCCCGGGCCACGAAAGACAATCGGAATATTGAACTGACCGCCGGACATGTACAGCATCTTGGCGGCCGAGTTGATGATTTGATCGGTGGCGAGGATCGAGAAATTGAAGGTCATGAACTCCACGATTGGCCGTAGCCCAGCCATCGCGGCGCCCACACCCAGACCAGCAAATCCAAGTTCCGTAATCGGCGTGTCGATGACGCGCTTTGGTCCCAACTCTTCGAGCAGGCCTTTGGTAACTTTGTATGCGCCCTGATAGGCGGCGACTTCTTCGCCCATCAGAAAAACATTTTCGTCGCGCTTCATCTCTTCTCGTAGTGCCTGATTGAGCGCTTCGCGCATTGTTACGATAGCCATTGAACTCGTTCCTGTTTCCTTAGACAGACCAAAATCTATTCGTTTTCCGCTATTGGATCAGCGTAGACATTCGTGAACAACTCTTCGGGCGCCGGCAACGGACTTTCTTCAGCGAAGCGTACAGCTTGCTCAACTTCCGCACGCACGTCGTCGTCGACTTTCTTCATTTCTGCCTCGCTCATAATTCCTTCTTCTTTCAAGCTGGTTGAGAACAGCTTGAGCGGATCGCGTTCCTGGTGGCGTTCAATCTCCGCACGCGTCCGATAGTTTCCCGGGTCAGACATTGAGTGGCCCATGAAGCGATACGTACGGACTTCCAACAGCGTAGGCAGATAATTTTTCCGCGCGCGTTCCACGGCTCTCAAGGTTGCTTCGCGCACAGCAAGAACGTCCATGCCGTCAACAAACTCGGAAGCTATTTCGTAAGCGCAGGCCTTTTGGGAAATGTCCTGCAACGACATAGCGCGCTCGAGTGACGTGCCCATTCCATACTGATTGTTTTCGCAGATGTAGATGCACGGCAGTTTCCAAAGTTGCGCCATATTCATCGACTCGTGAAATGCACCCTGGTTCACCGCTGCTTCGCCAAAAAAACAAAGTGTCACTTGATCGGTTTCCTTGTACTTCGTGGCAAAAGCCACACCCGTCGCCAAAGGAATTTGCCCGCCGACGATGCCATGGCCGCCAAGGAAATTTACTCCCTTATCAAACATGTGCATGGAGCCGCCCTTACCATGAGAGCAGCCACCAGCTTTGCCGTAGAGCTCGGCCATCACAGAATCCGGAGACATTCCCTTAGCGATCGCATGCGCATGCTCACGATAGCTGGTCAGCACATAGTCGTCTTTGCGAATCGCTGAAATGGCACCGATCGCAACGGCTTCCTGGCCGATGTAAAGATGGCAAAAGCCGCCAATCTTTCCAGTGCTGTAGGCTTCTGCGGACTTTTCTTCAAAGCGACGGACCAGCAACATCTGGCGATAAATATCTATTAGCGTCGCGCGATCAAGTGCAGCAAAGCGGCGCTTCTGAGCATCCTTAACGGCTTGGGCCGGATCAAGACGCGGCTTTGCCTCTTCGGCCTGGTCGTGGTCCAAGACGCCGGTCGCACTCGCGTCTTCCGCGCCTACACGCGAAGGCTCTGGTGTTCGCTTTCTCATATCCTGGGTTGACTTGGCCACGATCGGATCCGCTTTGAACTGATTAGCCGCCATCAAGGCGGCTCAGAAACTGCTTTAAAACAGGAGAAGGGAATTATACGCGAGGATTGCGAAAGCGCGCAAAACCCTGTTCCTCAAAAAAAAAGCACGCCGCAAACGCGACGTGCATTAATTCATAATTTAGCTGGGTGACTAACGCAACGCATCAAGGTTGGTAACCGGCAAGTTCGCCAGGCTTATGACCGTCTTGCGCGCGTGCTTGTTGGTCTGCATTTTTCGGGCGGCAGCCGTCAACAATTCTTCAGTCGTCTCGCCTTGGTCGGGATAACAGGCCACACCCATGCTGATGCCGACTTGAACAAACGTACCTGGGCGCACCGAGAATTTCTGAGACTCGACAGCGCTGCGGATTCGTTCGCTAACCGACTGGGCCATACTGCCTGACGCCATCGGCATGATGGCTACAAATTCATCTCCGGCATAACGGGTAAGAATGTCCATTTGTCTGAACTCTTTGCGAATGACCGCGGCCAAACTCGCCAGTACCCGATCCCCAACGGTGTGCCCATACTGGTCATTGATCTCTTTGAAGTCGTCGACGTCGAACATCAGGAGTGCAAGCGGTAGCGAGTAGACCCGAGCACGGTCGATCTCCTGCGGCAGTTGCCGCCGGAAATAGCGTTTGTTGGCGATGCCCGTGAGGTCGTCCGTGTCGGCCAACCCCTGAATCTGTTCCCGCGCGCTCAGCTGACCGATGAGAAGAGAAACCTGCGCCGCGAAGATCTCGACGATCTGCTGCTCCTGCTCATCAAATGGCTCACCGCGATAAACCAGCAGGACCCCGCTGCTGTGGTTGTCGACGGTGATCACTGCGTGCGTCGAG
>JANMKA010000076.1:0-14110 GCA_031371765.1 Blastocatellia bacterium
GGAAGGCGGCGATAAGCTGATCGAGTTTCGCGATCAATTCGATGTTCTGTTCCTGGCTCTTGCCAAAACCGATGCCGGGATCGATGACGATCGATTCACGCTTCACGCCGCGGCGTTCGGCCATCGCAATGCTGCTGCGCATACTTTTCGTTACTTCATGAAAGATGTCCGCGACCGGCGGCAGCTTGTGCATCGTTGCCGGCGTGCCGCGCGAATGCATTAACACTAAACCTGCGCCAGCCTTTGCTGCCTCATCAGCGACATGAAAATCAAAACGTAAAGCGGAGACGTCGTTAACTATCGTCGCGCCGGCCTGCAAAGCTGCGCGTGCGACTTCGGCTTTGGTCGTGTCGATGGAAATGGGAACGCTCGAAAGTTTGGCGAGCTGTTCAATAACCGGTAAGACGCGTTTTAGTTCTTCTTCGGCCGAAACAATCGCTTCGCCGCCGGGCCGGGTTGATTCACCGCCGACGTCGATGATGTCGGCGCCTTCGGCAATCATCTGCTCAGCGTGCGCGAGCGCTTTGTCGGTTGAGAGGAATTCACCACCATCGCTGAAACTGTCAGGCGTGACGTTCAGAATTCCCATCACCAGCGTGCGTTCGCCGATGGGAAGAGTGCGGCCGTGAGCTATCTGCCATTCGCGCATGTTCGAAAAATCATTCACAGATTAAACAGATTACGCAGATTTCAAACTGTCAGCAAAGGTGTCGCCAATTCCCGAGCTGACAGCTGTAGATTTTTTGCAATCTGCGAAATCTGCGGAATCTGCGAATAAAAAGAGTAGGGCAATTGATAAGCACCGGTGACGACGTCAGCTTGGCTTCTTTTCGTCAGTCCACCAACGCCGGACGCGCCGAAGCATTTCATCGCCCACGTCGGAACTGGTTTGAACCTTCCTTCCAGCCGCGTTGTGACGCCGTTTCCAGCGAACTCGCATTAATAAGAACGATAGCAAGACTAGAAACGCGAAGCTGACGCAAACGAGCACAAAGTCCAATGCTCTGGAAAACCAAGTACCGCGAAAACCGATCAACAGGCTGAGGAACAGTACGCACAAGAGAAATTGTAGCCATGGCGTAAATCTGGCTTTGCCTGCGATATGCGGTTCTCGGGTCACGGGCTGGATGATACGTGAAGGAAGGAAAGATTTACCATTCATCATTTGACATTTTTCATTTCTCATTGCAGAGAAAGCATTTGGCTTACCTCACAGGAGTCAAACCACGCGGATCATGATGGAAGACTAGAGAACTCTGAAGCGGACAAAAAAGGTCTTCTCCGGAAATGACAAATGAAAAATTTCAAATGATGAATGATAAATTCTTCCCGCTCGAACAGAAAAAGGGAACAGGCCATTCGACCTGCTCCCCAATTTCTCGTTAACTCTCACTCAAGTTTAAGCGGGGGCCGGGTTGCCTCCGGTGATTGGCGGCAGAATCGGTTTCAGCGGCTTGGCTGAAGGCTCTTTTAACTGCGGCCGTTCGTCGTCGCTGCCGGGATCTGCAACTGGCTGAGCCTCGTCAAGCGGCAGGCCCGCGATGATGCGCCGAATCTCAACGCCATCGAGCGACTCGCGTTCCAGCAAACATTCCGCCAACCGCACCATCGTGTCGCGATTGTCTTCAATGATGGCCTTGGCACGATCGAACTGCGCGGTGACAATCTTCTTCACCTGCTCGTCGATGCGGATTGCAGTCTCTTCCGAAAAGTCGCGATGCTGTGCAATCTCGCGGCCCAGGAAAATCTGCTCTTCTTTCTTGCCGAAAGTGAGCGGTCCCATTTCCGACATGCCGTATTCGCAGACCATCGCGCGCGCGAGTTCAGTCGCCCGCTCGATGTCATTCGATGCGCCAGTCGTGATGCTACCGAGGAAAGTGCCTTCAGCAATGCGCCCGCCCATCAGGATCGCGATCTGGCCCAGCAGGTATTCTTCGCTGTAGTTGTGGCGATCGCCTTCCGGCAATTGCTGCGTCACACCCAGCGCCATGCCGCGCGGAATGATTGTGACTTTGTGAACCGGATCAGCGTTCGGAACTTTCAAGCCCACCAAAGTGTGGCCGGCTTCGTGATAAGCCGTAACGCGCTTCTCTTCGTTGGAGATAACCATGCTCTTGCGCTCGGCGCCCATCAGCACTTTGTCTTTAGCCAACTCAAAGTCCGCCATCGCCACCAGTTTCTTGTTGTAACGCGCGGCATTCAGCGCCGCTTCATTAACAAGGTTCGCGAGGTCCGCGCCAGTAAAGCCGGGCGTGCCGCGCGCGATGACGCTGATGTCCACGTCTTCGCCCAGCGGAATCTTGCGCGTGTGAACTTTCAGAATTCCTTCGCGCCCGCGCACATCAGGTCGGGAAACGACGACCCGACGATCGAAACGTCCTGGCCTTAACAAGGCCGGATCCAAAACGTCGGGCCGGTTGGTAGAAGCGATCAAAATCACGCCGTCGTTGGATTCAAAACCATCCATCTCAACGAGCAGTTGATTCAAAGTCTGTTCGCGCTCGTCGTGTCCGCCACCCAGGCCCGCGCCACGATGACGGCCAACCGCGTCGATCTCGTCGATGAAGATGATGCAGGGCGCATTCTTCTTCCCCTGTTCGAACAAGTCACGCACGCGCGACGCGCCGACACCGACGAACATTTCCACAAAGTCTGAACCAGAAATTGAGAAGAAGGGAACGTTGGCTTCGCCGGCAATTGCTCGCGCCAGCAAAGTCTTGCCGGTTCCCGGCGGGCCCATCATTAAGACGCCCTTGGGAATACGTCCGCCCAGCTTCTGAAACTTTTGCGGCTCCTTCAGGAACTCGATAATCTCCTGAAGCTCTTCCTTGGCTTCTTCAACTCCAGCAACATCTTTAAAGGTCACGCGCTTCTGTTGGTTATTCAAAAGTTTCGCACGCGACTTGCCAAACGAGAGCGCCTTGTTGCCGCCGGATTGCATTTGCCGCAGCATGAAAACCCAGATGCCGATAATAAAGAGGAGCGGGGCCCAGGTGATGAGCATCGGCCACCATAGACCACTGCTGCCGGAATCGTCTTCAAACTTAAGAACCTTAGCTGTCCCGTCGGCGTTTCTTTCGTTCGCCTTCTTGAACAGTTCGTTCTTCATTTGCTCGTTAGTGAGCTGAACGCGGAATTCGTTGTTCTGCTGGTCAACGGCGGTTGTCTCGTTTTGCTTGACGGTCAACTGCTTGATTTCGCCCTTCTCGATTCGGGAGTAAAGCGAGGTCAGATCCGTCGGCTGGATGTTCTTGCCTGACGGGTTGACGAGCTTATAGAGCAGCAGCGCGCCGGCAATGATCAGTAACCAAAAAACGATTTGTCTAGCTGTAGAACTCAAAGTCATTAATGCCTCCGACCGCGATCATACCTTATCCGGCAGGCTTTGTCGCTGGCCTAAGCGAACTGGTTTACATTAAGAAAAGGACAACCTAATGGCTCCCTTTGGATGCGCCGCGCCGTTCGGCTGGTTGTGTCGCCCTTCTTTTGGAACCCCCGGCGGGCGGGCGAGTTCCACGTCTGGTTTCTTCTGAATCCCGACCGCAAAAAGCGAAAACCGCCGTCTTTTGCCCGGCGGTGTCAACGCCTGGAAATTTTAGAGGCGGCCGCAGGCTTTTTCAATCCCTTTTTCGGACGCGCGCCGGACTTCTGAGTCGGCGGGCCCTTTACCGCCTCGGGCTCTGAATTGAAAATTTGCAAAAGCTGCCCGATTCTGGTGACTCTAAAACTGCCTGGCAGTTCGACGATGCTGCCGCCACGGCCCGTCAGCAGCTTCTCAACCGCCAGCAGGTGACTCATTTCCAACCGGTTCAGGTTTCCCCGGCCGTCGGCTAGCCACTGACGCAATGCCCGCCGCCGCACTGCTGCTGGCGCCTGCAAGAGAACCTTTACGTTTAGCGCCGGCAATTTGGTTTCAACATTCTCGGTCTGGTCGTTGGTATCGCTGCCGGTCGCCAGCTTCAGCAACTCGCCCGCCTGGTCAGACAAAGCTGTTGCATCTTCACCCAGCAAGCTGGCGGTGCGGCCCAACGCTTCGACGATGCGATTATTGAAAGACTCCATCAGCGGCAACAATTGTTTGCGAATTCTTACGCGCGAAAAAGTTTCGTCGTTGTTCATCTCGTCGACACGAAACTCCACGCCCAGGATGCGGCAGCATTCTTCCGTATCGCTGCGCCTGGCCCAGGAGACGAGAGGGCGCGCGAGCTTCACCGGCGATCCCTCCTTTATTGGCCGGACCGCCAAAGTGCCGCTCAATCCTTCCGCGGCGCTGCCGCGCAGTAAACGCAGCAAAACCGTTTCCGCCTGATCGTCGAGCGTGTGCGCGGTCAGAACTACCTCCGCTTTGTTCCTGGTTGCGGTCCGCAGAAGAAAGTCGTAGCGCTTCAGTCGCGCTGCCTGCTCGAGGTTTGCCACCGGTTCGCCCGCAGGAGTTTTGAGTTGAGCTTTACCGCTTACAAGTTTGTATCCGAGCTCTTTCGCCAGTTGTGTCACCCAGCGCGCATCGGCCGCAGAACTTTTCCGCAAGCCGTGATCGAGATGAGCGACAACCAGCTCAAAGTGTAGTTTGTCGTTTCTAATCAACTCGTCCAGCGCCAGCAGCAGCGCGGTAGAGTCGGCGCCGCCGGATACGCCGACGACGACGGCTGCGTTGTTGGTTGGCAGAGCCATCTCAATCCAGGCGGCTCGCAAGTTTTTGGCGAACTTTGAAAGTGCAGGTCGGCGCACCGGCGAACTGGGTTCGGATTTCATTTGCTGGTTCATCTGTAACTGATTGTCTGGTTGCGCTGCATTTCAGTCAACAGGCCCGAGGACCGGAAACCGTGAACCGGAAACTGTGAACCGGGAATCGCAACGCGACGTACAAGTGATCTGACCAGGTTGAATCTGCCTAAAGTGATTGTCCGTCACAAAGAAATTCGCGGTGGTGTTTACAACACAAGCATATCCATAATTCCGGAGAACTAATCATGAAAACCCCAGCTCGCCTTCTGTTCGGCCTGAATGCCGCTGTATTGATCGCGCTTTGCTTTGTGGTGGCACCTTTCGCCCGCGCGCAACAACCGATGACGTCATTTCAGGAAACGCTCATGAACGCGCAAAGCGCCACGGGTCAAAAAGACTGGCAGGCGGCAGCCGGTTATTGGGCCAGCGTTGTTGCTGAGAACCCGGTGAACGCCAGGTTTTGGGAGCAGTTCGCGCAAGCGCTTTATCAAAACAAGGATTACAAGCAGGCGATTCCCGCTTATCAAAAGGCGCTGGAACTTGGCGCGGGCGTGCCCGGAAATCAGGCTTACAACATTGCGTGCTGTTACGCGTTGCTCGGGGACAAAGAAGCGGCAATGACCTGTCTGGAGAAAGCGTTTGCGCTTGGCTTTCGTCGTCTCGAGAATGCGCAAACAGATTCCGACTTGCAGTCTCTCCGCGACAATCCGCGGTTCCTGAAACTCGTGGGACTAGACGACGTCAGCAAAATGAACCGCGAACAAGGTTGGCGTTACGACCTTGCGCTGCTGGAACAGGAAGTCGATCGCAAGGGCTTTGCTTATGGAGTTCTTCGCACGACCACCAAAGCGCAGTTTCACGACGAGGTAACAAGTCTAGCCAACCGCATTGCTAAACTTACCGACCCGCAGATGGTTGTCGAGATCATGAAGCTGCTGCGTTCACTGGGTGACGGCCACACCGGTTTATTGCTCCCACCTGAGACGCCTGATTACGCACAAGCACTGCCGCTGCAATTCTTTCTGTTCAAGGAAGGTCTTTACATCACCGGAGGAGATCCAAAGTACAAAGAATTGTTTGGTTCACAGGTGCTGCAGTTTGGCACGCGCAGCGTCGCTGAGGTTATGAAAGCGCTTGACAGCGTGATCAGTCGCGACAACGAACTATGGCCCAGCCAACTCGCGCCGTATCACATGCGCAGTTTGCCTTTGTTGAGTGCGCTTGGTTTGGTTTCAGATATTAAGAAGGTCGATCTGCGACTGCGCGATCTCAAGGGAAGCGAGCGCGTCGTTAACGTTGAAACGGATGCGACGCACGCAAACAGCGTCATCTGGAATCATTTTCCTGCCGAGTGGCTCACGCTCGCGCAAACTTTGCCGGCGCCGGTTCCTTTGTATTTGAAGAACACGAAAACACTTTATTGGTTTGAGTATCTCGAGCCGCAGAAAATAGTTTACTTCCAGTTCAACGGCGTTCTGGATGATAACAAAGAGTCGCTGGCGGCGTTTACCGAACGGCTATTCAAGTTTATCAACGAGCACGAGGTGGAAAAGTTGGTGATCGACATGCGTTGGAACAACGGTGGGAACACGTTGCTGGCGCCGCCGCTGCTCTACAGCTTGATCAAGACGGACAAGGTAAATCAAAAAGGGAAGCTGTTCGTCATCATTGGCCGCCGCACATTTTCGGCCGCGCAGAACACTACGACGTTTCTCGAGCGCCACACAAAAGCCATCTTCGTTGGTGAACCAACCGGGTCGCGCCCCAATTTTGTTGGCGAGGAAACGCCTTTCATTCTTCCTTACAGCAAGGTTTTGGTGAACGTTTCGGATTTGTACTGGCAGAGCTCCTGGCCCTTTGACTATCGCACCTGGATCGCGCCGCAGATTTACACGCCGCCAACCTTTGCCGCCTATCGCGCGAATCGCGACCCGGCGATGGAAGCGGTTTTGGCGTACCGGTGAAACGTAAACCGAGAACCGGAAACCGGAAACCGGAAACCGTGAATCGAGAACCGAGAACCGAGGACCGAGAACCGGAAACCGGAAAGCGGGGACCGAGAACCGAGGACCGAGGACCGGGAACCGGAAAACGGGGAATCGATTCCCTGGTTTTCAGAGTTCTCCTGCCGTCGGTTCCCGGTTCACCGTTACCGGTCCTCGGTCCTCGGTTCACGGTTAAAAGATTTCCCTCGTACGTGACGGGCTAAACCGTGTAGCATCTGGCCAATCTTATCGAGAGACTCTTGAAGTTCAGTAAATACGATTGGGTTTAAATATCCTAATCGTGAGGCAATCAGCAGCTCCGTCTCAACTTCACTTGCTGATCCCTGAGCGTTCGACAAAAAGTATGCAAACTCTTTTTCAGATCGACGCCCAGCTCCTTCGGCAATATTCGCTGGCACGGAGACAGCCGCGCGTCTCACCTGCGAAGTCAATCCGAATTTTTCTTCTTTCGGAAATTGTTCGGTAGCTTTGTAAATCCTAACTACCAGATCGACAGATTTTATCCAGACATCTAGCTTTTCGTGGGGACGCATAAGGAACTCCTTTCAGAATTTGAACCGCGCAATTATCAGCAAGCGATCAATCATCGAAAAGACAGGCGCGTGGCAGGCGTGTACAAAAGAATTACCAAATTACTTGCATCCAAAAGAGGTAGGCTGCCGTTCCCGTTCCCGGTTCCCGGTTCCCGGTTCACGGTTCCCGGTTTACGGTTTTCGCTTCCCGTCCCATTTGCGATGAGTTTCCCAGATGAGTACAATCGCCCGCTCCCAAAATTCCGTTCTCGGTTGGCGGTTTCCGGTTCACGGTTTCCGGTTTCCGGTTCCCGATCAAGAGGTCAAAGATGAAATTCCGATCACTTCTGTGCGCACTAATCCTGGCAGTTTTTGCCTTTCAAACGATTCACGTTTCCGCAGTAGACGAAGGGATGTGGACCTTCAACAACGTCCCCAAAGTCGATATCAAACAAAAATATGGTTTCGATGTTACTGACGAATGGCTGCGCAAAGTACAGCTCGCTTCGGTTCGTTTCCCAAATGGCTCAGGCTCGTTCGTTTCACCGACTGGCCTGGTGCTCACTAACTACCACATCGTCGAAAAGGCGATCGGTGACGCCAGCACAGCGGAGAAGGATTACGCGAAGGAAGGCTTTGTCGCGCATAAGCAAGCCGAGGAGTTGAAAGCGCCCGACCTCTTCATCGACGTGTTGATGAGCATCGAAGATGTCACCGACCGCGTCAACGCTGCGGTCAAAACCGAGATGTCAGCACCCGAAGCCAACGCCGCGAGGGGCGCCACGATTCGTGCCATCGAGGCGGAATCAAATCAGGCAACCGGTTTGCGCAGCGACGTGGTCACGCTTTACCAGGGTGGTCAATACAACTTGTATCGCTACAAACGCTACAACGACATTCGCATAGTGTTTGTGCCGGAGTTCCAGGCCGCGTTTTTTGGCGGCGATCCCGATAACTTTAATTTCCCGCGCTTCAATATCGACATGGCGCTGGTGCGAGTTTATGAAAACGATCAGCCGCTGAAGGTTGAAAACTATTTCAAGTGGTCCAAAACCGGCGTGCGCGATGGCGAGCTGGTTTTCGTTACCGGGCATCCGGGTTCGACGTCGCGGCTCGACACTGTCGGCCATCTGGAATCGCTGCGCGACAACACCATTCCCCTCGTGCTGCGCATGCTGCAGTCTCGTCAAGCGGCGCTGAAGACGTACATGGCCCAGGGCGAAGAACAAAACCGACGCGCGGAAAACGAGCTGAACAGCGTTGAGAATTCAATCAAAGTCTATAAGGGACAAATCCAGGGCTTGAGTGATCCAAGCGTGATGGCAAAGAAACGCAAAACGGAACAGGCGCTGAGAAACTCGATCGCAGCCGATGCGAAAAAGCAGCAGGAATACGGCAGCGCCTGGGAGGCCATCGGCAAGGGCCGCAAAGACCTCGGCAGTTACGAGCGTGATCGCCGCTTCCTGGATGCGAGCGCCGGCTTCTACACGCCGCTGTTTAGTTATGCGCGCACACTGGTTCGACTGGCCGAAGAAAGCGAGAAGCCGAACAACAAGCGTTTGCCTGAATACACTGACGCGCGACGTGCCGGGCTCGAAGGCAATTTGTACGCAACGCCGCCGCTCTATGAGGACCTTGAGAAGATAAAGCTGGCCAGCTCGCTCGCGTTTTTGCAGAAAGAGTACGGCCCAAACAGCGACATGGCGAAGAAGGTGCTAAAGGGCAAGACTCCCGAAGCGCGCGCCGCTGAATTGATCGACGGCACCAAACTCAAGGACGTCGCCTATCGTCGTCAGCTTGCGGCGGGCGGCAAAAAGGCGATCGAAGATTCACACGATCCAATGATCGAGTTGGCCCAAAGCGTGGACAAAGAAGCACGCGTGGTGCGCAAGCGTTATGAAGAAGAAGTCGTCGCCGTCGAGCGCGCTAACTATGCGAAGATCGCCCGTGCGTTGTTTGAGCAGCAGGGAACCAAGCTTTATCCCGACGCGACCTTCACGCTGCGTTTGTCGTATGGCGCGGTGAAAGGCTATCGCGAAAACGGAAAGTTCGTGCCGCCATTCACGACGCTGGGCGGGCTTTATGCGCGTTCAAATCAATTCCATCACGCGTTTCCCTACAACCTGCCGCCGCGTTGGAACGCAAAGCGGAAGTTTGTAAACCTGCGCACGCCGTTCAATTTCGTTTCTACCAACGACATTACCGGGGGCAACAGCGGCTCGCCGACAATTAACAAGAACCGCGAGTTGGTGGGGTTGATCTTCGACGGCAATATTCAATCGATAGTTGGCGACTTTGAATACGATGAATCAATCAACCGGTCGATCTCGGTCGATTCGCGTGCGATGTTGGAGATACTGCGGAAAATCTTCGGCGCGAATGAAGTCGCCGCGGAACTGATGCGCGGGTAGGTTTGGGGAGGGTTCAACCGAATTCCCGAGCAGGTGTTGCTTGACCTCGAATTTTGTAATAACCTTAAACGAAATAGCCCTCCGTTATTTTCTATTTCGCGAATACCGCCAAGCTTGGCATTTTTAACGCGTGAACTCTCCAAGAACCATATGAATATCAAAAGCGCCGCAGCGATTGCGTTTCTCCTGCTCACTATTTCCTGTGGCACAAAACTCAACTCGAACCTCGCGGGCGGCGATCAACTTAAGCCGCGTGACACTGCCCTGGAGGTTGGGGAACCCGCTCCTGACTTTACGCTGGAAAGCCACCACAACCAAAAGATTACACTTTCCTCTGCGCGCGGCAGCAAGCCAACCGTGCTCGTGTTCTACCGGGGCAACTGGTGACCATACTGCGCTCGGCAGTTAGCCGACTTGCGTTATCTAATCAAAGCGGACGAGCAGGTTAACGTCTATGCGATCAGTGTCGACAACCCGGAACAGAGCAGAGAGTTTGCTGAAAAAATTTCCGCCGACGGGAAAGGGAGCATCAACTACCCAATCTTGTCTGATCCGGGCCATCGCCTAATCGATGCTTTTGGAATTCGCGACCCCGATTACAACGGCCAGAAATTTGAAGGCATTCCCCATCCATCGGTTTACATCATCGACAAAGATGGACGGGTTGCCTGGGCCCGGGTTGAGAAAGACTACAAAGAGCGCCCCATTAATGACGAAGTGCGAGCGGCACTGAAGAGCTTGAAAATGATTAATTAGTTAACTTTTTCTTTGCAGTCGTTGCGAATTTCGCTCAGCCTCTCACCGGAAATTACTAATCAACACCACGTCGCTCGCGACCATGCCGCGGGCAACTATCAGCTTCTTACCATCATGCGACCATTCGAAGGCGAAGATGCGGTCAGACTTGAAGGTGGTCAACTGCCTCGGGGAGTCGCCATTGATTGGCTGCAGCCAGATGTTGGACACGTCGCCGCTGGTGACCACGTAGGTGAGCGCGCGGCCATCGGGAGTCCAGCGAGGCGGCGGCAGGCGCGACGGTTCGTCCTGGAAAATCGCAGTATTGAAGATGCGCGCTGGCTCCCCGCCGGAGGCGGGAAAAACTGCCATCTTAAGCGGAGAATTTGCCTGGTCTTCCCGATAGATGCACGCGATTGACTTTCCATCCGGCGAAAAAGTGGCAGTGGCGGTGTATTTATTAGTGAGTTGTTGGGGAGCGCCACCATCGATTGAGACTTGCCAGAGGGTGGGTTTGCCTGCACCCAGTAAGGTATAAATAACCCGTTTCCCGTCGGGAGATGATTGGGGATTATCCTCACCGCTGCCGCTGGTTAGTTGTTTTGGATTACTACCATCCAGCTCTGTGCGCCAAATGTTGGGCGTGCCGCCGCGATCGGAAGCGAAGATGATGTAACGGCCATCGGACGACACCGCAGGATGGTTATTGATTCGGGAGTTCTCTGTCAGTTGAGTCTGATTGCTGCCATCACCATTCATGACCCAGAGATCCAGATTGCCCCTCGCGTTCGAGGCGTAAACTATTCTGCCGTCCGGCGTCCACGCCAGACCATCGCGTCCGTCAATCCTACCCACTCCAGTGGTGATGGTAGCGGCTCGAGCTGCCTCTCCATTAGGCGCCAGCCAGATGTTGGATTTTGTTTCCGATTGCACCGTCACTAATCGATTTGAGTCGGCAGTCAAACTGATCCCGGTGTAATTATTTAGATCGTTGGTGATCCGGCGCGGCGTGCCTTCGGGATATGAGAGAAACCAGATTTGTTGGCCGTCAAAATTGCCCGTGCCTTGTTCCGACGCGCCGAAAATTAAACTCCGGCCATCGGCGACCCACGCAACCTGCCCCATGAATGTCCATATTTGCGTGCCAATCTGTTTTTCTTTACCGACCTCCATTGAGACTTCCACAAGGTACGTGTTGTAAGACGGGACCAAACTGCCGGCTCCGCAAACGATTGTTTTGCCGTCGGGTGACCAGGCCACCGAACGAAAGAAATTTGGCAGTTTACGGACGGCGAGTTTACGTTCACCTGAGCCGTTTGCCGCAGCAATTATCAATGCATCCTCGCCCGCATCCGGAAGATTGCGGACGAAGGCCAACTGTTGGCCGTCGGGAGAGAAGGCGATCGCACTACCTACGTTTGCAATAAGCCGGCGAGCGTTTCCACCCAAGGCAGGAATCTGATAAAGGTTCGGCGTCAGGCTGCCTTTTTCATTAGCCACATAATAGATAAAGTCGCCATCGAGCGAAAAAGTCAGGCCAGTGTATTGCACCTCAGACGGCGGCACTACTTGAACGTCGCTACTGGTGCTTACCTGCCGCACGCGCAAACTTTGTTGCCCATTCTCACTGGCGACGTGGACGAGATACTTGCCATCCGGCGAGATAGCAGCTTTGTTTGCCGTCCCTGAGCTGGTCAATCGTGCGATCTTCATGTTGCGGCCGAGGTCGAATGCCTTGTTCGGAGGGTTCTCCGCAGCCGACCAGCGGTAGACAACTAGAATGACTATGCTCAAAGCCACCAAGGTAATCGCTCCCACCAGCCAGAGGAGGGTGGGATGTGACTTGATCTCGCTCACGATGTATTCGGCGCTGGATGTGGATTTTGGCGCACCCATCTCAGCCGTGCGGGAAACAGAGGCCGCACTGTGGTAACCCGAGCGCGTGGCGCCGAGGCCTGACGTTCCTGTTCCGGGCGCCACCGGCTGTTCAGAGAATTGGAGTTCTGCTTGCAGCTCTAATTCCCGCCGCAGAGTTTTTAGATCCAGCGCCAGATCTTTAGCCATCTGGTAACGCTCTTCGGCGTCTTTGCGCAGCGACTTGCGCACAATGCGCTGCAATTCGGCGGGAATGTCCGGCGAATGTCTCTGCAAAGGAATGGGCTCGTTGCTTAGTATCGACACCAGGACGTCGCTGCCGGTTTGTCCGCCAAAAGGAACCCGGCCTGCCGCGAGTTCATAAAGCAACACTCCCAGGCTCCAAATGTCAGTGCGCGAATCGACTGTCAGACCCCGAGCCTGTTCAGGCGACATGTAATTTGCTGTGCCAATGACCTTTCCCGGGTCAGTCTTGACCACTTGCATAGTTGCTGCCTCGGGATCACTTCTGATCGCAGGATTCTCAGTCAGCTTGGCGAGACCGAAGTCGAGCACTTTTACATAGCCGTCGTGACGCAGCATGACGTTCTCCGGCTTGATGTCGCGGTGCACGATGCCGGCTGAGTGAGCCGCGGCCAGCGCCGAAGCAATTTGCCCACCAAGATCCAGCACCTGATCGATCGTCAAGTTCTGTTTCATCCGCTCGCGCAGGGAAATGCCATCGATAAATTCAGTGGCGATGAAGTGAACGTTATCCTCCTCGCCAATTTCGTAGATGGTAAGAATATTCGGGTGATTCAAAGCAGAAGCGGCAAATGCTTCCTGCTTGAATCGAGCCAGGCGCTCTTGATTGTGAGTGAATTCCGGAGGCAACAACTTGAGCGCAACTGGACGCCGCAGTTGGGTGTCCTGGGCGAGATAAACTTCGCCCATGCCGCCCGCGCCGAGCAGGGAGCTGATCTCATAACGGCCAAGACGTTTTCCGGCGGGAGTAGACATGTTGCTTGCGGGGAAATAGGTTTTGTCGAGCCTGCGTCCGAAATAACTACCGGGGAAACGATGTTATTGTCTGCCGGCTTGCATGTCTAGCAGTAAGTGGTGCAGCCGCCTCTCAATCCTCTCTCTGTCGTCAGCGGTGCCTTCCTACTTTCTTCCGTCCGATATTATCCCCGTTCGGGCTCTACTGGTGACTACTTCAAAGTGGAATCACCAACCGCCTTCAACTATTCTGATTCGAATTCCTGATTTTCCTGTCTCCTGAATCCTGTCTCCTGACTTCTTATTTGTCGCTTTTCTGTGTAATCTGCGGAATCTGCGGATTATTTTTGTCCGGCTTCGTGCTAATCTAGCTTCATCGCGACCAGCCCCAATTTATCTCACTGAATCAATAAGTACTGAGTGCGGAGTTCCGAGTGCCCAAGTCTGAATCCAGGTATCAACTCGAAACTCGCAACTCGAAACCATGCTCAGCACTCAGCACTCCGCTTTTCCCGTGAGGTGAAACCATGACTCCAGCCCTAGCCCTGGCGACCAAGCCGGCATCAATCCTGGTCATCGAAGATTATTCCGACACGCGCGAACTGCTCTCCGGCATGCTGCGCTTCAAAGGCTTCCACGTCATCGAAGCAGAGGACGGCCTCGAAGGCTTGTTGAAAGCCAGCGCCAACTGTCCCGATCTGATTATTTTGGATTTGGCTTTACCCGAGATGGACGGTGTTGAAGCCGCGCGCCGCATTCACGCGCAACCAAAACTCTCGCACACACCGATCTTTGTGATCAGCGCTTTCGTGACAAAGGAAGTTGAAAAAGATGTGCGTGCCGCCGGCTGCGTCGAAATCTTTCCCAA
>JANMKA010000120.1:0-4471 GCA_031371765.1 Blastocatellia bacterium
GTTGCAACATCGCCAAGATCACCGAGTCTGGAACATTTGAGGCCTTAAGTTCCTGCAGGCCGACAGACGAAGTGTCAAAGGCAGTAGTCGAAGTCCTGATCTTTGCGATAATGATCTCAGGCGATATACCTGCCTTCAATAGGTCAATGACATCTTTGTTTGTTAGGCCAGATGAATTCTGAACGGTAATGGCACTTGGTTCTGCTGGGGTTGGGGGACTTGGTTGCGCTTCTTGCGCGATAACTAGCGTCGTGGAAAAAAGAACAAGTAGCAAGCCAGAGAGGACTGGATTTTTCATGTGAAGAGTTCCTTTCGAGAACGTATTTCAAACAAGCGGCATACGAGACTCAGAGGCAAGCCGCTTGGCGAATTTTGTTGATTTTGCGAGAAACGAAATCGGCTGGGCGGGCATGGAAGCCCCAGCCTTTCAGAGCTTAAACGCTAACAGATTCTTCTTCGTGTTCCGGCACCAGATAAGGAGAAACCACCACTTGCGGTTGATCCGAATCTTCAGCCAGCACTGCCTGGATGATCGGCAAACTCAGCGAGTGCTTCTTCGAAATCCCCGGCACATCGTGTCCCGCTGCATAAACCGGATGTCGTTCATTTTCCTCATACCACTCGGCGAGGTTCGCTGTCTTGTGCATGTTCTCGATGATCTGCCGCCAGCCGACGCCGGTGTTGTAGGCGCAGAATGAAATCTCGCCTTCCTGCGTGCCGTAAGGAATGACGCACATCTCGGTGCGACGGAAATCATAGTTGAACAGATCCTGAAACCACATGCCTTCGACGCAGAGCACGCGCCAGATGTCGTTCGGGTCTTCAGCCTTTTCCGTCTTCATGCGATCGTTGCGGTCCGAGCTCGAGTTTGTCGACGACGGTTTGAACAAATTCAGGATCTGCGAAATCGGAAACCCTTCGGGCGCTTGTTCCGCATTGAAGTTTCGCAAAATCGCCATGCCCAATTGAGCGTATGAAAGTTTTTTGCCGCGCGCCGTGTCGGTAATCGTCGCAATGTCTTTCATGAACTGTTCGTAATTGAAAAACTCAAACAACGATTTGAATTCGCCAGTCTTCCGGTTGACGACCATCAAGGTAAAGATGCCGCAGTTCGGATGGCAGTTACATGAAGACCAGCCCCAGGGCGCGTCCGCGCCTTGCAGCATGTCCATCACGCTGGTGAAGGCTGAGTAGGACGACAACGGATACCAGTCGCGCAGTGGTTCAAGTTGTCCGCGCAGTTGATCTTTCAGATCGTGCGTCATGCCTGCCAGCGTGTAGCGCTGCTTAATGCGCAGCTCGTCGGAAATGTCTTCGTCGCGGCCGGTAAAGGAAACGGGCTGGAAAGCGATGGTCTGAACTTTGTCGATATTCTTTGCAGCGAAATCAACGATGGCGCCGATGCCGTCGTTGTTAACCGTGTTGACGATCGTCGTCACCAGCGTGACCTTGATGCCGACGCTGGCCAGGTTCTCAATCGCCTGTTGCTTTACATCAAACAGGTTGCCGACGCCGCGGTGCTTGTTTTTCTCTTCACTGACGCCGTCAAACTGCAGGTAGACACCGTGCTGGCCAGCCGCTTTTGCTGCCTTACAAAACTCAATGTCTTCGGCGAAGCGAATGCCGTTGGTCGCCGCGAGTATGCGATAGAAGCCAACCTTCTTCGCGTAGGCAACCGCTTCGAGGTAGTAAGGCGACAAGGTCGGCTCGCCACCCGAAAACAGAATAATGACTTGGCGTTTTGGCTTGAATGAAACGGCGCGATCGAGAATCGCTTTCGTGTCTTCGTAGCTTGGCTCGTGAACATACCCAACCTGATTCGCATCCATGAAGCACGGATTGCACATCATGTTGCAGCGGTTGGTTAGATCGACGGTCAACACAGCGCCGCGGCCAAACTTAATGTTCGAGGTTCCGTGATGGTGAACGTGCGAATCGTCAGCAGCTTTAAAATCGCGTCCAAAAAAAAGTGATTCAATGCGTTCGAGAAACGCGGGATCCGTTGCCATCACGTCGACAAACTCGCCGTGCTTCGGACAAGTCTTGCGCATGACCACTTGTCCGTTCTCTTCAACAATCTGAGCCTTGATTTCGCCCGGATGCTCGTTCATCAAAGATTCGAGCGTGGTCTCGCCGCTAATGACAGCGTCGCGGACTTCTTTCACGCAGCGCGGACAAAGGCTGTCGGTTTCGCGTGGAAAACCCAATGGAGGGGAGGTCCGTTCGTAAGATTTCAGTAATTTTCCCGGGGCCCATTTGGGCGCAATGGTCTCACCTTCGGGCAGGCGTGTATTGACGGCCTGAAACGCCTTCCAGGCCACATCCGAAACATTGGAAACAAGTTTTGAGCTCTTGACGCCCGAAAGCTTGTGCTTGTCTGACTCGCCGCGGCGAAACTGGTCGCTAAACAATGAAAACGTCTCCTCGATGACGGTTGGTTGGTCCAAACGCGTCAAACTGTCAGTAAAACTGGGTATTTGTGCCGGAACCAACGAAGAAAAACACCGGCGATTTCTAACCGCGTCATGATAGATGGTCTGACTAAGGCATGGCAAGCTGAAAGGATGGCTGGTAGTGACCTGGTTTGCCGGCTTTGTCGGCGGGCTCCGGCCTCAGGATGGCAAGTATTGTTGCAGAAACACTAGCTGCGGATGAGCAAAGCGTCGTGAGTTGAGGCAGCGATGGAACCATTCTTGGGCCAATTTCGGCCTTTGCGGCGCATTGAAATTGAGCCGCGCTCACGGCACGCTGAACACGCTGAAATTATCCCAGCGATTGGTCAACGCAAGGCGTGGCGCATCGTTGTACAAGCCTGCGCCGGTATTGTTGGAGAGGGAACTATCGGTGGTGGAATAAAGCAGTGTGCCGTCAGCATAGACGATTATCGCGCCTGCTCCTTTGGTGACGACGCGCAATGTTGTCCAGGTCCAGGGCAGAAAAATTCCAGTGGTCAGGTCCTTACGCACGCCAGCCGCGTAGTAACCACCCGCGTGCGTCGATCGGGGCTCCAGGAAATTAGTGAATTAAGCGGGAAGGGTTCCCTCGTAAAGGTGATTGACTCCAAAGCGATTGCTCGAGTGGAGGTTGAGTCGGAAACCAAGACTAACGGAGAGACTTGAGCGGCTACACCGGGCGCATGAGCAAGCAAACAAGCGCAGCCGAGCAGGACCGCGACAATGCTCAATGGGATATCTGGTTGTGATTTCCTCCTTTTTACCGCGCAGTGGTTGGATGAAAGCGAAAACTCTGAATGGCCCCGTTGCTGGTGAGTTCTCGCCAGAGAAAACATGAACATCCTCGTGCTTTGTGTAAATGAAGAGGCGTTTGACTAAGCGAGCGCTGGAATATTCAAACCAGGCGTTGTGTTGGCCGCGCGATTATACTTACAAGCTGGAAAAAATTACACGCAATTATGCAGGGCCTGAGCAAATGATTGCCCTCGAGCTGCCTAATCGGATAAGGTGCCGAAGCTCGAAACTTATTGCGTGAATGAAACCATATGACCCAGGGTCAAACAGGAAAAACTGTCGCGGAGTTGGCTGAAGTCTTAGCACAACCATTCGCAGGCGACGGCCGCGTCGTGATCGAACGGGTAGCCAGCCTCGACGCGGCCGAACCGGGCAGCGTGGCTTTTGTCGAAAATAAAAAGTCGCTTGAGGGAGTGCCGAGTTGTAACGCGTCGTGCCTGATCGTGTCCGACGTTGCCAGCGCGCGTCAGGCGCTGCCTCGGGTTCCGGCTTTTATTGCATCGGTCCAGCCAAAACTTACGTTCGCTTTAATCGCAGAAATTCTGCATCCGCAAAAACGCCGCGAACCATTTGTTCACGACTCGGTTGCAATCGCGAAATCTGCTGACATCGATCTGACGGTCTTCGTCGGACCGCATGTTTCGATTGGCGAGAGCACGCGCATCGGGGCCGGGACGCGGATCGAAGCCGGCGTGGTCATCGGCGATCAAGTCACCGTGGGCCGGGATTGCGTGCTGCATCCGGGCGTCGTGCTTTACGACAACGTGACGATTGGCGACCGCGTCATTCTGCATGCCGGTGTTTGTCTTGGCGCGGATGGTTTTGGTTACGTGCGTGGCGATCTTAGTTATCACAAGTTTCCGCAGGTTGGAACGGTTGTCATCGAAGACGATGTCGAACTGGGCGCGTACACCTGCGTTGACCGGGCAGCGCTGGGCCAAACTCGAATTGGCCGCGGCACGAAACTCGACAACATGGTCCATGTGGGCCACAACTGCGACATCGGCGAGCGCGTGGTGATTGCGGCGCAAACGGGAATCAGCGGCAGCGTGACTATCGAAGACGATTGCGTAATTGGCGGCCAGGTCGGTTTTGGCGATCACATACGCGTGCTTAGCGGGGCAGTGATTGGCTCAAAAGCAGGAGTTCTTCCCGGAAAGATTGTGCGGCCGGGAGTGTGGTGGGGCATTCCGATTCAGCCGCTGGATGAATATAAACGTCTC
>JANMKA010000094.1:0-28818 GCA_031371765.1 Blastocatellia bacterium
CGAACGGGAATTGCGACGAGCAAGAAGCGAATGTGACCTTTCCAAATGGACCTCATTGCAAATGTCTCCGGGGTGACGTCCAGCAAACTCGAGTTTGTCGAACCTGGGGCGGGGACCGCGTCCTGCCTCTAGACTGTTACACCGGCTCTTGGGCCGGTGACGTGGGCGTATTATGCGGCCCGAAGCACTCTAAGTAAAGTCTTATTTTGTTGAGGTTTTCGGCAAGATTAGCAGGGTTTCGGCTGCAGCACCTTCGCCCCTTTTCTCAAGCCGTATGCAGCAGCGCGTTGCGCATAGCCTTGGCGGATTGCCAGCGCTCTTCAGGATTTTTGACGAGAGCGCGATCGACGATCTCGCAAATGGTTGCGGACAATTCGGGCACACGTTGGCGCAAGGGAATTGGGGGCTGCTCAAAGATCGCTTTGATCGTTTCCGACATGCTGGTGTTCTTACCAATTTTCAAGGCCAGCTTGCCGCTGAACAGACTATAAGCGGTCATGCCAACTGCATAGAGGTCCGACTGCGGTTTCACGTCGCGAAAATTTTTCAGTTGCTCCGGCGGCATGTATGCGAGCGTGCCAGCCATCTCACCAGCCATCGTCACGCCGCTCATGCCTGATTGGGTAAAGCTTTTTGCCAGTCCAAAGTCGGTTAACTTTGCCGACAATTCTTTGCCCGAACTACGCACCAGGATGTTTTGATCTTTGATGTCGCGATGAATGTAGCCGTGGTCGTGCGCGTGCGACAGGGCATCGAGCACCTGCGTAATGATTGCAACGGCGTCAGGCGAGGAGAGATGACCGCCGCGCGAATCGGCAAGTTTGGCTGCGTCAGCGCCGTCAACGAATTCCGTCACCAGGTAGACGACGCCGTTGTGCATGCCGCGGTCAATGAACTCGACGATGTTCGGATGCTTCAGCGCCGCGGCGACATCAACCTCGCGCATGAAGCGGCGCATCGCTTTCTCGCTTACGGCAAATTCAGGCAATAGCGTTTTGATAGCCACGGCGCGTCCGCTCTTTTGATCGCGGGCGAGCGTCACGCAACCCATGCCACCGCGACCGAGTACGCGAATCATCTCGTAACCGGGAATCGGCTGCGGCGTGTTTCGCAATTCGGCGCGACAGTCTTCGCACAAAAAGGTTAAGTGTTCGTCTGAAGTTGCCGCCTGTGCCTGGTCGGTGCGACCACAGTTTATGCATTGCACTGCAACGACAATGGGTTTAGCAGGACCGCTGCCTGGCTGCGAATCTTGCGCGGTTTCACCGGACACAACTTCAACCAGCAACACAGTTTCACCGCCCTGGATTTTGTCGCCATTCTGCAGATCGGCCTCCGCAACCTTGCGACCGTTGACGAATGTTCCGTTGGTCGATCCCAGATCGCGCAACAGGCAGCGCGGTGGCGAAATCTCCAGCAGGCAATGATGACGAGAGAAGAAGCGATCGTCGGGCAGATAAAGGTGCGAGTCGGCGGTCCGTCCAATAAGAAAAGTGTCGGGCTGAGTGAAGCAAAAGATGCGGTCCTTGTAAGGGCCGGCTAGTACTTTTAGGTTGACTTGCATCAATTAGTCCAAAGTCCAAAGTCCAAGGTCCGATCGCCAGCATGCAGGCTCCGATGGCCCATGTCCTATTGGCCACAGAGACTTTGGACCTTGGACTTTGGACATTGGACTATCTTTTGATCTCGAGGTCGTCGAAGGCCACTTCCGTGACGTCGCTGGTGTAGAAGCCAACGACGCCGCGCTTCAGGTTTTCCGTATCCGTAAGCTTCTCGACGTACTCGCCGTTGATGTAGAACGAAAGTTCCGTCCCGCGCGCGCGCACCTCAAGCAGGTTCTTGCTGGTGCCGGTGCGAATGGCACTGGACTTGGCCCAGGGCACAACCGTCGTCTGTTGGCCGGCCTTATGTTTGATAACCTCGTATTGGGGATCCGTGCCGTTATAGATCAAGAGCGCGTAGTCTTCCAACTCACCTGCCTTTGACCTTTGTCCATGCACAATCAAGCCATAACCGGTCGGTGAAGGCGAGCCATCAACGCTGCGGACGCTGACCTTAACGTCTGCATTGCCAGTGTCATAATCGCCACTGGGCGCATACATCACGAGGTACGTTTTATCTTTCGAACGCATGTGGTATTCATCGTTGTCGTACCAGAGATCGCCATACTCACCGCTATCAGTGTTCCATTTTGCTTCCGAAAAATCATCGCTAAACAACGGCGGCAGATTCACGTCAGAATTAGTATTCGCAACATTGCCGTTTAAGTTGGTATTGGCATTTGCGTTTCGGTTAGCGTTACGCAGGTTCATATTTCTGTTGTTGCTGTTGTTCGTATTCGCGTTCATGCTCGCCAGTACGATGACCATAATGACCAGGCCAATCGCGATTACGCCCACGATCGCAGCGCCGCCAACAACCCACCAGATCGCACTGGATTTCCTGCGCACAGCCGGACCGGGGATTGATGCAGACGGGGGCGCCCATTGCGGCGGTTGTGAAACCGGTACTGGTGGGCGCGCGGCCTGGGCAGGCGTTTGCGGTGAGGTTGCGCCGCTCGCCGCTGGCAGCGACGGATAAATTTGTGTCGCCGGCGGATTCGTGTCGCGGATTTCGGTGTATCTAACGGTGGCGTTGGGATCAGCACCGGGCGCCGCTTCATTTACCAGAGGCGTGCCGTCTTCGAGACAGAAGTTAAGCGAAGCATCGGTATAAGTGCGATTGCAACTAGGGCAAATTTTCATTTTGTTAATAAACGACGAAAACGCGCGACGCGAATTGGACCGGAAACATTATAGGGAAAGCAGGGAGAGGCTCAAAGGCTGGCAGGCCTGATGGTTCAAGCATTCATTAATGGGACAGTGTGGGTTGTTACATCGACTTCTTATTGGAACTGCGAGCTGGCGGAGCGCGAAGCGATGTCATTAGCACCGCGGCTGCAGCCCGGTGGTCAAGTGTTACAAAATGATTCCTCGAACCGTTTCCAACGGTTTCCCTGATCCTCGGACCAACAAAAACCGTTAGAAACGGTTCCTTGTCATTCCAGTTTGCCATGCACCGGCCTGAAGCCGCGGTGTTAATGAGATCGGTCCGCGTTCCCCGCGCGAGGCTATTCAGCGTACACGGGCTAATCGCCGACCAACTTCTTGAAATTTAAACTGACCCACTAAACATTCAATGGCTTGCCGCAGCGGCCACAGAATTTGGTGCCGGGCGCGTAGGAGGTACCGCAGGATTTGCAAACGACTTCAACCGAACGCGGCGGGCGCCAATCGAGCGAGCCCGCGCCAATGGGAATGCCGCACTTGCCGCAGAAGCGAATGCTGGCAGGATACTGCGTTTGACACCGCGGACAAGGCACGGTTGCAGCAACAACGTCCGGTTTACTGCCGCTGGCGGCTTGTTTCAGTTCGCTGGTGCCGACGCGCTCAAAGGAACGGTTTCCACACCGGCCGCAAAATTTTATTCCTTCAGCAAAACGTGAACCGCATTGCGTGCAGGCTACCACGTGCGGAGCGCTTACCGCGGCTCCGGTGCGGCTATCCAAACTGCCGCCGCGCGATGGGGAAAGGTGTTCGCTTCCGGGCCCGCTCTTAAACTGCGCTTGAATGATTTGCTCGATGCCGTCGGCGCGCACTTCGATTACTCGTTCATCATCGACTTCACCGGCGCGCGAAACTCGCAACACGTGCTGTCCCGGAACAATCGAACGCAGCACAACTCGCCCCGAACGACCAACGCTGCCATGACGTTCGTCGTCAACATAGACTTCCGAACCCTGCGGCGCCATCACGATTAAAGGAGAGTCAGCACTTGGCGCGGGCGTCTCCGGCCGTTTGCTGGCAGCCGCATTGAGTTCCTCAAACCATTCGGCGGCATTTTGCGGGCGCGCCTGCGGCTCGCGCTCCAGCGCATGCATGATCGCCTTTTCCACTTCTGAAGAGATATCCGAACGCAGCGTCGATAACGGCGGCGGTGCTTGCATCAGCTTTTGCATCAGCTTTTGCGCTACAAGCTGAGTCAGGTCGCCGATAAACGGCGGACGTCCGCCCAGCATGTGATAAGCGATTGCACCCAACGCGTAGATGTCGGCGCGTGTGTCGAGTGTCACGCCCGTCTGCATTTGTTCGGGAGCCATGTATTCAGGCGTGCCGATGATGCCGCGCGACTGTGGACCACTTTCAGAAGTGGCTTCCGAGCGGTCGGCGGTGACGATCTTTGCCAGGCCAAAATCACCGACCTTAACAAACCCGTCGGCCATGCTGCCGCCAGCCGGCTTGCGTTTTTGCATCAGGAAAATATTGGCGGGCTTCAGATCGCGGTGCAGAATGCCTTCGTCGTGGGCGGCCTCCACTCCGGCAACGGCCTGACCGAGGATGGTGACGGTGCGCTGCAGATCGAGCGTGCCTTCGCGGCGCAGCAGTTGATAAAGGCTTTCGCCATCAACGTATTCCATCACTAAAAAGAAAACGCCGTCAGCGCTTTTACCAAAGTCGGTAACGTCAACTACGTTGGGATGGCGAATGGAAGCAGCGGCGCGCGCCTCGCGTTCAAAGCGCGCGATGGCTTCACCTTCCTGCAGGTCTTCGTCGTTGAGGATGTCGGGCCGCACCGTCTTCACGGCAACGCGGCGGGTGACCAGGTTCTGATCGCGGGCCAGGTAAACCTGGCCCATCGCCCCGCGCCCGAGGCGTTTCTCGAGCAGGTAACGCGACGAAAGCAGCCGCGATCCGGGCAGGGTCTGCTTCGTCTTTGCATCGTCCGTCGGGCAAACCTCGACGTCGTCTTCATAGCAACATTCACATCGTGGACATTCGCGCATTCGAGTAAATAGGCTGCCAAGGCAACATTCAGCGTGGGATCGCAACGAAAAATTTCGTCGCCAGGCGCTTCACAAATAGTCCCAGGTTGGGTCGCCGCGGAGCGATCTCATTAGCACCGTGGCTTTAGCCCGGTGACCCGGGGCGAAGCTCTAGGCTCCTCAAACCGTTTCAACGGTTTTTGGTTTCCGCGATAAGCCGTTAAAACCGTTAAAGACATTGGAGATCTTCTCGTTCACCGGGCTGAAGCCACGGTGCTAATGAGATCGCTTCGCGTGATGACTGTTGTGCTACTAATGGGAAACGGCATTAGCCCCACCAGCACCACTGACTTTTTGTGAAAAGCCTAGCTGTCAACTGTTCGCTGCCCGTAGCTGCTTTAAGCGGCTTGTAGTTGAGAAGTGCACGCCGAGCATCTTGTGGCTTCGACGTGAATCGCCGAGAAGCAGTAAGGACATTCCTTGGTTAGTTCGACCACTTCCACCTGCTTGCGTTTATTGATCGCCCTGATGATTAGGAAGACAACGAAGGCGATGATCAGGAAACTGATCACGTCGTTCAGGAACACGCCATAGGAAATTACCGGCAGGCCCCTGACCTGCGCATCGGCCAGCGACGCCGGGTGTTTTCCCGAGAGGTCGATGAACAGATTTGCAAAGTCGACGCCACCAAGCAGCAGGCCGATGGGCGGCATGATGATTCCTTCCACCAGCGACGTGACGAGTTTGCCAAAGGCCGCGCCAATGATTACCGCCACCGCCAAATCGATTACGTTGCCACGCGCGATGAACTCACGAAATTCTTTTATCATTTCCGGGTCTCCTTACTGGGTTGGAGTGGCATAGACTTTAGTCCGTGTTACCTACGAGACCACTGACCAAAGTCTATGCCACTAAAGCCAGAGCTACTGGCACTTCTTTGCTGCTTTGTATCCGGCCTTTTCGGCTTCTTCAGCGCTCTTAAAAACAATGCGATTCGTTTCTTTCAACTCGGTGTCCGGCCGGCAAGCGTCCGAATAATAAACCTTGCTTTGCCGATCGGCTATTATTTCGCTGCCACTGTCGGCAGCGGCCGTCTCTTCCTGATCTTTTGCCTCGCGCCGCGCCGCTATTGTTTTCTCAGCAGTCTCGTCAATCAAGTGAAAGCTCGCGCCGCCTGCCACCATTGAAAGCGTGATTTGAAAGTCGGCACAGCGAAGGCGATTGCCGCGCATTTTCCACGATTCCCAGGCGTTGGGTAGGTGCAGCGACTGTGAAATCCCGGCGACAAAGTCGGGCACAGTTTGCCATTTGTACGAGCTTTCATAGCCGAGCCAAAGCGAACTGAGCCGGTTGTCAAGAAAGTCGAGCGAGATGGTCCTGACTCCCGCGAAGGCGGTCTTATCAAGATCGGAAGTGAAGTCCGGGTTCGTCGTCGTCTTAGAGACACCAAAGTCGTCAACGGGACCCAAAGCGATGTGTGGCAAACGTACCTTGACTTGTTCGGTTGTCATGCCGAGCTGAAAACCAAACAACTCCGCACTCGGCGGAACGTCTGCCAGTTTCATGGAACACTGGGTCGTTTGCGCGCGAGCCTGCATCGCGCCTAAGAAAAGTGAAAGCAAAGTTGCAACCACTAGTAACCATAACTTTTCGCGAACAGCTGATGAAGGTAAGGTCATAAAAATCAGATCGTTATTCGATGAGAGACCGAATGAGTTTTTCCAGTTCGTCCGGCTCGAAGGGCGTGGACACGTATTCATTACATCCGGCGGAGAGTGCTTGTTCACGAAACTGGTCTGCGCCATAGGCCGAGACTGCAATAATCGGCAGAACCTTGGAGTCTTTCAGCGCCCGAATTTTGCGCGTGGCTGACAGCCCATCAAGCTCCGGCATCTCGACGTCCATGATTATCAAATCCGGTTCGACCTCACGCGCTTTCGCGATGGCTTCATTGCCGTTTTCCGCCTCCACTACGCGGTAGCCTCTTTTTTGCAGCCACGTTCGTAAAAGCAGCCGCGTGTCGTCAAAATCGTCTACTACAAGAATCGTAGGGCGAGGGTCGTTTTGATTTTGAAGTTCGGGCGACATGACAGTTTGGCAACGGAAAAAGGGGAGTTGGTACCCGCGGCAGGGGTCGAACCTGCGACCTCTCGCTCCGGAGGCGAGCGCTCTAATCCACTGAGCTACGCGGGCAAATCGGGGGCAGGAAAAGATAGCACAGCGGCGCGCCGGTCGGCACGCTCTCTTGAGAAACATCAGCTCAAAAGAAGCGCACTGCATTGATCTGTAAACAACGTCAAGCTATCGTGGCGGCGATAAATTCACACAAAACGGAGAATAATTATGGGCGACCGAAAGAGAGTCTTAATTCTCTGCACCGGCAATTCCGCGCGAAGCCAAATGGCCGAGGGATTGTTGCGAAACATGTCCGGCGATAAGTTTGAAGTTTTCAGCGCGGGAGTGGCGCCAAGTCACGTTAGGCCGGAAGCTATTGAAGTCATGCGCGAGCTTGGGGTGGATATATCAGGTCAGCGCTCAAAGTCGGTAGATGAGTTTACGGGGCAGCAATTCGATTACGTGATTACTGTTTGTGACAATGCCAATCAGCAATGTCCAATGTTCCCTGGAAAGACGAAACGCATCCATTGGAGCATTGAAGATCCAGCAGCGGCGGAAGGCGACGACGAAGCTAGACTTACTGAATTTAGAAGGGTGCGTGACGAGTTACGTGATCGACTAAAAACGTTGGAAATTTGAATGAATAAAGGATTGAGTCCGGTTGCCAAGAATTGCGGCGCGAGTAGTCCTCATCTATTGAGCCAGGCGATGCACACCGTAAAAAACGAAGAATACAACGGCGGCAATTGTTCCAGCCGCTGGAATGGTCAACACCCATGCCCAGACAATCCTTCGCGCCACTCCCCACTTAACCGCCGACAAGCGGCGTGTTGAGCCCACGCCAATAATGGCGCCGGTAATAGTGTGGGTTGTTGAAACTGGAATGCCGGCCAGCGTTGCTACAAACAGAGCGATCGCGCCCGCCGTTTCTGCGCAAAAACCCCCTACCGGTTTGAGTTTAGTAATCTTGGAACCCATCGTATGGACGATGCGCCAGCCGCCCGAGAGCGTGCCAAGCGCAATAGCTCCATGCGCCATCAGCACAACCCATAAGGGAATGTCCGGCAACTTGCCGCCCGGTCCCGCTCCCAACAGTCCGCCAGCAACAAGGACTGCAGTGACGATGCCCATTGTTTTTTGTGCATCGTTACCACCGTGGCCCAATGAATACGCTGCCGCCGAAAGCAATTGTCCGCGTCGAAAAATCTTGTCAACGTTTCTGGGCGTTGCGCGCCTGAATATCCAATGGACTGCGACCATTAAAAAGAAGCCCAGGAACATGCCAATGACCGGTGACGCCACGATAAAGATTACGGTCTTGATCCAGCCTTCAGGTTTGAGTATGCCCACGAAACTGCCGTAAGCAGCGATGGCCCCGCCGCCATAGCCACCGATGAGGGCATGTGAACTTGAAGTTGGAAGCCCTACGTACCAGGTGATTAAGTTCCAAACGATTGCCCCGATGACGCCCGCGAGCAGCATGTAAAGGCGTGCGTCTTGGGCAATCAGTTCGATGCGCACAAGGTCGCCGCCAATTGTTTTGGCGACACGCGTTCCTAGTATGGCGAAGGCTATGAAGTTGAATGCCGCCGCCCACATTACGGCGAGAGCCGGCGACAGGACGCGAGTTGAAACTACGGTAGCGATCGAATTCGCGGCATCGTGAAAGCCATTCGTGTAGTCGAATATCAGGGCAACGAAGATGATGAAAATGGCGAAGGAAGCAGTAGTTGTCATGTTGTGGATTCTGACTACTACGTGTGTTTGATGATTACGCTTTCGATAATATTTGCGACGTTCTCGCAACGGTCGACGGCTGCCTCAAGTTTTTCGTAAACCTCTTTCCATTTCAACACAGTTAAGGCATCGTGCTCGTCGTGGAAAAGCTCGGCAATGGCCGCGTGATAGATGTCGTCGCCCTCATTTTCCAAGCGATGAATTTCAACCAGCCGCTGCGTGACGTTCTTGGGTCGCTTAAGCGTCGAGACAATTTCTTTAAGTTGTTCGGCCATTCGTTCGATCACGCTGGCGAAATCGCGCGCGTAACTCGTTATCTCATGCACATCGAAGATAATTATCGCGCGGGCTGCGTCGTCAATTAAATCGACAATGTCGTCAAGCGCGGTCGACATCAAGTAAATGTCTTCGCGATCAAATGGGGTAATGAACGACTTATTCAGCTTGGTGGAGATGTTGTGCGTCAGCTCGTCGCAGGCGTGCTCAAGGCCCTTGATACGCCGCGCATACTCGGCGTAATCCTGATTCTTATCCGCCAGCATTTCCTTCAGCTCGCGCGCAGCCGAAGAGATGTACAGCGTCATTTGAATAAAAAGATCAAAGTACTGTTCTTCGCGCGGCAGAAAATTGAGTAAACCCATTTAGGAGTTCCTTAACATGGTATTCAGATGGAGTTCAGGCGAAGGCGCACTATAGCCCAGCGCTCGTTCGCCTGTCTATGGTATTTCCTTTTGGCTCGGCACTAGCGAGAGATTTGTCAGCTTGCACCTGTTTCAGCGTCCGCCCACTTGCAAAAGCCGCGCGCAGTCGTATATCAGTTGTCTCGGATGAATAACAAGAGTCACTTTTCGCAGGTTGTTGCTGTGCTGCGCCTGGAGTCGCAAGCCATTGCCGAGACGGCGGCGCGTCTTAACGCTGATGACGTTGAGCGGGTCGTAGGGTTGCTGGTGGGCTGTCGCGGCAAGATTGTAATTCTCGGCGTCGGCAAGTCGGGCATCATCGCGCAGAAAATTGCCGCAACGATGACCAGCACGGGCTCGGCCGCAATTAACCTGCACCCGTCGGATGCACTTCACGGCGGCATGGGAATCATCAACGCCGACGACGTCGTTATGATTCTTAGCAACAGCGGCGAGACGAACGAATTGCTTGAACTGCTGCCGTACCTCAAGCGCCGGAGCGTTTCAATCGTCGCTGTGGTCGGTAATCCAGACTCGACACTGGCCCGCCGCGCAGACGCAATAATCGACGCTTCAGTTGATGCCGAAGCGTGCCCGCTGAATCTTGCGCCGACGACGAGCACCAGTGTGGCGCTGGCGATTGGCGATGCGCTGGCGCTGACGCTAATGCAAGTAAAAGGACTGACGCCAAACGATTTTGCGGTCAACCATCCAGCCGGGCAGTTAGGGAAGCGCCTGACGTTGACGGTTGCTGATCTGATGCACAGCGGCGACGCCAACCCGACTATTCAATTACGAGCGGAGTGGCTGCAAATTGTGAAAGCAATCAGCGATGGCGGGCTTGGCGCGGTGAATGTTATCGACGATGGCGGATACCTTGCAGGTGTGATTACTGACGGCGATTTGCGGCGCGCGTTGCAGCGTTTGGACCATGGGCCATTGGAAGCTCTTAAGTCCGAAGAGATCATGACGAAGGACCCGGTAGTTGCCGGACCCGGCTTGCTGGCCTATGACGCTCTGCGTTTGATGGAGGACCGCAGCTCGCAGATTTCAGTGCTGCCGGTGGTGGATGCGAATCGAGTTTGCGTGGGATTGATCAGGCTTCACGACATCGTTCGCAGCGGGCTGTAAAAAAAGTCCAAAGTCCAAAGTCGAGACCAAAGACCAAAGACCGTACGCTTGGCAACTCAAGTCGCGGAAACCAGACTTCGGACATTGGACATTGGACTTTGGACTATCATTTCGGGCATATCCACGATATCCCAAGCCGAACGCATGCGCAGAAGTTTCGACATCAATCCCGCGTGCATGATATGACCGCTGCGCTCGGCGACCACCTTTCCGACGATCGGCATTCCCAACAACGCAAGATCGCCAATGATGTCGAGAATCTTGTGGCGCACAAACTCATCGCGAAAGCGCAGGCCAGTTTCATTGAGCATGCCGTTCGGCGTTAGCACGATGGCGTTATCCAACGACCCGCCGCGAATCAGGTTCGCCCGCCGCAACGCTTCAATCTCATGAGTAAAGCCAAACGTGCGGGCGGCGGCGATCTCGCGACTAAAGGCGCCGTCGTTCAAATGAAGAGAAAACTTTTGTATGCCAATCAGCGGGTGCGGGAAGTCGATCAAACAATCGATCTCGTAATGGTCGCCGGGCTCGACGCTAATGCGCCGGTCGCCCTGCTGAAACGAAACTTTTTCACGAACCAGCAGCGCGCGGCGAGCCAACGGCTGTTCGACAATTCCCGCCTGCTCGATCATCTCAGCAAAGACTTCCGCTGAACCGTCGAGAATCGGAATCTCCAGATTGTCGACATCGATGTAAACATTATCGACGCCCAGACCGCGCAGTGCCGAAAGCAGGTGCTCAACCGTCGAGAGCATCACGCCGGTGCGCATCAACGTTGTCGCGTAACCGCAATGTGCCACCGACTCAACCGTCGCGGGAATTTCAAAGCCGCCGAGATCGGTGCGACGAAAGACATAGCCAGTGTCAGGCGGCGCTGGAGTCAGCCGCACTTTTACCGGCACCGCCGTGTGCAGGCCGACGCCGGCCGTTTCAACTGACGAACCCAGTGTGGTTTGCTTGATCAAGTCTAATGAGTCCCTTTGCGGATTGTAAAATTTTCAGCGCAGATTTTATGAGCAATGATTGTGCCGATACCCAACAGCATGTAATCGACGCGTGGCGCCAGAGGCGTGTCGCTCAGATGCTACACCTGTCAGGAATCAAAGGAGCGGACGCCACAGTCAGCGACATCTCTCCTCGCGGTGGCATGAAGTCAGTACCGCCTGCGGTAGCGGGTGGATGTTTTTCCAATGGCGATTGTTAATTGCCGATTTCCTATTGGTGTCTCGCGATCGGGCCAACTGGCAAGTGGCATTCGAAAATCGGCATTTTCAGAATCCATCCGCTACCGCAGACGGTACTGACCTCATTGCCACTGCGAGGCCTTTAATTCACACTGCATCACTTCCCGGAATTACCCTCAATTGACACTCCGAAACCGCCTCTCTATCATCGAAACACATGCCAACAAAGCAAGCTCCGGCCGGTGCCCACCCGGTCGAACGAGTTTTTCTGATCGATTCCATGTCGCATATCTTCCGCGCATTTTTTGCGCCGATGGCGAATCGCGCGGCGCCTCTCGCGAATTCCAAAGGCCAGGTAACACAGGCCGTTTACATCTTCACAAATATGCTGCGCAAGCTGCTGCAGGATGAGAAGCCAAATTACATCGCCGCGATTTTTGAATCCGGGGAAAAAACTTTTCGTCACGAAACGTTTGCCGACTACAAAGCCAACCGGCTGGCAATGCCGGAAGATCTCGCATCGCAACTCCCGTACATCAGACGGCTCTGCGAAGCGTTTAATATTCCGGTCATCAATTCGCCCGGCTACGAGGCTGACGACGTGATTGGCACACTCGCCAAAAAAGTCGCTGAACAAAAGCTGCAGGCGGTGATTGTTTCAAACGACAAGGACATGTGCCAGCTCGTTGCAGATCCCTACGTGGTCTGCATGCGCACAAACTCCCAAGTGGTGAAGCGCAAGGAATATGTGCCGCCCATCGAGTGGTGCGACGAAGCCTGGGTCGAGAAAAAATTCGGCGTGCCTGCCAACAAGGTCGTAGATTTGCTCGGTCTAATGGGCGACTCGATCGACAACATTCCCGGCGCGCCCGGCATTGGCGCAAAGGGGGCGGTGCAAATCATTACGCAGTTTGGCTCGATTGATAATGCGCTCGAGCGCTGGGAAGAAGTGAAGCACAAGACCTATCGCGAGTCGCTGCATAACAACCCGGCTTTGATTCGCCAATCGCGTGAGTTGGCGCGCATACGCCTCGATCTCGACGTCGAGTTGGACCTCGACCAGATCAAAGCCCGGCCACCGGATCGTACTGCCGCCTACGAGTTGTTTAAGGAACTGGAGTTTTCTGCGCTGACCCGCGAATTCGCGGATGCTGCCGGAGAGCCTGCCGCGGCAAGTGGATTAATCAACTACGAACTCATCGATTCGCGTGCTGCGCTGGACCGCCTGATCAAAACGTTCTGGGATGCCGAGAGTGTAGCCATCGCCGTCGCGGATTCGACGCCCGCTGATGCCGACGCGCAGCAATGCGCTTTTGATTACGAAGCGGCTTCGATGCTGGCCTTTTCGACCGCGCCCGGGACTGCGGCGGTGGTGGACCTCGATAAATTTGCGGAAGGACGCAACGAGGCAACCGCAGCGCTGCGTGAAGTTTTGTCGAACGGGCTGATTGAAAAGTCTGTTCACGATTTGAAGCGAGCCATTGGTTTGCTGAGCGGGCTGGACATTACGCTCGAGGGCGTCAAGGACGACACCTTCCTGGCTGCTTACCTGATCGATCCGAATCGCAGCAAGTATGAGCTTGGTGATCTTGCGCGCGAGGCGGCCGAGGTTGAAAAAACTGCAAAGCCGGAGAGCGGCTGGACTGAGGCGCAGTGGGACACGGCGGTCGCGGCTGACCTGACGGTGCAAACCGCGCGCGTAATGCATCAACGCATTCTTGAAAAGAAACTGGAAACGATTTACACCGAAATGGAGTTGCCGTTGGCGCCGCTCTTGTTTCGCATGGAGCAAGCGGGGTTGAAGGTGGACCGCGCCACGCTTTCCGATCTTTCGAATTTTCTGGGAATCGAGCTGAAAAAACTCACGATCAAGATTTACGAGCTGGCCGGCAGGGAATTCAATATCGGTTCGCCCAAACAGGTCGGCGAAGTGCTTTCGGAGTTGGAGATGACTTCCGGCCGCAAGACTTCAACCGGCCGTATCTCAACCAGCAAAGCGGTGCTGGAAGAGTTGGCGCAAACATTTGAGCTGCCAAGATTGATTATCGACTACCGCGAGTTGGATAAGTTGAAAAGCGTCTACACAGACGCGCTGCCAAATCAGATCGCCACCGACGGCAGAATTCATTGTCTGCTCAATCAAACCGTGGCGGCCACTGGTCGTCTCTCATCCAGCGAACCGAATCTGCAGAACATTCCGATTCGCACCGAGCTCGGCCGCCGCATTCGTCGCGCATTTGTTGCCGAAAAGGGCTATAAGATAATCTCCGCCGATTATTCGCAGCTCGAATTAAGACTGCTGGCGCACATCACGCAGGACGCGGTAATGCTCGAGGCGTTTCAGCATGGCGAAGACATTCATGCGCGGACGGCTCGTTTGGTGTTCGGCGCGAAGACGGATGAAGAACTTAAGGAGGCGCGGCGTTTTGCAAAGATAGTTAACTTTGCGATCGCTTATGCGATTGAGCCGTGGGGCTTGTCGCAGCGCGTCGGCATCTCGCGGCAGGAAGCAAAGAAAGTCATCGAGGATTACTACAATACCTACAAGGGCGTGCGGCGTTATATGGAAGAGGTGCCGTTGCGCGCCCGTGAACACGGTTATGTGCGTTCCATCTATGGCCGGATTCGTCCGCTGCAAGGCATCAACGATCGGAACGCGAACATTCGCAAGGCCGCCGAGCGCGAAGCGATAAACATGCCCATCCAGGGAACGGCCAGCGACATTGTAAAAATTGCGATGTTGCGCGTTGATGAGGAGTTCAAGCGCGAACAGTTGGACGCGCGGTTGTTAATGCAGGTCCACGACGAGTTGCTGGTGGAAGTTTCAGCCGCTTCCGCTGAACATGTGGCGGAAGTCTTAAAGCGCGAAATGGAAGCGGCGGTGACTTTGGACGTGCCCCTGATTGTAGACGTAGGAATTGCCGATAACTGGATGGATGCAAAGCCTTAGTTTTCAAATTTGGACTGATGGACGAAGAGCCAAAAACAAAGAATCAAGACACGAGCGGCGCAGGGAATTCCGACGGCGCTGCGGATTCCCGCGCGTCCGGCCGGCGGGTTGAAGCGGACGAGACTCAGGCTTTCGTAGACCCAGCGAATGAACCGACGCGGGTGGTCTATCGTCGTCAGGACGCACAAGGGACTGTCGAACCGGGTGATGCAGCCAGGGACGCATTCCGCGGCTGGAATCAACAACTCGCGCCGGCGATCATGCCGCTTATCATTGGCTTCCTAATCCTACTCATCCTGATTTCCATTCTGGGCATTGTCAGCGCGCGGCGCATGGACGAGGTTGGCCGCGCCGTTCTCGACCTGGAACAACAACATGCGGCTAAGCTTAGTTTGTTACTGAAGCTTCGTTTGGCAGTTACCAAACTGAATAACGAAGCGCGGGCGCGCGCCGAGTCGGATGCGCGCGGTGGGTTACGAATCCCACTTGATGTACCTCTAAAGACCGCGGGTCAGGACTTGAATCAACTGTTGCGCGAACTCGAGCGGCCGCCACTTGCGAGCGATGAAAACTGGCAGCGTTTTCGTGCCGAGTTGCAAAGCTATGTGGAGGTAACGGAGGACCTGCGCCGGTATTCGCTGGAAGGCTTCAATCGATTCAAAGTCGTCGATACGGAACTAGATACGATGCTGGACCAGTCGGGCCGGGAACAGAATGTAGTTTTCCAGCGCAGCGAAGCCATTGAGCAGGAAGCAGCCCGGTCCATAAGACTGTGGAACCTCGCTGTTCTGATTGTCGGCGCAATGGTCGCTGCCGGGACAATTTGGGAAGTGCAGCGTCGCTTCGCGGCGACGACTCGCAGCATCGAGGAAGCGCGACGCGAACGCGGCTTTGCCAATCAATTGCTTGAGGGAATGGTAAGCGCGGTGGCGGCAGTCGACGAAAACGATCGCATTAGGAGTGCCAACGCCGCCTTCTTCCGCATCTTTCCGGGCGCCAGCATCGGCGCCTCAGTGCATGAAAAGTTTGCTTCAATCGAGGCCATGCGGATGTTGGAAGCGGCGTCCGCGTTGCGCGTCGAGCGAGCGACGTATCGCGGTCGCTGGGTGTGCCCGCCCGAGGCCCAGGCCGAAGCAGAACAGTCGTTTGACGTTTACTCTTCGCCGCTGGCAATCAATGGCGAACGCGGTCAGATTCTTACGCTGGTTGATGTAACGGAAGCGGCGGAGTCCGAGCGCGGCATGCGGCGGCAGGAATCGTTGGCGGCGGTGGGTCAGGCCACAGCCCAGGTGGCCCATGAAATCAGAAACCCGCTGGGAAGCATTCGGCTTGGCGTGGCCATGTTGCGCGACAACGTGAAGGACGCGGAAGGCCTGAACACAATCGAGCTGGTCGAACGCGGGATACGACACTTGAACAAGCTGGTCGTCGACGTGGCGCAATTTTCGCGACGCAAAGCGCTGGAAACGTCAGAAGTCGATCTGCATGAATTGCTCGACCACAGCCTGGACTTGGCTGCAGACAAGATTAAAGGGAAGGCAACTGTGATCGAGAAACACTATGCGCCGGACATACCTGTCGGAAAATGGGATTTTGATCAACTGAGCCAGGTCTTCGTCAATCTCATCGCTAACGCAGTTGATGCCAGCCCGAACGGTTCTTCACTTGCAATTTCGACCAGCACGGTAAAGCTGAATGAGGCAAAGCAATTTGCGCGCGTCACGATTGCGGACCAGGGAAGCGGGATGGACCAGGCTACGCGCGAACGCATTTTTGAACCGTTCTTTTCAACGAAGAAACGCGGGACGGGTTTAGGCCTGGCTATCGTGAAGCAGATTATCGAACAGCATGACGGCGAGATTAGCGTAGAGAGTGAGGGCGGCAAAGGTGCGAAATTTATTATTGACTTGCCGCTCTAAACTGTTCTGGGAAAATCCGAAACAGACTGTAGGTACAGCGCATAGCGCCTGCATGAAAACACTCTAGCCGAACTAATTTGCAGGTAAGAAAGGGGGGCTGCCCCCTTTTTTACCTTGAGGTTATTTAGGTTGAGCTTCAACTAAACGTTGGAAGGCACTTCGAGCGGCATTGATTGTCTGGTCTATGATTTCTGCTGTGTGCGTAATGCTGACAAAGCCAGCTTCGAATTGCGATGGCGCAAGATAGACACCCTCAGCCAGTAGCGCATGGAAGAATTTTCCATACAGTTCACGATCGCTGCGATTGGCCGTCTCCCAATTCGTTACCGGCGCGTCGGTGAAGAAGCTGGTCCACATCGAGCCAACTCGATTTGTAACGGTTCTTATTCCTACCTCGGCAGCGCTGGCGGATAGGCCATCGCAAAGTTGCGCCGAACGCCGTTCCAGTTCCGCATAGATGCCTTTATCTTTCAAACGGCGCAATGTAAGCAGCCCTGCCGTCATCGCCAAGGGATTCCCAGACAACGTTCCCGCCTGATAGATAGAACCGGCCGGCGCGATGTTGCGCATCAGCTCGCGGCTGCCTCCGTAAGCACCCACCGGCAAACCGCCACCGATAATTTTGCCGAGGCAGGTGATGTCAGGCGTGATGTTGTACAGCGCTTGAGCGCCGCCGCGAGCGACGCGAAATCCGGTCATCACTTCGTCGCAGATCAGCAGCGCGCCGTGCTGCGCTGTTAGCTCGCGCAACGCCTGTAGAAAACCTTCCTGCGGCGGCACGCAGCCCATGTTGCCAGCCACCGGCTCGACAATGACCGCCGCGATGTCGTCGTGTTGCTTGAAAAGATCGGCAACGGCGGTCGCATCATTGAACGGAACTGTCAGCGTGTGCTGGGCCAACGATGCGGGAACGCCGGGACTGTCCGGCAATCCCAGCGTGGCGACGCCCGAGCCGGCCTTAACCAGCAAGCTGTCGGCGTGGCCGTGATAGCAGCCGGCAAACTTTACGAGTTTGTCACGACCGGTAACGCCGCGCGCCAGGCGGACCGCAGACATGGTCGCTTCGGTGCCGCTGTTAACCATGCGCACCATTTCGATCGACGGCACGGCGTCAACGATTTCTTCAGCGAGTTCGACTTCCAATTCGTTTGGCGCGCCAAAGCTGGTGCCTTTCGCGGCGACCGCTTGCAGCGCAGCAACGATTTGCGGATCGGCGTGGCCCAGGATCATTGGTCCCCACGAGCCGACGTAATCGATATAGCGGCGGCCATCGACGTCGGTGACGTAGGGACCTTGCGCGCTCTTGATAAAAAGCGGCGTCCCGCCAACGGCACGAAAGGCCCGCACCGGCGAATTGACCCCACCTGGTATCAAATGCTGGGCGCGGGCGAAGAAACGGGCGGATTTGTTTGGTTCTTTCTCGGGTGACACCATTTGTGCGATCATTGTAAAGCAAACTGTTAGTTTGCGTTGGTGCGGAGCCAGATTTCTTAAACAAAGTCGCTTGCCACGACCGCAAACTAACAGTTTGCTTTACGAAAAGGCAGATTCTGGACGGCCGATATCGCCTTGCCAGTTTGCCCTTAATAGTACATAGTGGTGGCAGTTAACCCTACTCTCGCGCATCAACGGTGATGCGCCCCGCGCAAAATTCGTTAGCGCCGGCGTTTAGATAGTTCGAGAGCGGGCTGATTTTTCAACTTCAGAAGCCGCTCCTTAGAGCATTCCGAACCCGGTTCCTTGCTGACTACCGTTACTCGAGGCCAATCGATTCGCAGCTTCTTTCATCCCCAAATCGGGAAAGGTATATCTCTATGTCTATGAAACTTTATGTCGGCAACCTCGCGTTCTCGACCTCCAGTCAGGATCTGCAGGAATTGTTTGCAGCAGCCGGCACGGTTGAATCAGCAAGTGTGGTCGAAGATCGCGACACCGGTCGCTCGCGCGGCTTTGGGTTCGTCGAAATGTCCAGCAAGGAAGAAGGCGAGGCAGCTATCGCCCAGTTTAACGGCAAGGAAGTCAACGGTCGTGCACTGAACGTCAACGAAGCTAAACCACGTGAACCCCGCTCAGGCGGCGGCGGTCGTGGCTTTGGCGGCGGCGGCGGTGGCAATCGCGGCGGCGGTGGCGGCTACGGCGGCAATCGCGGCGGTGGCGGTGGCTACGGCGGTGGCGGTGGCGGCGGCAATCGCGAGCCCCGTTGGTAATTACTTAGGCCTGGCCTAAATTAGTGATGAGCAGTGGGGCTGGTTCATTCCAGCCTCATGCTCATCGCTTAAGTTCTTAACCATCATGCCTGGTTGAGGCAGAGGAGAAACTATTTGGCTAAAGATGATTTAATTCCAGCGGAGGGCACGATTATCGACAAACAGCCCAACGCATTTTTTAAGGTCCAGCTCGAAGGTTCGCAGCACGTCGTGCTGGCGGCGATTTCGGGCAAGATGCGCAAGCACCGCATTCGCATTCTCGTTGGCGACCGCGTCAGCGTTGAGATGTCACCATACGATCTGTCGCGAGGCAGAATCACCTACCGCTACAAGTAGTCCGCTCTTAGATTATTCGTTCGATGTTTTCCGCCGGTTCCACGGCAATCGTCTTAAAGCTCGACATACGCACCAGCCCTGGCGCGGAGCCTTTTGGCTTTGAGAGGTATTTTCGCAGCGTGTAGTGAATGATTACCTTTGAGTCCTTGCTTGCCTGGCTAAACTTTGCGGCCAGTTGAGCGGCTTCAATCACCGTCCGTTGCGGAAGCTCACGACGGTTTGCGTTCCTCACAATGACATGCGATCCGGGATAATCTCCGGCGTGCAGCCAAAGATAGTTGGGGCGCGCCACGCGAAAAGTAAGATTATCGTTATCACGCGCAGTCCTGCCGACAATCACTTCATAACCATCCGAAGATCGATAGCGCCGCGTGCCGGGAATGTTTTTTGACTCTTTTGCTTTCGCCCGAGCAGCGGTCTTTTGTTTGCCCGCGGCAAGGTTGGTCAAAATACTCTCATCGCGGCTGGCAATCGCTTCGTCCAGCTTTGTTTGCTTGTCTCTCAATTCAGCAAGCTCTTGCTCAACCAGCATCAGTCTTTCCTTGATTTCGCCAACGGCCCGCTTCGCCTTGCCGTAACGGGAAAAAGCATCCGCCGCTGCGTCTTGTAGAGATTTGTTCTCGTCGATCGTCAACTCAATGTCAGGTTGTCCGTCAGAGTAATAATCCGTAACCGTCGCCCGGTCGCCGGCGCGTTTCGCGTTTGCGATATTTGCCAGGAGCAGATCACCCAATCGTTTATGGGTGTCGGCATTCCCATGGTTAACGAGATCCTGCTGCAAGTTCGCGCGCAGCTTCGCGCGCCTGGTTATTTCCCGGCGGACCCGGTCCTTGAGTGTAGCGGCTGCATTCTTGAACTCTTCTTCGGCCTCAAGCTGTCGATAGTGTTCCGCCGCGGCTTCGGAGATCGAGTGGAAACTCCCGATCGAAATGATTGGCTCACGAGAAATTCTGGCAGCGCCTTGCGACGGTGGTTGGTATTTCTCGCTTGGCTGTTGACCTTGGCCCATTGGCCGCCGCAACGCTTGAACGATCCGCTGGTCGCCGTCCAAAAGAAATAAGTTTGCCGAGCGGCCGGTCAATTGCGCCACCATGGTCGTGATTGGCCGCTCAACCAATTCCGTGGCCCCTGCGAAATGAAATCGCAAAACGCGTTCCACTTGATCTTTGGTGATTGCAGACACCACCGTGTCCATCATTGTTTGTAACGCCTGGGCAAACGGTGAGGGAGAAATCGCTTTGCGCTCGAGTTCGCGAACGCCCCGCTTCACGAGATAGAGTCGAGGCGCGGCCGGCTCGACGCTGATAAATAGCTGACCTTCTTGTCGTAAATGGAAATCAATTGCCAGTGAGGTGGGTGACAACTGGAATACTCTTCCCAGTGGCCTTCCAGCCACAAGGTCTTCGAGTTCGGCCACAATTGTTTTCAATGTTTCCTGATGCATGCCTTCACTAGATCGGTGCCATCGCTAATTAAAAAGCCCTGCTCTCCGGGCAGAGCAGGGCCATTCTATCCTTAAGAAATCTTTTACGCCCGAATTACGGCAGTGCGCGTGACTCGATCGTGAAGCGTTTTGCTTTCCGAATCAACAAAAACATAGAGCGACAGGATGCCCGCAGGAACGAGCGACAACAAATAGACGAGCGCGCGCGCCGCAGACTGGCCACCGGTAGGAATCAAACCGTTGCGCGCGTCCACTACGCGCAGCGAACACAGACGCATTCCCAGAGTACGACCGGTGAAAGCGGTGATAATCGTCAGGTAGAGAAAGCCCACTAATCCAATACTCGCCGCGGAAAACGTGATCACACGCCAGTTCTGCCAGTCCAGGCTCGTCAAACTATTGAGCGCGAGCAGCGGCGACGCCAGAGCAAACACGATCACCAGATCGACAAACGCTGCCAATGCGCGTCGCGCGCTGGAAGCTGCGATGTATTCCCGTCTTTCTACCAACACACTGGTAGGAACAGTGTCGAGATAGTTAAGCGCCGGGTAATTGGCGTCGCTGATCAGCCTCCTGGGTTTCGTGATGACTGCCCGGACGTTTTCCTCGATTACGGCAGGATTAGGAACGACGGTAAGGTTGTGGACTCTTTCGGGGCGTGCTTCCTCAGTCGCTTCAATGTTTGGGTCAACAGCCGCGGAGCCGAGTAATGATGACGCCTCGTCCGTTTCAGCAAACCCTCGTTGTTCGTCGTAGGCTACCGCAGTCGCGAGCGCGGCATTACCATGCGAAAACGATGGGGGGTGCAGGTTGGCGCGTTCCAATCGTTTTAGGGCGGCCTCGACGATCGGATTTACTGCCGGCATTTCAGTTTGCGGTAGCAGTTCGAGAATTACCGGGACGGTCGCCGGCGGAGCGTCAACCGTAGTTGCTACCTCGCCCTGAGCCTCAAGCACCGCTTCACGTGCGCGACGCTCGTGTTTTTCGCGCACGCGTTCGCTCAACTCTTTCCGCCATTCGGGCAGTGCGTTTCTATTGACTCCGGGAAACTCGATCAACGAGGGAGCAGGCCTGGCGGTTTTTGCTCGCTTAATTGAAACGGCAGGTGCTGATTCAACTACAGGCGCTTGGGCGGTAACTGTCGACGCTCGCTTTGCTTTCAGTTGGGCGCCGCATTCTGTGCATTGCGGGGAAATCTGCTTGAGGTTCGCGCCGCACTCGGGGCATTTCATAGCAAGCTCGCCTCCTCGGAAATCTAAGCTCGGCAGCGCGGCAGAGTTCGTCGAAGTCCATTCCGCGCAATTCGGCGCGAATAGTATCAGGGAATACTTTAAGTGGTCAATCAGAAAATATACCAGGCGTTAGGGTTGTCAGGATGGTGAGAAACTGATCGCCGGCTGGGAAGGCTGGTGGAAAACTTTCAGAGCGGCGTCCGGCCGCCGAATCCGGCATCCATGTCGTGCCACCACTCAAGCTCATCGCCTTCGTCCAACTGCCAACAAAGGAGAACTACCCGACCATCGCGCAAAGAAGGAAAGTCGATTAGGCCGCGTTCAAAATCCTTCAACTGCACGCCCATCGCCTCGAGACTGCTCATCTCGCCGGCGAAATCAGTCAGCAAACGCGCGTAGAGTAAACCGCTGGAGATGCCACCGCCGCCCTGATCGGCTTGCTCGGACGCTTGCCTGGCTTCCGCTTTGTAACCAGATAAACGGTGGCGAAAGCGTTGCAGTCGCTTAAGAAGTTGCCGCACTGAAGGCAGTAACGCATTTGCTTCATCGACAGTAAATAGCTTCATATCGCTCATGGCTGCCTTAGTGCTCGTCAGTAACGCGGATGAATTCAACGCCGTCGGCAAATTCCGTGTCATCCAGTTCAAGGGTTGTTTCGACCAGTACATGCATTGCCGTATCAAACCCATCTTCGTTCGTTTCCTGAATGTGGATCTGCTCATGCAGATAGTGCGCCGGCTGTTGCTCAAGAATCTCACGCTCATCGTAGCGCGCGCCGTGAACCACATCCTTGCGTACTCGATCGGCTATTTCGCCCAAATCGATAAAGTAATCAGCGACGTCGATTAGCTTCGGCGCGGTATTGGAGCGAAAGCCCGCAATCTCAACGCGACATCCTTTGTAAGCGACAGCATTGACCGCGTAAACAAAGTCTTCGTCTCCGGAAACAAGCACTGCAGTGTCGTACCTGCCCGCCAGGGAAAGCATGTCGACGGCGATCTCAACATCGAGGTTTGCCTTGCGGCTGCCGTCATAGAAGGTTTTCAACTCTTTCTGAATAACGCGAAATCCATTGCGGCGCATCCAGAGTAGAAAACCCTGTTGTCGTTCGGCGCCCACATCAACGCCGGTGTAAAAGAAGGCGCGCAATAATCGTCCGTCGCCCAGCAACACGCGTAGCAATTTGTTGTAGTCGATGTCGATGTTGTGAAAACGTGCCGCATGGAAAAGATTGTTTCCGTCAATAAAAACCGCGACTCTACCGCGGTGGCCCAACTTCCATGAAACGTTGTTCGCCGGATCAAAGTTATTCATCTGATAATTACTTCCAATAAGAATTTAGTATCGTTTCTAGGATGCTTTTTTGTCTCTGATTGGTCAAGCACAGGATGTGCAAACGTCACTGGATGTGCAAACGTCACTGAAAGAGAGGTTCAGCGTTAGCGAGTGCCAACTACTTCTCCACTCACAGCGTCGACATAAACCAGCTGGAAAGGCGCACCGCTAATGCCAACCTCCCACGCAACATGAAACGCCAGAGCATTTGTTTGGCCGGCGGGAGTAATGTAGGTGACCAGCTCATGAGGTTCGAGCTTGTTGTTCGCGGTCGGCGTGAATTTGAGCGACGTCGCACCAGTCCTTGAATAGGGAATTGCGTTCGCAGTCAGTTGCGCGCCAACGTCCTCGGGTTTGAGTTTGATGGTTACGGCTGCCAGCGCCGTTTGTATTTTGTCAGCGTCAGGGATACAGGTGCTTACAATGTTCAGTACCCGGCGTTCAGCAGTGAAACGAATTTCGAGCTTGCCGTAGTTTCCACGAATAGGATAGCGAAACGCGCGCTGTTCATACCGCGCGATCTTTGATCCATCAGGTTGATCTACTCTTTCAACTAAAGAGAGTTTGGCCGGGTCTGCGCCAATTGGCCCCTGCCAGTCCCGAATGAACCTTCGCAGCGACTCCCGAGTTTCCTCCTCGCTCATGGTTGTGCTGGCGCCAAGCTTGGGCAGGAATAAACCGTTGGCAGTGGTCCTGGGCAGGCTTGCGATGGTTGCGGTTACGGGTTGTAGAGATAGCTCAGTGCCGCTGTCAACGGCGGTACTCATCAGGTGATTGATCGCGGCGGTCGCTGCTTCCGTTCGGTGATTGTCCTCTGCCAGCAGAACCGGATAAGGTGCGGCGTTCCCCCGCGGGCCAGCGGCATTCGGAGGCACGGTTGGAGCGCAGGCTTGCGCTGCCATAACCAGTAGCAGAAAAACAAACGTCCGGGATACTCGTTGGCTCATAGGTTCATTGATTGAAGCAGTTTCCTATCCCGCATTTCGAACAGGCAATTCGCGTCGTATAATCTAAACCCGTGGAGAAGCCGTTGCCGAAAGATAACGATAACGAAAACATTCCCCTGCTCAACGATGAGCCGGCGGAATTGCCGCTGCGTTCATTTACTCCGGACCAGATGGTCCGTTGTGAATCATGCTTGCGAGCAAATCCACCCACCCGGGCCAATTGTCTCTACTGCGGCGCCAGCCTGCCGGTGCAGTCGGCTGTCACTGTTTTGCAAATGCCGGCACTGCGTCCGCTGGAGAAATGGGAGCACGGATATAACAACATCCTTCTGCCTCCGGCTGCAAATCTTACCGAGAGTTCTCTTGCCGAGATGGCGGATTTTTTGCGCTTGGAAAAAGAGGAGTTGCAACAGATCTTGGCTTCTGAAATCCCGCTGCCGCTGGCGCGCTCGAGCAGCAAGGACGACGCGGAACTTATTCAAGGACGCCTGAGAACCGCGCAGTTAGCTAGTCTGATGGTTGCTGATGCGTCCCTCGGTCTGGACCCGCCAATAAAGCTGCGTGCACTCGTATTCCATGACCAGGGCCTGCGCGCCTATCAATCGCCGCAAGCGCAACCACAGGAAATGTTATGGGAAGACTTTGTTCTGATAGTTTCGGGACGCATCAGGCGCAAGCGCGTCGAATTGCGGGAAGAAAGAAAAGGCAAAGAAAACCGAGTGCTCGCCGCCGATCAATTCTTTGCCGACGAAAGCGTTATTTATCTTTTTGCGAGGCAGGAAACGACTCCATACCGAATCGCTTCCGGCAGTTTCGACTTTTCCTGTTTGGCGGAAAGGAAACGGTTGGTCGCTGACGAGAACATGTCGATTCTGATCGAAGTCTTTCGCGAACGCGTTCCCGGAATTATCTACGACCAAACCTACAACGCGGTGCGGAAAACGTTGGAGCCGGTTTGGAGATCCGAACAACAAAATGAATCAACCGGATGGCGGCGCAGCCGGCCAGGAAAAGTTAGCCTCGGCAGTGCTACCGAGACCAGCAACGAAGCGCAGTTTTCGCGTTACTCGCGGCTTCGTTCTTATTTGCGCAACCACCAGCAACTGACGGACACCAATGCCTAGATCGCACAAATCACGTGGCGCTGAAGCTGCTTTCCGATCGCCGGCTGGCGGCAGCGAGCGCGGCGATAGCGCCGGCGCGGAAGTGGACCAGGCAATCTATGGGCTGATGCCCGTGATTGAAGCGTTGCGTTCCGGGCATCGCCCGTTACAGCAAATCACAATCGCTGAAGGCGCGGGTCATGAGCGCTTGAAGGAGTTGCTCGAGTTGGCGAAAGCCGCTCGTGTTCCCGTCCACCGCGCGCCGCGCCTGGTGCTTGACCGCTGGTTGCCGGGATTGACTCATCAAGGTGTCATCGCCCGAACCGCGGCATCAGGTTATTCCGACGCCGAAGAACTTCTCGAACGACTTGCGACAATGATGAAGACCGAGCAGCAGCCGCTGGTGCTGGGCCTGGATGCGGTTGAGGATCCACGAAACCTCGGCGCGATTCTGAGAACCGCTGAGTGCGCCGGAGTTGACGGCGTCTTCATTCCCGAGCGACGCGCGGTTGGCTTAACAGCGACGGTCGCGAAGGCTGCGGCGGGCGCGCTCGAACACATTGCGGTGGCCCGAGTGACCAACCTGGTCCAACTAATCGAGCGCTTGAAACAACTCAACATCTGGGTCGTTGGCGCAAGCGGTGATGCGTCAGCGAACTACACAGAATGGGATTGGACCGTGCCCAGCGCTTTATTCCTGGGGAATGAGGCTACGGGGTTGCACCGGCTGGTGCAGGAACGTTGCGACACCTTAGTTCGTATTCCAGTGCGCGGCAGGATAGAATCGTTGAACGTTTCAGTCGCGGCGGGAGTAATTCTTTTTGAAGCATTGCGCCAGCGATCGGGAAAAAAGTGAAGTCTGAGCGCCGGATAGTGAGTAGCACAGCCTTTAGTCTGTGGCCTCGTGGGAAGCACAGACTAAAGTCTATGCAACTACGATAATGATCGGAGGCCAGAATGTTTTGTCCAAAATGTGCGACTCAAAACCTGGAAGGCGCGAGCTATTGCCGATCCTGTGGCGCGAACATCAAGCTTATCCCGCAGGCGCTGTCTGGGCAATTGCCGCAGGCGCCGGATGAATTCGATCTGGGCAGTCGCATTCGCAAAAAGTATGGCCGCGAGGTGACGTTGGATCGCGCGTTCAAGAGTGCGTTCATGGGCCTCGCTTTTCTGCTCGTCGCGATCGCACTTTCGTTTTCGCCGATGGGCCGCGGCTGGTGGTTCTGGATGATGATCCCCGCGTTTTCGATGATGGGCAGCGGCATAGCGCAATACATTCGCGTGCGGGAACAGGGCAAACGAGCAGTGGGAGGCACGAATTTTAATCAGCCGGCGATGCCGCCATCACGCGTTGAAGTGTTTCCGGCACGTAGCACCGGCGAGTTGATGGCGCCGCCGCCGAGCGTGACCGAAGGAACGACGCGACACCTGGGCGCCGAAGCCCCGACAAAGCATCTCGATGCCGCAAGCGACGCGTCCAAATAGCATTACTAGTCTGAAACTGTTTCTCATCTGGGCGATGCCGTCAATCAAACAAGGTGACGGCATCGCCTTAAGTTTTGTTTGACGCTCTCAACGATGCCGACTGTTTGTATCTCAATTTGCGAAAGCGACTGGCCGTCGCTTGAACTGGCGATGCAGGACGCCGCTAAGCATGACGCACTGATCGAGATTCGACTTGATTGTTTCACGGCCGCGGCCCTGCAGAACATCGAGGCGCGGCATGCACTCCTCGCCAATTGTCCGCGCCCAACCATTGCTACTTTTCGCGCCGCCGAGGAAGGCGGAAGATCTGATGCTGATTTCGAAACGCGCTTGCGCTTTTGGCGCGAGAAAGGTCTGCAACTTCCTGCGACCTTCGTCGACCTGGAACTTGATATTGCCGAACAGCTAGCTCGGGACGCGTTCGCCGTAGATTGGTCGCGCGTGATTTGCTCGTATCACAATCATGACGAGTTGCCGACGGACTTCAGCGAAACGTTTGAGCGGTTAGCTGGAACGCCGGCGCGCGTGGTGAAAATTGCGGTCCGCGTCGCTGATGCGGTTGAGTGTTTGCCGATCTTTGATCTTCTGGATCGGGCCGGGCAGGAGGGGCGCGAAATCATCGCCATCGGCCTGGGACCCGCAGGTGTGGCAACGCGCATTCTGGGCCCAGCGCGCGGCGCTCTCCTGACCTACGGTTCGCTTGGACAGGAACGCGCCACGGCGGCAGGCCAGTTCAGTATCGAAGAACTGACCAACGTCTATCGAGTCGAAAAGATCACTCGCGAAACTGCAATCACCGGTTTGGTTGGCAGCCCGGTTGCTCATTCCATCTCGCCACAACTTCATAACGCCGCCTTCGCGAGTCTGGGAATTGACGCTGTTTACATTCCTTTTGAGGTTCACGATCTTAAGTCGTTCGTTAGACGAATGGTCCATCCACGCACGCGCGAGATCGATTGGCGGCTGCGCGGCTTGAGCATCACGGCGCCGCACAAAAGTGATGTGCTGGCGGAGCTCGATTGGATTGAGCCGGCCGCGCGCGAAATCGGCGCGGTCAATACTGTGGTTGTTGAGGACGATCGCTTGTGTGGCTACAACACTGATGCCAGCGCATTTATTGCGCAGTTAAGAAATCGGTTGGGCTCGCTTGAGAACGCACGCGTAGCGATCATCGGAGCCGGAGGGGCGGCCTGCGCGGCTTTGTACGCCCTGAATCAGGAAAAGGCGAAGATCACTCTTTTCGCGCGCGATCAGCGCAAGGCGAAAGCGCTTACCGAGCGCCGGTCCACGAAGTATAGCGAACTGCAGGGCGCTGTTTTCGCAGAGTTTGATGTGGTCATCAACGCGACGCCGCTTGGCACAAGAGGTCCGGGCGAACCTGAGACCCCTGCTGTAACCCAACAGCTCCGCGGTGCGCGTCTGGCTTACGACTTAGTTTACAATCCTCAAGTGACGCAATTTTTGCGCGAGGCACGAGCGGCCGGTTGTGAAACGCTGGGCGGATTGCCCATGCTCCTGGCGCAGGCCGCGCAGCAAATTCAACTCTGGACCGGCGTCACGCCGAGCATGGAAATCATAAAGTCGGCGGCAGTCGCAGCGTTGGATCGGTCAAACGTCTGACATCTGGCATCTGATCTCTGTTTAATGGACGAACGTTACAGTAGACAAGTCTTGTTTAGTGGCATTGGTGAGGAAGGGCAGGCGCGCCTGTTGCGCTCGCGCGTTCTGATCGTCGGCTGCGGTGCGCTCGGTTCGGCGCAAGCGGAAAGCCTGGCACGCGCCGGCGTTGGGACCTTGAGAATTGTCGATCGTGATTTCGTTGAAGCTTCGAACTTGCAACGGCAGACCATGTTTACCGAGCGCGACGCGCTGGAACGAACACCAAAAGCAATCGCCGCCGCCAATCATATTCGCGAGTTTGCCGCCGGCATCACCGTTGAACCGGAAATCGCAGACGTCAATAAGTCGAACATTGAACGATTGATCGAGGACTGCGACGTCGTGCTTGATGGCACAGATAATTTTGCCACGCGCTATTTGATTAACGATGCCTGCGTCAAGCACAACGTCAACTGGATTTATGGAGCGGCGGTTGGATCGTATGGTGTAACAATGACGATCCAGCCGCATCAAACTGCCTGCATGCGATGTGTGTTTGCAGAAGCGCCGCCTGCTGCCAGCGCGCCGACCTGCGATACTGCCGGCGTCA
>JANMKA010000156.1:0-4297 GCA_031371765.1 Blastocatellia bacterium
AATCCTTCGGCGCCTCCATTCCTGAATTTGTAACCCCTGAATTCGTTCGCGACGAAGTCGCACGCGGCCGCGCCATCATTCCCGCGAACATCAATCACTCTGAAGCCGAGCCAATGATCATCGGCCGCAACTTCCTGGTAAAGATCAACGCCAACATCGGCAACTCGGCTGTGCTGTCGTCAATCGACGACGAAGTTGAAAAGATGCGCTGGTCCATCAAATGCGGTTCAGACACGGTGATGGATCTTTCGACCGGTAAGAACATTCACGCCACGCGCGAGTGGATCATTCGCAACTCGCCGGTGCCCATTGGCACAGTGCCCATTTACCAGGCGCTGGAAAAAGTTGGCGGCAAAGCTGAAGAACTTACCTGGGAAATCTTTCGCGACACTTTGATCGAACAGGCCGAGCAGGGCGTTGATTACTTCACGATCCACGCCGGCGTTCGTTTGCCCTACATTCCCATGACCGCCAAGCGCACGACCGGCATTGTGAGTAGAGGAGGATCAATTTTAGCCAAGTGGTGCCTCGCGCATCACGAAGAGAGTTTTCTTTACACCCGCTTTCGTGAGATCTGCGAAATCATGGCGGCCTATGACGTTTCATTTAGTCTGGGTGATGGCTTGCGGCCCGGCTCGATTGCCGATGCCAACGATGAAGCGCAGTTTGCTGAGCTCGAAACGCTCGGCGAGTTAACAAAGATCGCCTGGGATTACGACTGCCAGGTGATGATCGAAGGTCCTGGTCACGTGCCAATGCATTTGATCAAAGAGAACATGGACAAGCAGCTCGAGACTTGTCAGGAAGCGCCGTTCTACACGCTTGGACCACTGACGACTGACATCGCGCCCGGCTACGATCACATCACTTCTGCAATCGGCGCGGCGATGATTGGCTGGTACGGCACGGCGATGCTTTGCTACGTCACGCCGAAAGAACACCTCGGGTTGCCGAACAAGAAGGACGTCAAAGACGGCGTCATCGCCTATAAGATCGCTGCCCACGCCGCCGATCTTGCCAAGGGACATCCCGGCGCGCAGTATCGCGACAACGCGCTATCGAAATCTCGTTTTGAATTTCGCTGGGAAGATCAGTTCAATCTCTCGCTCGACCCCGAAGTCGCACGCGAATATCATGACGAAACGCTGCCCAACGAAGGCGCCAAGCTCGCGCACTTCTGTTCCATGTGCGGCCCGCACTTCTGCTCGATGAAGATCACCCAGGACGTCCGTGAATACGCCGCGCAAAAAGAGATCGATGAGCAGGCAGCGTTGGATGTCGGCATGAAAGAAAAGGCTGAAGAGTTTGTGGCTGCTGGTGCGGAGATTTATCAATCCGGGCCTTAAGGCGCGGCAAGTATTATTCAAAAAATCACTTTTTCACGATCGCAGTAGCTGATTCAAAAATGGCTGGTCATACCCGAGCCCTGGTGCCGCTTGAATCGTGGGCATATAACTCGCCAAAGTTACGGGCTTCCGGGCGAGGTGTTGACATCGGATTAATGGCGGAAGCTCTTATCTATTACGAAGCCATTTTGATTAATGTCAGTAACCAGCCACTTTTTGCCGAGCTATTGAGGTGGTTCGTTGAGCGGGGCTTGTACGATGAATTTCTGGGTCTTGTTCGCGACAGCACTATAACGTTTTACGACTATTCATTTGCCACGGCTGCAGTGTTAATTGAAGGTAGCTATAGCATCTGGAATATCCAAGATCAAATTCAGGCTCAACCAGATACTTTTGAACGAAGGTTTCTCTACCACCGCGAAATTGAAGGAGTGCTAACGAAGACTCGTCAAAGATATAAGCTATATGATTCATTCCGAAGGCACGTCGTAGAAGCAAAAGCTGACGACTTCGCAGCGGCTATAGAAAATGCACGCGCCGATTTTAATAATCCTCGTCGTAATGCGATTGTTGTCCAAGCATTTGTGAATGAGCTTTACCTATTTCGTAAGCTTGGAAGGCCCCCCGAAGTAGCGGCCGAAGTGCGGTCGAAGCCTGACGGAACTGGAAATTTGATAACTTGGAATGTGAGCTTCGAGAAGTTGGCCGAACTCGGGGGAAGTGAAATCAATTTCGGTGCAGGCACACCTTTGACCGCCGGCGCTCACTGTAATAGACACCTATTATCGGCGAGTCGGGAGCACTGCGATTTATATCTGGGTAGTCCGATGAGCTCAGTGGTCGGCGATAAGTTGTATGAAACTGTTAGAACACCGGTGCAACTTGGTGCCACAGTTGATCAATTGAAGGCAGAAGTAGAATTTCCCGATATCCGCCAGCTAGTCAATGATGGAGACCTTAGCTTTCGAGAAATACTCACAATCCGAAAGAAGGCTCAGCGGTTTCGGAATTGGTTGCAAGCGGGGGCAGATAGAGATCGGAATGCAATCATCGCCTACCATCATGAGGTAGCCCAAGAGGCAGGACTAATTAAGGCCGGACGAACAACCCTAAGACTCTTTGGAATTGTCGCCGGTGGCGCGCTCGGTGGAGCTATCGGTGCTGCGGCGGCGGGTCCCATCGGTGGCGCGGTTGGTGGAGCAGTGGGTGGTGGGTCTACTTACTTACTAGACTTGGCAGCCAAGATTCGTGAAGAGTGGCGTCCCGTGGTATTTGGCAATTGGATGGAGGGCCGAATTAAGCGGTTTATGGACGAAGAAAATTCCTGATTTTCGTGCTCTGCCGACAATGCAATCTTGTCGCTCGCGAAAGTACCGAACTAACCCACTACGGTTGCCACAAACCATAATCAACAAGTAGTCTCTGGCCATGGCTACATCTGAAGAAATATTCCGTGATGCTGCGGCTTTGCCACACGAAGCGCGTGCCGAATTAGCAGAGCGGCTGATCGCGAGCCTGGCAGACGACGTTTCGCCAGAAACTACCGAGGTACAGCTTGCGGAAGTGCGACGGCGCATCGCCGAGGAAGAGTCCGGAGCGGCACAGCTTATTCCGGGAAACGAGGTGTTGGTACGAGTGCGGCACTTGTTGGCAGAGCGATCCGCTTCGAGTTAGCGAATGGTCAGTTACGGATTTTTCATTCCGAGGCGATCAAGGAATTGCCCTCATTCTTGTAAATCCTGTCTATAGTCCTTTACTCTTCAAGAGTGTGACCAAAACCTCGAAGGCAATAAGTCAATCGCCGAACCTTATTATTCGTCGCGGCAAAGCGCGTGATGCAGAATTGTTGGCGCAACTCGGCGCGCGCACATTTTCAGAGACGTTTGCGCCGGATAATTCTGCCGCCGACATGGCAGCTTATCTCTCTTCGGCGTTTAGCCCAGCACAACAGGCGTCTGAACTGCGCGACCCCAGCTCGTTTTTTTTAGTCGCTGAAACCAATGGCGTTGCGGTTGGTTATGCCATGCTTCGTTCGGGAAATGTGCTGGCGAATGTGACAGGCGTCAACCCGATCGAGTTAGTGCGTCTTTACGTCTCGCAAGTCCAGCTGGGCAGCGGCGTGGGTGCGGCTTTGATGCAGGCGTGCATTGATGAAGCCCAGCGTCGCGGCCACAAAACGTTGTGGCTTGGCGTTTGGGAACACAACGCCCGCGCGCAGGCGTTTTATCGGAAATGGAACTTCACTGAAATCGGCACTCATGTTTTTCAACTGGGCGACGATCCGCAGACTGACATCTTGATGCAGCGCACAATTTCTGATCCAACCGGATGACCAACCCCGAAACGATCAAACTAATTCTCACTCTTGTCAGCGGGATTGGTTGGACCATTGTTTACATCGACGGCATTCGCCTTGGTTTCAAACATCGCTCGTACGCGATTCCCTTTTACGCTCTGGCGTTGAATTTCGCCTGGGAACTGCTCTACACCTATTACGGATTTCAATCGACCATCAGCGTGCAGGCGGTGGTTAATGCAGTCTGGCTGGTGTTTGATGCCGGCATCCTGATTACTTACTTCAAGTACGGACGGAAATACTTTCCGGCGCTCGCGCTGAAAAACAATTCTCCCGCGACTGAAGACAAGGGCACTCTCTTTATTGTTTGGAGTGTGCTCACTTTACTCGCGGCCTTTTGCATCGAGTACGCCTTTCGCAAAGAGTTTGGCGTGCGCGCCGGTGCCGGCTATTCCGCGTTCCTGCAGAACCTGCTGATGTCGGTGCTGTTTATTAACCTGTTGATCAGACGGGGGAGCCGGGAAGGACAGAGCCTGACCATCGCGGTGGGCAAATGGTTAGGCACTTTAGCGCCGACCGTGCTGTTTGGAATTATTGGCGATGGCGGCTTTCCGCATGGCAGCTTTTTGATCGTGGTGGTGGGAATGCTTTGTTC
>JANMKA010000167.1:0-29554 GCA_031371765.1 Blastocatellia bacterium
CAATCACACGCCGACCATATTTGCTGCTGGCGTCATTGATCATCGTAGCGAGCAGCTCGTTCGCTTTCGCGGATGAGAACTCCTACAAAGCGTCTTTCAAACAAAACAAAGAAGCCGTCGCAGTTAACGTGCTGGTTGGCCCGTCGCGCGTGATCAATTTCGACAAGCCGGTCGGTCGTTTCTCGGTTTCGAATCCCGAGATAGCCGAAGCAGTGCTGGTTACACCCGATCAGGTTGTGGTTAACGGCAAAGCGTTTGGTCAGGTCAACTTCATTGCCTGGGAACAATCCGGCAACGAGTACCTCGTGTTCGACGTTTACGTGCGTGCCAATCTTTCGCTCATCGATTCGCAAATCCGGGCGTTGTTTCCGAAAGATGACATTCGCTTGAGTCAGGCTAATGGCTCGGTGGTGCTGTCCGGCAGCGTTGCAGATGCAAAAACCGCGGGCCAGGTACAAAGCGTCGTTGAGGCCGCAGGCTTCAAGACCGTCAACATGCTGGCCTCACCGGTGAAAAGCGCGACCCAGATCCAACTTTCAGTGCGCGTGGCGGAAGTTTCGCGGAATCGCATGAAGGACCTCGGCACTTCATTTACCTATCAAGGCGCACCTGGCCGCGGCGGTTATCTCAACAGCGGCCTTGGACCAAGTGGTCTATCCAATCCGCCGTCGCAACCAAGTCCAATATGTTCGGGTTGCGGCATCATCCAAGGCGCCTTGTCGTCGCCGGCGCTGAACTTGCTGTTAATGGGGGGCAACTCGCTGGCGATGCTGCGCGCTCTGACAACCGAAGGCGCAGTTCGTGAACTAGCCGAGCCTAACATCATCGCTATGGACGGGCAGGAAGCGAGTTTTCTCGCGGGGGGTGAATTCCCGATTCCAGTGGTTCAAAGCGATGGCTCACGCACCAGCGTAACGATCGTGTTCAAAGAATACGGCGTGCGTTTGAAATTCAAGCCGACAATCATTGACGAAGATCACATCCGCCTTGAACTGATGCCTGAAGTTTCGACGATAGACTTTTCCAACGGTGTGAAGTTTGACGGTTTCGTAATACCTGGTCTTAGTACGCGTCGTGCGAGCACCGGAGTAGAACTGCGCGATGGGCAGAGTTTCGCCCTCGCCGGTTTTGCTCGACAATCGCGAAATCAAAACGATGTCCGAAGTGCCGCTGCTTAGCCAGATTCCGATCCTCGGCAATCTCTTCAAATCAAAATCATTTCAAAAAAATGAAACCGAGCTGATGTTCATCATCACGGCTAATGTTGTGAAGCCACTTAATCGGGATGACGTTCCACAGTTCCGCGGCATCGATGGACTGAAGAAAGGATCGCCGCTGGGTGTTGAGCCGAAAGGCGAAGGCATTCAGGGACCGACGGGCTTTTCAATAACCGGCCAGAAATCTCAGGTGGCGCCTGATGCCGCTCCGAAAGCTCCGGTCGCGCCCGCGACGGTCGATCCAAAAACAAAGAGCGGAACAGATTCCAGCGCAAGCGTCACGACAGTTACTTCTGCAAACACGAAGCCCGCAGCCGATCAACCAGCGCCAGTAGCACAGGCTGCGGTTACAACTAGTCACCCCGAACCGCTGAAACCATGAACGAGGGGTCAACCAGAAAATGTTGGACAGGAGGGAAAGATGAAAACCCTGGCGATAAACAGACGAAAAGGTGAACGCGGTTCGATACTCGCCGTGTCCGCCATCGGCATGCTCTCGTTACTTCTCGCGGTTGGTCTGGGAGTGGATATTAGCCACTTGTATCTAGCCAAGAATGAACTGCAGAACGCTGCTGACGCGGCAGCCCTGGCAGGCGCATCCGGTTTGAACTTCGATGATACCGGCATCACGATCGCCGCGAACCGCGCTGTTCAGGAGATGAACAAATACGACTTTAACCAGCAAGCGGTTTCTTTTCCGCGATCCAATGTTTTGTTTGCGAAGGACTTGGGTGGTCCATACATGAGCGAGGCCTCGGCGACGGCGGTCGCAAGCGGCATTCGTTTCGTTCAGGTAACCACACCACAGTCGCCGGTAAACATCGCTTTTGTCTCGACGGTGCTGGGGAAAACTATGAACCTCAAGGCGGACGCGGTGGCTGGAGTATCGGTGCCGCTAAACAGCTTTGCCGGTTATTTGCCGGTTTCGGTTGTTGACGATGACGCCCTTTCAACAATCAAACCGGGTTTCCTCTACACATTTCGCGGGGCGCCGCAGGGCTCTGTATCGCCAGGCAACTATCAGATTCTGGCCATCGATGGTTCGGGAGCGAGCGATGACCGAATCGGTTTGGCCAGCGGTGTCAGAAATGTTGTCGGACCAGGCGGTTATGTCGATACAAAGCCGGGCGTATCGTCGGGCGCTGTGCGGCAGGGAATCAATACCCGTTTCGATGATTACGCCAGCCAGCTCGATCCAGCCACTTATCCGCCCGACACCAACGTCAAGGAGGGCATCACCTATCAGCAATACCTCGATGGTTCACCAACTCAATCGCCTTCGCATCCTGGAGTTGCCGGCCGCCGCGTTGTGCTGATTCCGATAATCAAAAAGAGTCAGTTCGATAATGGTCGAACTACCGTTCAGATCGATCATTTCGGAGCATTCTTTCTGCAAAGCAAAGTTCAGGGCGGCAACGGAGGAGATCTCCAGGCTGAATATATTGGCGTGGGAGTGGTGGTTGGCAATGGCGAATACGATCCGAGTGGTGCTGTGAATCCTGGTCCTCCAATCACAAAACCCGTGCTCTATCGATAAGGGCAATCCTATGTGGCAAACGCTGCTTAAAAAAATTACTGGCTTTAGGCGGGACGACCGCGGTCTGCAACTAGTCGAGCTGGCCATCGCGTTACCAGTCTTGATTGTGCTGTTCGCCGGCGTTGCTGAATTTGGCCGTTACTTTCAAACGTACACGACGTTGGCCAAGGGCTCGCGCGTAGCTGCCCGGTATCTCGCGACTGCAAGGGTAAACGGTATGGATGATGCCGGTGCAAAGAACCTCGTTGTCTACGGGAACCTGGCCGGGACGGGAAGCCCGATAGTCAATGGACTGACGGCCGATAATGTGATTGTCATCCGTCGGAACACTGCTGGCGCTGTTACAAACGGTTTTCCAGCCACGGTGACTATCGAAATTACAAACTTCAAACACACGCCTGTTTTTGATCTCGGCAAGCTAATGAATTCTTCTCTATCACTCAACGTCGACGTCAAACCCAGCGTTACGATGCGCTACCTGTTAACACAGTCGCCGAGCTGAAAGGCCACGAGCACACATGTTTCGCGACGCAACTACAAAGTCGAAAGAGAGCGGTTCCACGCTGGTCGAATTTGCCATCGGCGCAACCGTGTTTTTGACAGTCATGTTTGGTGTTATCGAATTTGGCCGCGCTCTTTGGACGCACAATGCCCTGGCTGACGCGGCGCGACGCGCGGCTCGTTACGCAGTTAATCAGCCCGCCAGTAGTCCCGCAGGCACGAAAACCACCGGAACAAATGTTGGTCCCAGTATCACAGCAATAAGGAATGTTGCCGTGTATGGCGATCCAGCAGGCGGATCGAAACCGCTGGTTACCGATCTAACTCCGGAAAATGTGAATGTTCAATACGCGGGATTTGGTGTCGGCCAGGGAACGGTTGCGGTTGCGATCACGAACTACCAATTCAAATTCGTGATGCCCATTGTCGGCACGAGCATTCAAATGCCGTATTACAACACCACGCTAACCGGCGAAAGTGCGGGAGCTATTCCTTAAATCCGTTTCCGAACGATAGTTGAATCAACAACCAATCGAATCTTTAAGAACAGACAATGACACAGCCACTAACAATCGTAGTTCTAAGCACCGGCCTCGATAACTTCAAAGCTATTCGCGCGGCCCTGTCGGCCGACGGTCGGGTCCAATTGTTGGCCGGCGGAAATGACGCGGAGCAACTTCATGAAGAAATCATTCGCCTGAAACCGGCGGCCGCGCTTATCAGTTTGGGCGCAAACGCGGACCAGGCAATCAAAGTCATTGAACGTTTGGTTACCGAGGCGCCCCGGACGGCATTAATAACTGCGGCGCTGGACGCTTCGCCTGATCTGATCCTGCGCAGTTTGCGGGCCGGCGCGCGTGAATTTCTGCGGTTGCCAATCAGTCAGGACGAACTAAAAACAGTCCTCGACCGCGTCCAGGAATTTTGTTCGGGCCAGGTCGAAGCGCCGAAGAAAAAAGGCCGGATGATTGCGGTGTTTTCAAGCAAGGGCGGCTGCGGCACTTCTTTCGTAGCCACGAATCTGGCGGCGGCAACAGCAGCACGCACTGTTCTCGTAGATCTCAATCTCCAGGCCGGCGACTTGCCGCTATTTCTTGGGCTCGATCCCAAGTATTCATTTGCCGATATGGCCGAGCATCGCAATCGACTTGACGATGCGCTGATCGGCAGTTTTGTCACGCCGCACTCATCGAACCTGTCGTTGCTGGCCGCGCCTAAAGAGGCGGACTCGGCCGATGAAATCGAACCGGAACATGTTTTCGAAGTTCTGCAGCGCTTGCGCGAATCTTACGATTACGTAGTACTCGATCCACAGCATACGTTTGATTCGATCACTTTAGCTGCGTTGGACCAGGCAGACGAAATTGTACTGGTGCTGACGCTCGATATTCCGGCCATTAGGAGTACGCAGCGCGCGCTGGAGATTTTCGACCGGCTGGGCTATCCGCGCCAGAAGGTGCGCATCGTCGTCAATCGCTGGAGCAAACAGATCGATTTGGACTTGCGACAAGTAGAAAAATTTTTGGGTGAACCGGTGATTGGCTTCATTCCCAGCGACTATCAGACGGCAGTGACGTCAATCAATTTGGGCCAGCCGCTGGTCCAGTCAGATGGGGGATCGAAGATAGCGATCGAAATAAAGCGCATAGCGCAAACAATCGCCAGCGGTGCCGTGCCAATCCAGGAAAACCAGACTCCCCGGCCGGCCTTCTGGAAGTCACTCTTCAAACGACATACAGCGCCCAATGCGCTGGAACTGCAAGTCAGTAGCACAGACTTTCGTCTGTGACCTTGAACGAATGCCACAGACTAAAGTCTGTGCCACTAAACAATATGGCACTTCGAGAACGATTAATAAAAGAGTCCGCAGGCTTTCCGGGAAACGGCAACGGCACCGACGCTGGTGGTGCGCAGTCGTTTCAGGAGATGAAGTCTCGGCTTCATCGCGCACTTATCAACCGCATGGACCTGACGAAACTGTCGGCGCTCAGTCCGGAGCAGGTTCACGCTGAAGTTTCCCGTCTCGCTGAAAGCGTCTTGGCCCAGGAAAAAATGCCACTCTCGACGGTTGAGCGCGACCGGCTCGTCAATGACGTCCAACACGAACTGTTCGGCTTAGGACCACTCGAGCCGTTACTTGCCGACAGCACGATTTCCGACATTCTAGTCAATACGTACGGCAAGATTTACGTCGAACGCCGCGGCAAACTCGAAATGACCAACGTCGCCTTCAAGGATGACGAGCACCTGATGCGCGTCATCGAGCGCATCGTATCGTCGGTGGGCCGGCGCATCGACGAATCGTCGCCGATGGTTGATGCGCGACTGCGCGACGGCTCGCGTGTTAACGCGATCATTCCGCCGCTTTCAATCGACGGCCCTGTGCTTTCAATCCGCCGCTTTGGCGCCGAGCCTTTGCGCATGAACCTGCTCATTGAACACAAGGCGCTGACCAAAGACATCGCCGACATGTTGCAGATGTGCGTGAGCGCGCGGCTGAACGTCTTGATTTCCGGAGGCACCGGCGCGGGCAAGACGACGCTGCTGAACGCGCTATCTGCTTACATTCCGCAAGACGAACGCATCGTCACCATTGAAGATTCCGCCGAGCTCCAACTGCAACAACCGCACGTGGTGCGTCTGGAAACGCGACCACCAAACATTGAAAGCAAGGGTGAAGTTACCCAACGCGATTTGGTACGTAACGCGTTGCGCATGCGTCCCGATCGAATTGTCATCGGCGAGGTTCGCGGCGGCGAAGCGATTGACATGTTGCAGGCGATGAACACGGGTCACGATGGAAGTTTGACTACCGTTCACGCCAACACTCCGCGCGATGCACTTACGCGCCTGGAAACAATGATTCAGATGACCGGCATGCGCCTGTCCGATCGCGCGATGCGGCAGCAGATCGCCTCAGCAATCAACCTGGTGGTCCAGGTTGCGCGTTTATCCGATGGCACGCGACGCGTTACTTCCATTTCTGAAATCACCGGAATGGAAGGCGAAACAATCACGATGCAGGAAATTTTCCAATACGAACGCACCGGCGTGGACACAAATGGAATGGTGATTGGCCGCTTTCGTCCCACCGGGATTCGCCCGCGCTTTGCTGAGCGGCTCAAACTCAGTGGGTTCACGTTGCCGCGGGTATTTTTCGAGGAAGTGTAGAACACATGTTCATCTCCTTCTTGGTTTTTCTGTTTGGTCTCTTTCTCGTGCTGGGCGCGTACCTGCTGGCTACGCACGGCACCGATGCCAAAAGGGCGCGGCTGCAAAAACGGCTGCAAGAAGCTCTGCTGCATTCGGCGCACACCGAAGATACGGAAGTTGTGCTCGCGCGCGCCGAGTTAATGAGCGAGATCCCGTGGCTGAATCGTTCGCTCGTTCGGATGCAGGCAGCTCTTCAGTTAAAGAGGATGTTGGACCAGGCGGACCTGCATATCACACCTTCGCGGCTGGTTATGTTTTCGGGAATGGCCGGGATGATGGCCGCGCTCGCCGCATCGATGATCACCGTTTCCATTCTGGTGATGTTCGTCGCTGGAGTTGTTGCCGCCTCGCTGCCGTTCGTTCACGTTTGGTGGAAACGGAAAAAGCGCTTCGAACACTTTCTCGAGCATCTACCGGACGCGCTGGACTTGATGAGCCGCGCGCTTAGCGCTGGTCACGCCTTTTCAGAAGCGATGCACATGGTGTCAGCCGAAATGCCGGAACCGATCGCTACCGAGTTTCGCAAAACCTACGAAGAACAAAACCTTGGTCTGTCGCTGAAGCTCGCACTCGAAAATTTGATAGATCGCATTCCACTGCTGGATTTGCGGATGTGCGTGACTGCAGTGCTGATTCAACGTGAAACCGGTGGCAACCTCGCCGAGATCCTGGAAAAAGTTGCCTACACGATTCGCGAGCGCTTTCGCATTATGGGCGATTTGAAAACGTTAACAACCAGCTCGCGGATGTCGGCTTGGCTTTTGTGCGGTCTGCCGATATTCGTGACCATCGCCATCACGGCGATGAATCCCGATTACATGACGGTGCTGTGGAGAGATCCGCGCGGCCATTACCTGATCGCTACAGCGCTGTTTCTGCAGGTCACCGGCATGATGATCGTGCGAAAGATTCTGAGGATCAAAATTTGAGAATTAGCCAGTTGTCGGTGGTTAGTGGTCCGTTGCAGCAAGCCGACCGAGACAACCTGCCAATTCAGACCCACTGACGCCATGACCCCCAACCAGTAACGACACCAAGTTATCGACGGACCACTGACCACTGACAACTGACCACTTACTAAAATGTTAATACTCATCGCCATCTCCACTTTCGTTTGTATCTCGCTAGCCATGTTGGGCGCGTACTGGCTTTTGTATCGTCCTCAGAGCGCGGCCACTGAACGGTTGAAGCAGCTCGGGGAAAAAACTACCAGTCCGGTCGCAAGCGCGGTGAATCTTGACGAGCGTCGTCCCAATACCGATTTGGCCCAGCGAATTGCTTCGCCTGTTAGTCGTCTACTCCCGGCGTCCGCCGCCGAAGCGAAGAAGCTGCAACAACAGTTAATGCAGGCTGGATTTAGGTCGCCCGGCGCTGCTATCACTTATCGCGCGATTCAGGTTTGCACTCTTGCAGGCCTGCCGGCGCTGGTCGCACTCGCTTGCGCGTTAACGGCGCGGCCGCTGCAAAGCGCAGTGCTCTACATCTTGTTCGCTTTCGTGATCGGGTTTTTCCTGCCGCGTTACGCGCTGCGTCGGATGATTCGTTCGCGGCAACAACTGGTGCGTTGGGGCTTGGCTGACGCGCTGGATTTGATGGTCATTTCGATCGAAGCGGGACTGGGCCTGAACGCGGCGATGGTAAAGGTCAGCACCGAGCTGAAGGAAGTTCATCCGGACATCAGTGATGAGTTTGAACTGGCAAACCTCGAAATTCGCGTCGGCCGCGATCGCGATGAAGCATTGCGCAACCTCGCCGAGCGCACCGGCGTTGAAGATTTACGCAGCCTGGTCGCAATGCTGATTCAGACTGATAAGTTCGGCACTTCCATCGCCAAAGCGATTCGTGCTTTTTCAGACTCACTACGCACCAAGCGACGGCAGCGCGCGGAACAGGCCGCGCAAAAAGCCGCAGTCAAGCTATTGTTCCCGCTCGCTTGTTTCCTGTTTCCCACGTTGTTCATCGCGATCCTTGGTCCAGCCGCACTGCAACTGATGGATACCCTCGGCAAGATGTAAAGGAGTTTAGTTATGAATAAGCGCACCCTGCTCGCCGTTCTAATTGCATTTGTTTTGGCCATCGGCGCGACCGCCATGTGGAGCGCTACCACCACCGAACGCGAAGGCGACCCGGACGTGAATGCGATTGAAGACTCGGGTTCCGTTGCCGGCGGAGTGAAGGAACAAAAAAAAGGCGGCAATAAAGTGGTGAAGGTGTTAGCCGCTCCTTTCAAAGCAATCGGAAGACTGTTCGGGCACGGCGACGATCATAAGTTGCGCCGGATGACCGAGCAGGACGCCGAAAAGTTTGAGAGCGTAGGCGTGGAACGAGTTGAAGACCTGCGCAATCCGTCGCCGGCAAAAGTTAATGCGACGGCTTCCGCCAAAGAACACCTCGCAAGCGGGCGCTCTTATTTACAAAAAGGCCGACTCAATGAAGCGATTGCTGAACTGTCAACCGCCGCTTCGCTGGATCCGAAGTTAACCGAGGCTCACAACCTGCTCGGCGTTGCTTACGATCAGAAAGGTCTTGCTGAACGCGCTCGCGATTCTTATGAGCGCGCCGTGAAAGTTGAACCTGAAGACGCCGAGACGCTGAATAATCTGGGCTTCTCGCTTTATCAAAATGGAAACTATCGCGCCGCCGTCGATCGTTTGAAACGCGCCGTTAAGTTGGAACCGGCAAACGAGCGCATCCTCAACAATCTCGGTTTGGCGCTCTGCCGTCTCGGCAAATTCCAGGAGGCTTTCAGACATTTCGCGCGCGCGGCTGGCCCATTGACAGGGAACTTGAACACTGCGCGCATGCTCGAAAGATTCGGTCGCGACGAAGACGCGATCCGGTACTACGAAGACGCGCGCCGCGTTGATCCGAATTCAAGTTTTGCGCTGAGGCGGCTCGCCGATCTTTACAAGCGCCTCGGCAAACTGGAACAGGCCGAAGCTGCAAAGAATGCATTGGCTGGCATCCCCACCACTGTCGCAGCGGCCGGACAATAGTTGCCACTTAACTGGTTAGGAAGGTGAACGATGATGATGTCGCCTACAACGATGCTGTCGCGCGCGGAAGTTGAAGCAATGGGCCCGCCCGTTCCGGAAGAACTGACAGACCTGGGTGTGGGCGAAGGCTTTCTTTGCGAACTGGCCTTGAAGCACATTGCGATGCTTCCTGAACCGACAACGACCGCGGTCGCTGAGCGCCTGCACTTGCCGCGTGCACTCACCGAAGAAATTCTGCAAAAGCTTTATCGCGAGAAACTGATCGAAGTGCGCTTGCAAACAACCGTCGGCTCGACGCGTTATGCAATGTTGGACCATGGCTGGGACCGCTTGATTCGACTGCTTGCAGTTTGCGGTTACAGCGGCGCCGCGCCTGTCTCGCTCAACGATTACGCGCACATGATGCGTTTGCAATCTATCCCTTCGCATGCGGCTTCGATGGACACCGTGCGCCAGGCGTTTCACGATTTGATTTTGCCGGACTCGCTGTTGCAAACGCTGGGTTGCGTCATCAATTCCCGACGATCTCTTTTCCTGACCGGCTTGCCCGGTACCGGAAAGACTGCCGTAGCCGAACGCATCAACGGCGCGCTGCCCGGGGCGATCTGGATCCCCTATGCTGTTGAGATAGATGGTCAGATCATTCGCGTGTTTGATTCGCATTGTCACCGCGTCGCCTCAACAGAAGTGACGCCGGTTGAATATGACCGCCGCTGGGTTCTGATTGATCGGCCCCTGGTTGTCGTTGGTGGTGAACTGACTTTGGAGAATGCCGATCTCACCTGGAGCGATTCGGCTAAGTTCTATGAGGCGCCGTTTCAGATGAAATCCAACGGCGGCACGCTTGTGATTGACGACTTTGGCCGGCAACGCGTCGCGCCGCAAGACTTGCTAAATCGCTGGATCGTTCCGCTCGAGCGCCGCGTCGACTATCTCGCGTTGCACACCGGTAAGAAGATCGAAGTTCCTTTTGAACAACTCGTCGTCTTCTCAACAAACCTTGAAGAGAAAGACCTGGCGGACCAGGCTTTTCTGCGCCGTATGGGCTATCGCGCGCGCGTGGAACCGCCGACGCCGCGCGCTTATAGTGAAATCTTCAAACGCCAGGCTTACAACCGCGGCATTCAATGCGACCCAGCGGCGCTCGATCATGTGCTGAATAAATATCGGATTGAACATCGGCAGATGAAGGGTTGCGAGCCGCGCGATCTGCTCGACCGCATAACCGACCTTTGCTTGTTTGATGGACATTCGCTGGAGCTGACTCCCGCGGTCATCGACGTTGCCTGGCGAAACTATTTCGGCGCCTCGCACTCCTTCGCACCTGTGCTCACGCAGGAAACAATGATCGAAAGGACATTGGCCGATCCGCTGGAACTGTAGAAGTCCCAGCCTCTACTAAGGATGTTTCAATACCGCAAAGTTCGGGTTCTTGCTCTCTGCACAATGATCGCGTGTTGCTTCTGCGTGGCTGACGCCAGAAAAACGAAAGCGCGGCACCGCAAGGCACCCGTGGCGAAGGTGGAAGAACCTGCACCTGGAATTCACCTGAAGTTGATCGACGGCAGCAGCTTTCCAGTTGACGAAGCCTGGGAGAGCGCGCAGGGAATCTGGTATCAGCGTGGCGGAATCAGTCATTTGATCGCCCGGGAACGCGTGAAAGCAATCGAGCGCGGTGTGCAACCGAAGCCTGATGATCGTGACAGCGTAGTTAAAGCTCCAGCGCCTGATAAACTGGCTGCCCAGTCCGGCGATGGCCCAGCCTGGATTTATCTCATCGGCGGCGCGCGCGTCGAAGCTGATAACGCTACCGAATCAGCGGCGGGGGTCTGGTACCGGCGTGGCTCGCTCTCGATCTTTGTTGAGCGCGTCCGGGTGGACCATATTGAACGCGAGCTGGAAAGTGTCGCTGAATCTGACTCTTCTCTGAAGAAAGAGCGAGGTTGGACCACTGGACGGCTGGGTATCGACAGCTTGATTAGAAAGAGTGCTGCGCGGTACGGAGTCGATCCCTATTTGATTTTTTGCGTGATGGAACAGGAATCACATTTCAATACGCGAGCGTTATCGCCAAAGGGCGCGCGTGGCTTGATGCAGTTGATGCCCGGGACCAGCGCGCGTCTTGGTGTTAGGAGCCCGTCGGATCCGGCACAAAACATTGCAGGCGGCACGCGGTATTTACGCCAATTGCTGGATCAGTTTGACGGGCGCATCGATCTGGTATTGGCCAGCTATAACGCCGGCGAAGGCGCCGTGATGAAATTTGGCGGTCGAGTCCCGCCATATCGTGAAACGCGCGACTATGTAAGGCGAATAAGTTATCGCTACCGGCGTACAAAGTCCGTGGCCGCGGTGCCGGCCGCTGCCCTTAACCCGTACAGCGGGAATTAGCAGTGCTTGTGGTTACAAAAAAATGGCGATGAAACCTTTCCTTAAGTTTGCGATCATTGCGCTCCTGCTAGCGCCGGCGTCCCTGGCCGTGGCCCAGTCGCCTTCGACTCCGATGACTAATAACGCAGTCATCAAGTTGGTGCGCGCCGGCTTCAAAGATAAGACTGTGATCGCAATCATTCACAGTCGTCCGAATCGTTTTGATCTCGATCCTGATCGGTTGATTGAACTTAAGCGCAACGGCGTTAGTGAGAACATCATGCTCGCCATGCTGTCGCAGGATGGAGCCTTCTTTGCTGATGACGATATGAGTTTTGGGGAGAGCAATGCCCCGAAGAAATCAACCGGGGACTCCGGCGGTGACGACATCTTTGGCGACCGAGCTGGGACAAGTGGCCAGACGAGGGGGAGGGGAACAAGCGGCTCAAACCAGGGCGACCGGACAACGACTGGCAGCGCCACGGTGCGCATCCTCAAGCCGCCGCCCGACGAAAATGGGGCCGGCCTGAAATTGGAAAAGACGCCAACGCTAACCAACGAATCGATCATTAGCCTTGTCAATGCCGGTTTTTCCGAAGGCACGATCATCAAACGCATCGAGGGTTCGCCGGTTGATTTTGATCTCTCCGATCAGCGGATCGCCGAGTTGCGCCGCCGCCGGGTGACAGAACCAGTGATCGTCGCAATGAAAACTGCCATACGTGACGATTCCGATTTGACCCAGCCGAAAACCAGGTCCAACTAACAGCAATGTGGCCGACGAAAACATCCGTTTGGTTGCGTGTATTGGTGCTGTTGTGGGTTCTCGCCAGTGCCGCCGCCCTCGCAGCCGCACAATCGCAAAATCCGCCACCAGCTAAACCGACTCCTCAAAAAGACGAACAGGACATCGATGCTGACGACGTAATTTCGGTTAGTACCACCGAGGTGTTGTTGCCGGTGACTGTGCGGGATCGCTCAGGCCGGCTTGTGAGTGACCTCACTCGGAAAGACTTTCGCGTGTTTGAGAACGGAATCGAGCAGGCACTCAGCGACCTCAATTTGCGCCAGGTGCCGGTGGATGTTGTACTGATGATCGATGCGTCGTCATCCGCGGCAAAAAATCTCGACGACTTTCGTGTTGCTGCTGAAGGCTTCGCCGCTCACCTCGACGCAGATGATCGCATTAGCTTGATTCAGTTTGATGACCGGGTGGCGCTGCTCCAGGATTGGACTCGCAGTCAGGTCCAGTTGCATCGTGCTTTGAAGCGAATAGCGCCGGGTATGTTCACGCGTTTCCACGATGCGGTGCTGTTGGCTGCTCGTGATCAATTGGCGCGGCCCTCGGCGCGTCACGCCGTCATTGTCTTAACTGACGGCATTGACAGCGGTCGCGGCTCAACCTTCGACGCGGCTCTGCGAGCTGCGCTGCAATCTCAAACTGCAATCTATGTAGTTAGCAATACTCAGATCGAGCGTTCAGCTAAAGAGGAAGAGCTTGCGCAATTGCTATCGGCCAGCGATTCGGTGCGGCGCTTTAACCAACTTCGAATTGATGACCGACGGCTTGGACTGGCGGCGCTTGATGCAAGCGAACAAAACCTGGAGCAGTTGACGGCGGCCACCGGTGGCAGACTTTACAAGCCAGCGAGTTTTAGAGATTTGGAAAAGACCTATGCCGAGGTCGCTGACGAGTTGCGACATCAATACGCCCTTTACTACTCGCCGCTGAATCCCAAAAAGGATGGCCAGTTCCGGCGTGTTCGCGTCGAGACTTCCAATCCCACCCACCAGGTAACCGCGCGTATCGGTTACTTTTCCGGCAAGCTTTAGAACCAGCCGGCTTTCCCTTCCTAAAAAATCAATAATTCGCGCTTGGCAGATGGCGGCCAAAATGCTACGCTATGCGCCCGTCGGACCAGCGCGCGTCGCAGTGATACACATTAGACGCCAAACTTCGCCCTAAGATTCGGTCTGCTTTCTGGATAAGTCCCCTCATTTTAACAGTTACCGGAGGGAAGCTGAGGGCGGCATGGTCATTGCGATGAGTTTTTGGAGTTTGCGAGGCGACGTGTGCTTTCCCTCTCTTTTCGCAAACAAGCAATTTTAATCAAACAGTAGAGAGTTCCGAGGAGAAAAGATGCGACTAATCAAGCGCGCCGAAAAGGGTCTGACATTGGCAGCCGGCGGCCTTCACGACGTTATTCAGTCGGTGAATAAGTACAAACCGAACCCGTCATTTACCCCCAAGTGGTCCGACAAGCCGCTGCTGAAATCGTGGCAGAAGAGCAAGCCGACGCTTGGCTGGCCGCGCACGACCGATTCGCTTTGTCCGAATTGCGTTATTGAAGCCCGAGAGTCGATTCTCAGCGGTAAGCAGGATGTCAGCGTTCTCATTAATGAGAAGGTTGGCGAAATCAAAGCGCAGATTATTGAACGCGACGGCGAAGTTTGGATGGTTAAAGATTGTCCGACCCATGGGCACTTCGAAGACATGATGGCCATCGACGTCAAGTTTCTGACGCACATCGAAAAGATGTTTCCCGGCCGCGACATCGACGCGCACAATGATGAAAAGTTGCACAACCATGGCACCAGCACCATCAAGTATGGTCGTGGCGCTGTCCTAACAGTCGACCTTACCAACCGCTGCAACATGATGTGCGATCCATGCTTCATGGATGCGAACCAGGTTGGCTTTGTCCATGAGTTGAGCATGGATGAGATCAAGGAAATTCTCGATAACGCGATTTCGATCAAACCGCGCCGTCAGATGTCGGTTCAGTTTTCCGGTGGTGAGCCCTCGATTTCGCCCCACTTTATCGAATCGATCAAGTATTCGCGCAAGGTTGGTTACAACAGCGTGCAAGCGGCCACAAACGGAATTGAGTTTGCCAAGAGCAAAGAGTTCTGTCGGGAAGCTGCTGCTGCCGGTTTGCGCTATGTCTACCTTCAGTTTGATGGCATCGGCAACGACGCCAATAGTCATCGACAGGTCGGCAATCTGTTCGATGTGAAAATGCGCGCCATCAATAACCTGCATGAAGCAGGCGTTGAGATCGTGCTGGTTACGACGCTCGTCAACGGCATCAACAACGACCAGGTTGGTTCGATTGTTCGGTTCGCGTTAGACAATCCCAAGAAAATTGCGTTCCTTTCGTTCCAGCCGGTTTCGTTTACCGGTCGCGACGAAGAAATCACCCCGCAACGTCGCCTGCAACAGCGCTATACCTTGTCGCACCTGGCACACGACGTTAAGGATCAGGTCGGAATAACCGAACCCACGCGCGATTGGTTTCCGCTGTCCCTGATGGGCGCGTTCGCTGACTTCGCGGATTTGGTCCATGGACCACAAGCCGAATGGGGCCAGGTTTCCTGCGGTTGCCATCCGAACTGTGGTGTCGGTACCGCGGTCATGGTCGACAAGGAAACGCGCGAAATGCGACCGGTACCGGAGTTCTTAAACATTCCCGGGCTGGTTAAGGACATGCAGAAGATCACGGACGCTGCGCGCGGCAAATGGATGTCCAATTTGATGATGGGCCTGGCGCTGCTCAAGCATTACAACCCATACAAATCGCCATCGCAGTTCACGCTGTACGAGCTCTTCAAAAAGTTTGACAAGTCTTTTGGCCTGACCGGTAAAGATTACGGCAAGGTCAGCGGCGATCGTTCGACGGACGACATTGAAAAGAGACGTTCGGATCGCTGGAACTTCTTGTTCATCGCCGGCATGTGGTTCCAGGATCTGTTCAACTACGATTTCCGTCGTACAGAGATGTGCATCATTCCTTACGGAACGCAGGAAGGTGAGATTTCATTCTGTGCCTACAACACTGGCATTGGCTGGAGAAACATCATCGAGAACATGCACCAGAATGCGACCGTCGCAAAATGGTATGAAGAGAATGGCCGTCACGAAATCTTTGCTCGCGGTAAGGAAGTCGAACTCGCCGATAAGGCGCACAACATGGTCTTGAATCCGATTGACCTGGCGCGGCCCAATAAGCCCGAAATGGAAGGTCCCAAGACCGCGCATGAAGAAGCAGTGATGATGCGCAAGCTTTACCAGGAGATGGTCCTGAAACAGCAGCTCGACGTTAAGGAAGCCGATAAGCCGGTCCAGATTCAAAGCCTGAGCCGCAAGAAGGCTGAAGCCCCCGAGGCAGTTCTCGCATAGATTCTGCTTCCGGGTAGATAAAGGAACCCCGCGAATAGCAATGTTCGCGGGGTTCGCTACGTAAAACGGTAAATGGTAAATCGTAAATCGTGAATAGCAGTTGGAAAGGCGCGGCTGAAAGGTTTTCGGGCGGCGATTTTCAATTTACGATTTACTATTCACGATTCACGGTTTACTTCCGCACCACTTGACCGCAACCGTTTTGGACGTGTTAAATAGCGGGGTTGCAAAACAGCAGGCGAAATTCTTTCAGAAAGATGAGAAGTGAATGGCAATAGTTACTGTTAATCAGGGCGAATCGATTGAGAGCGCATTACGCCGTTTCAAACGCAAAGTAATGACGGAAGAGATCATCAAGGATGCGAAAAAACACGCGTTCTTTATCCCTCCAGGTCAAAAGGCAAAACTAAAGTCAGCATTGGCGCGCAAACGCAACAAGAAGAAAGGCCGCATGCGCACAACCCCTCGCGATTAGTTTGGCCCAACCGTATACCCACGCGCATTATCGAAAAACTCATTCAATCCAGAGCGCCAGGCGAACGCCGCGGGCGATCTTTGAGCGAGGAGAACTCAGCGGCCAGGTGGGTTTGCTATGACAAGAATTCTACTCACGAACGACGACGGCATTCAGTCTAACGGCCTTATCAAACTTGAAGAGGCTCTGAGTCAGATTGGCGATGTCTTCGTGGTTGCGCCGGCATCTGAGATGAGCGGTGCCTCGCACAGTCTCACGCTCGCGCGGCCGTTGCGAATTCGCCAGATTGATTCACGGCATTGGACTGTCGACGGCACCCCGACCGACTGCGTTACGCTGGCGCTGAACAAAATTCTTTCAGCCGACGAGATGCCCAACATTTGCGCTTCCGGAATTAATCATGGCGGCAACCTCGGTGACGATGCCACGTATTCCGGCACTGTCGCGGGAGCGCTCGAGGCGACCATTCTTGGCGTGCCCGGACTCGCATTCAGCCTGGTTGCGCGTGAGAATTTTGATTTTCGCGAAGCCGCTCAGTTTGCTGTCACCGCGGTGCAAAAAGTCTTGACGGAAGGGCTGCCCGAAGGAACCTTGCTGAACATCAACTTTCCCGCCCGCGGGATTAAGGGCGTCAAGGTTACGCGGCAGGGAATCAAGAATGCGCGGCCTGTAATTAGCGAGCACATCGATCCGCGCGGCAAACCATATTTTTGGATCGGCGAAGAGTACTTCAACACCAACGCAGCCGACGGCACCGACTACAATGCCATCGAACAGGGTTACATTTCGGTCACGCCCTTGAAAAGCGACATGACGGACCATAATGCGCTTACTGCTATTGAGACATGGAATTATTTGAACGACGCCGAACTGATTCAGAAAAGCTAAGTTCGAGGCAGTGATTTCGGAAAGCCTTGTGCAAACTACCGGTCAACAGCCTTCCCATAGAAGTCAGGACTACGCCATCCCTCGCGAGCGCATGGCCGAAAGACTTCGCGACCATTATCAAATTAAAGATCTGAAAGTGCTGGAAGCCATGCGCGCAGTTCCGCGGCACGCGTTTGTGCCGGAAGCTTTGCAGTCCCGCGCTTATGGCGATCATGCGTTGCCGATTAGCGGCAGCCAGACAATCTCGCAACCTTACATCGTCGCGCGCATGACAGAGCTGCTTGAGTTAAAGCAGGAAAGCCGCGTGCTGGAAATTGGCGCGGGCTCAGGCTATCAGACCGCGGTGCTCGCAAAAATTGCAGGCCAGGTTTACTCAATCGAGCGCATCGCAGACCTTGCGCGCCAGGCACAGGCGCGCATTAGAGAGTTGGGAATTTACAACGCGACTGTGAAATGCTTTGACGGAACGTTAGGCTGGGCCACTCACGCGCCTTATGACGGGATACTGGTCGCAGCCGGTGGCCCCAATATTCCCGAACCATTGGTTGCTCAACTGAAGGTCGGCGGCCGCTTAGTCGTGCCCATAGGCGGTACGCGCGAATCGCAAAGGTTGATTCGAGTGATCAAAACCGCCACTGGATCGACGCAGGAGGATCATGGCGCTTGTGCGTTTGTTCCACTCATCGGACAGCATGGCTGGTCTACATAAAGTTTCTAGTTTCGAGTTCAGACGTTGCCGAACTGGCGATTCTGCCAACTCTTAAGCTGCCAGCTCTTAACCGCGAAACTAGAAACCAGAAACTCGAAACTCGAAACTAACAATGATTGCACGCATCCTTGAATTTCTTTCCGCCATCATCGTCGCCGTCATATCGACGCTTGGTTATTCTGGAATTGTTTTGCTGATGGCTATCGAGTCAGCATGCATTCCGCTGCCTTCTGAAATCATCATGCCGTTTTCCGGTTACCTGGTTTCGACGGGGCAGATGAATATTTGGTTGGTGGGACTTGCCGGTGCGGTCGGCTGTGTGCTCGGTTCGCTGGTCGCGTATTGGGTGGGAATGAAGGGCGGGCGTCCCTTAATCGAGAAATATGGGCGCTACCTTTTGGTTTCGAAACACGATCTGGATCTTGCCGACCGCTGGTTTGAAAAGCGCGGCGAGATCATTGTCTTTGTTAGCCGCATGCTGCCGGCGATAAGAACCTTCATCGCCTTTCCCGCCGGCGTTGCTCGCATGAATCTAAAACGATTTATAATTTACACTTTCGCAGGCTCATTTCCCTGGTGTCTTGGCCTGGCGTATGTCGGCCAAAAGCTTGGCGAGAAGTGGAACAGAGACGACACCTTAAAAACGTGGTTTCATCGCTTTGATTTCCTCATCGGTATTGCAGCCGTCATTTTGGCGGTCTGGTGGATTTGGCGACACGTGGGCCACCTGCGCAAAGAAGACGCGCAAGCCTAACAACCTATTTCCAATTTTCTCGAGCTGCGGATTTGACTCAGTCCGCAGAGGCGATTGCTCTGAACCCTTTGCGGGCGTCGTATTTCCTTCAGCATCGCATCACTTCCAGTTAGAAGCACGACACAATGAGAAGGCCTCCGACAATCGCTACCGTGTCTTCCAGGAGAGCGATGACGAAGTCCGGAATCTTGAGCGCACGTACAAGGCGCGTGCGCACCTCGTAACCCGCAAACGCGCCCGTGATCCCCCCTATCACGCCAAGAACGGCGCCCAGGACCATCGACTGCGACCCGGCCGCCGCAATGGCCGCACCTGAAAGGCCACCAAGCACGCTGCGACCAGTGAGTCCGGGAAGTTTTGTGCGGCTCGGCGTCGAAGGAAGTTTGTCGACGATTAGTTCACCGAGCGCTAACACGGTAAAGACGGCGACGGCGGTGGTCGATCCCATGAACGCGAACAGCGTGTTGTCGACGTTGAGCCAGTATCGGTGTGCGGCCCAGGCAACGACGGTTGGCGCGGTGAACGTACGCAGTCCGGCGGTGGCGCCAATTAGAAATGCCAGCAGCAGCACTTGATAAGGATTCATGAACGCTCCTCTTCTGCGGAATTGCGCGTGCTAACAATCATGCTGGTTGGCTCGAGGGCCGCGCAACTAATGGGGAAAGCTTCACACCTTCCTAAAATAGCTACCACCCGCCGCCCAATGCCTGGTAAAGCTGCAAGGTATCTCGGGCAGTTCCTTTTGTTGAGACTGGAAAGCGCCTCGAGCGAGGGGAGCGGAACCCGGCAAGAGAACACAAGGGACACACGGAACTTGAAGTAGTAAGAAGAGTTGTTGGAATGAAATGGTCGGGGCGAGAGGATTCGAACCTCCGACCTCTCGGTCCCGAACCGAGCGCTCTACCAGGCTGAGCCACGCCCCGACTAATTGCACTGGATGATAGGGAAGCGACGATGCGCTGTCAAACGAGTAACTGCATTCCATAAGTCCCGAGATTCCTCAGGCGCGGATGGAATAAATCCCCATTTGAACGCGATGTTACGGCTCGACCCTGTCTACGAGCTTTTTGCCAAATAATTCGCAAAGTTTCTCTCGACTATTACGGCCCGTGGCTCGTCTAAATTGTTGACCCTGGGACCGGCGAGAATGGTATAGTTGGTTCACTCCGGGGTTATTGGCCGGGTGGCCCCTCCACCAATCCAATTGGGATCAGCCTCATCAAATTGCCGTTTACGGTAGGACTTTTGTTGGCAGAAACTTGTGTTGGAGAGCCATCCTATGACATTCAGTCTCCCGTTCCGTACTTCGCATCGTTTTCCCGCAATCTTTGGCTCACTGCTTTTGGCGTTTCTCGTAACCGCCAGTTCGGCGTCCGCCGCAAATCCCAACAAAGCTCCAGTCTTAATCAGTGGCTCGGCTTCCACTCGCGCAATCGCCTTGGAATCGATCACGCTGAAGGCTGAGCCGTTTCCCTTGACGTCGAGTGTGAAGTTCGGCACCGACCCGCGCACGCGCATATGCGTGTTCGCGCAAAACCTTGAACTGTTAGCGGGCGAGGGACTGACTGCATTCAGCGCTGACGTTCAGGATATAACGGGAAAACTGTATTCACTGAAAGTTGAATATGAAGCGCCAGTGGCTGGTTTCCCCGGCGTTAGCATGTTGGTATTACGGCTTTCCGATGACCTGGGCGACGCGGGCGATGTATTGCTGCGCGTTAATCTTCACGGCGTATCGAGCAATCGAGTGCGCGTGGCGATCGGCCATCTTGGTGGTGGACCAGCCGACGATACAGGCGCAGTTGCAACTCCAATTGTCGGCGATCCTACAGTTGCAGTTCCGGCGGCAACGCCGAACAGTTACGCCGATCCGGCGTTTGCGTCCGGTGCCGACGGCATTAGATTTCTTGAACAGGCGACCTGGGGACCGTCTGATGCTGATCTAGCGCACGTTCGCAGCGTTGGCTACGCGACGTGGCTCAACGAGCAGTTCAATACTGCGCCTCAGTTCAGCGCCACCCAATCTGACTATCCAGCCTTTCCGCTTTATCCAATAAACCAGCCCAGCCCGTGCGATGCGATCTGCCTGCGTGATAATTACACGCTTTATCCGATACAGAAACAGTTTTTCATAAATGCTCTAACCCAGCCTGATCAGTTGCGACAGCGGGTCGCGTTCGCTTTGCACCAATTCATCGTTGTCGGGGGCGCCCAGTTGAACAACAATGAAACAAGCTGGTACGCGCCGTACTTGCAGACTATCGATCGCAATGCGTTTGGTAACTTCCGCACGTTGCTGTACGACGTTACGCTCAATCCAGGTATGGGCGAGTACTTGAACATGCGGGGCAACTCGGTTGTCAATCGCGCGAACCCGACTCCAAACGAGAACTATGCGCGAGAGATCATGCAGTTGTTCTCGATTGGCGTGGATACACTAAATCAGGATGGTACGCCGGTTCTTGACGCCCAGGGTAATCGGATTCCGAGTTACGATCAGGCAACTATTGCGAATCTTGCGAGGGTTTTCACCGGCTGGGATCTAGGGCCGAACAAGATTACCAATATCAATGGCGTTGATACGCCTGTGACCAATTATCTCGATCCGATGCCCTTGAACGGCAACACAAACCGATATGACATCGCACAGAAGACGCTGTTGCCCGACATTAATCACCCGAGCCCCCTGGTGTTACCAGCATGTGCCAATTGCACAAACACGGCTAACTTCCAGGCGTACAAGGCCAACGAACTCAATCTGGCGATCGACAACCTGTTCAATCATCCGAACACCGGGCCGTATGTTTGCACGCAAATGATCCATCAGTTGGTAACCAGCAATCCAACCCCGGCATACGTTGGCCGATGCGCGGCTGCCTTTGCTAACAACGGGGCCGGCACCCGCGGCGATATGAAGGCCGTGATTACCGCGATCCTGCTCGACATTGAGGCGCGTGGCGATGTGAAGAACGCTCCCGAGTATGGCCACCTGCGCGAGCCGGTGTTGCTGATCACACATCTGATTCGCACTTTCAACGGGACCAGCGATGGGGTTTTGGCGAGCACTCCTTTTAGTTACACCAATGACCTCGGTCAGAATCTATTCAATCCGCTAACTGTGTTCAGCTATTACCCGGCTGATTATGGTTTGCCGGGGACGAACCTCTTCGGTCCCGAGTTTGGCTTGCTCGATACCTCGACAACTTATAAGCGGGCCAACTTTGTGAACACGCTGTTTCTTGGAAACAGCGGCAACGGTATTCCCATCAGCAACCCGAATCGCCCGTCTGGTACCCAAGTAAATACCTCGACGTACCAGGCGCTGGCGGGCAATCCGCAGCAACTGGTCGATGCCTTGAATACAAGACTGATGCACGGGACGATGTCGCCGGCAATGAATGCCAACATCTTTGCCACCGTCACCGCCATAACCAACGCAAACGCTACAACCCAAGCCCTGCAGCGCACGCAAACGGCAATTTACTTAATAGCGACCTCATCGCAGTATCAGGTGGAGAAATAGAACAAATGAGTGAATCACGGCGAAAATTTCTCAAGACATCGGTATGCGGTTTAACTGGAGCTGCGATGTTCGCCAGTTTGGATAAATTCAACCTGGTGAATGCGATGGTCCAACAACAAACTGAGGCCGCGTCCGACTACAAAGCGCTGGTCTGCATCTTCCTTAGCGGCGGGTCTGATGGCAACAACATGGTGATTCCGTATGATGACTACACCGTTACGGGCGGCGGAACGACGAATGGTTATGACAACGTACGCACCGGCTCAGGCCTCGCAGTTCCCAAATCGGCGCTGACAAATACGAAGATTATTCCGTCGAACACCAGCGGCGTTGCTTATGCATTCCATCCGAATCTTTCGCCCGAGTTTGGCTCGGTTGCCGGACAAGCGAAAGGCCTGATGGATATTTGGACGGCCGGTAAACTCGCGGTGCTGTGCAATGTTGGATCTCTGGTTCGGCCAATCACGCGTGCGCAATATGCCGCGGGCATAGGACGCCCCTATCAGCTCTTCTCGCATTCAGATCAAGTCAGTCAACAAATGACGGCGGTGGCGAATACCGTAGGCCAGACAGGCTGGGGCGGACGTGTAGCGGACAAAACCAATACGCTAAACGGTAACGTGGCGCTGCCGATGAATATTTCTCTGGCGGGCACCAGCCTTTTTTCCACGGGAATTAACTCGCGCCAACTGGCAATTGCGGCCGCACCTACGACGCTTGCAAACCTGCTGGTTCTGAATTGGAATGGCGTAAGCGGTGCAAATCCAAACACGAGTGGCAGCAGTTACCGGACGTTACTCGGATTTGATACAAATTCCTTTTTAATTAAGGGCGCGAGCGATACAACCAGTCAGGCGTTATCTGCCGACCAGGCGTTGAATCAACCCGATCCGGCATTGGCCACAGTTTTTCCAGCGACGTCACTAGGAAATCAACTAAAGCAGGTCGCCAAGCTGATTAAGATTAAGGACTCGGCGGGCATCACAATGAAGCGACAAATCTTCTTTTGCTCGCTCGGCGGATTCGATACGCACACCAACGAGACGGGTAGCGATCCGGCGAATCCGGCCGGCGGTGGCGCGCAATCCGGAACGCAGGGAGGATTGCTTACGCAGATAAGCCAGGCGATGAAGGCTTTCTATGACGAGATGGTGGCGCAAGGACTGAGCAATAGTGTGACGACCTTTACGCTTTCAGACTTTGGACGCACCTTGCAACCGTCAGGCTCCGGAGCCGGCAGTGTCGGCACGGATCACGCCTGGGGTGGCCACGCGTTTATTATGGGTGGTGCAGTGCTGGGCGGTGCATTCTACGGGTCCACGCGGCCCGATGGCTCCGGGTTACCTTACGGTTATCCTTCACTACAACTTGCGGGACCGGACGACACAACCAGTAATCGTGGACAATGGATTCCCACGACCTCGATCGATCAATATGCCGCGACTCTTGCCAACTGGTATGGACTCCCGGTAAGCGATCGGGCAACAGTGTTTCCGAATTTGGCGACGTTTGCGACGCCGACTTTGCCGTTTCTGAGTTGATAATAGCTAACGGTTTGTTTCAGAGAACAAGCGGAAAGGGACCGAGGCGTTTGAACACACGCGCAGTTTCGGTGTTCACGCGCTCTCGGTTCTTTTGTTGAGGAGCGTTAAGCAAACTGTAAGTTTGCTGGGTGTGACTTACACTGCTGTTGGTATTTCTCGGTGAAGGTAAAACAGAAATCACTTCTTAGTTGTCTCTGCGGCGTTGCCCTCGTGGCACTTTGTTGGTCGGATTTTGCGACCAGGGCTACTGCCAGTCGATCTGAACACCTGACGACTGCACCAGCTCATAAAGGTGCTGCTGGTTTGCACCCAGAACTCCCCGACTCAGCGCAACTGCGTAAGTTTTCCGCGCACTTGCCGCTCAGCTTTGAACAGAACATGGGCCAACTGGCAGCTCAGGCAAAGTTTTCAGCCCGTGGCGCCGGCTACAATCTGTTTCTTACTTCTACGGGTGTTCTCCTCGAGCTCCGGCAGAATCGTTCCAACGCATTTCCGAAAACTCAAACAGATGGGGGACGTGCCCATTCTCCAACCGCTTCTTTACTTGCGATGAACCTGCTGGGCGCGAACGCGCAGGCGATCGCAACCGGTGTGGACCAGCTTCCCGGCCAGCGAAATTATTTCATTGGCAACGACCCTTCTAAGTGGCGCACCGACGTTTCAACCTTTCGCGCGGTCCGTTACCGGGAAATCTATCCGGGGATCAGTCTCACCTATTACGGCAACCAACAAGAATTAGAATATGACTTCATTGTCGCTGCCGGAGCCAACCCGCAGAACATACGCCTGGCTTTTAGTTCGGCAGTGCGACCGCGAATCTCTGCCGACGGGGATCTAGTGTTGCGCGCAGCAGCCGGCGAGGTTCGTCAACGCAAGCCGGTGGTCTATCAGGAGAACGACGGGCAACGTCGTCTGGTCGACGGACAGTTTGTGCTGATTGGCAAGCAAACGGTCGGCTTCGAAATTGGCCCATACGATCGCACCAAAGAATTGATCATCGATCCCACGCTGGTTTACGCAACTTACCTTGGTGGCAGCGGTGATGATCTTGGCAGCAGCATTGCCGTCGACAGCAATCAGAATATCTACATTGCCGGAACGACCAGCTCCACCAACTTTCCGCTCCAGGGCGCGGCGTACAGCGCGAACTCGGGATTGGCCGACATCTTTGTAACGAAGATCAATGCGGCCGGCACAAACATTCTTTACTCAACTTATATCGGCGGCGGCGGTCAGGATCGCGGCGACGGCCTCGCCATCGATGCCAACGGCAATGCTTATGTAGTCGGACGGGTTGATTCTTCATCAGTAAACTTTCCCACCACGGTCGGTTCCTTCGCCCCAAACTATCGTGGCGGCGATTTTGATGGAGTTGTTTTCAAACTGAATGGACAAGGGAATGCTTTGATCTATTCGGGGTTTCTGGGCGGCGAGGAAAACGATTCGACCGAAGGCGTCGTAGTTGATCCGTTGGGAAACGCCTACGTCACCGGCGGCACCAAGTCCAGCGCGTTTCCCACGACCATCAATGCTTACCAGGGGACGCGCGCCGGCGATACCGACGCCTTCCTGACAAAAATAAATTCCAATGGTTCGGCGTTGTCCTACTCGACCTATCTAGGCGGCTCCGGCACTGATCGCGGCAGTGGCGTCGCTATCGACAGCAATGGCAACGCGTATGTCTCAGGGTTTACCAGCGCCAGTGACTTTCCTACCGAAAATGCTTTTCAGAATAGCTTTGGCGGCAGCTTTGACGCCTTTGTCGCTAAATTCGATACGAATAGCAGCGGCGTGAGTTCGCTGGTCTTTTGTTCGTATCTCGGCGGCGCCGGCGACGACAAAGCCTATGGGATCGCGATCGACAGTGGCGGTAATAACATTTATGTCAGCGGTCAAACGTCTTCGAATAACTTTCCGCTGCTCGCGCCAGCGCAACCAGCGTTCGGAGGTTCGTTCGATGCGTTCATCGCAAAGATTTCAAGCGCGGGTACAAAAATCTATGCGACCTATCTGGGCGGCTCCGGTGACGACCGTGGTAGTGGTATCGCAGTAAATTCGGCGGGTGCTGCTTATGTTACCGGTGCTACTTCGTCCACGAATTTTCCAACGGTCACTCCGCTACAGCTTTCGAATGGCGGAGGCTTTGACGCGTTTGTAGCCAAGTTAAATCCGGCAGGGAACGCATTTCTTTATTCAACCTACCTGGGCGGCAGCGCAAACGAGAGCAACACCAGCACCGGCACTTCGACAAATCCGATCGCGCTTGATTCTGCAGGGAACGCGTACATTACCGGCTTTACCACGTCTACGAATTTCCCGACCGCGACGCCGTTGCAATCCAACAATGCCGGTGGCCAGGATTCTTTTGTCGTGAAGCTTGCAGATGCTACGCCAGCGGCGGACTTTTCTATCTCGGTAGTGCCCGGTTCGCGAACTGTACTTCCGGGAGGCAGCACCAACTACACGGTTACGGCCACGCCAGTAGGCGGCTTCACCGGCACGATTTCGTTAAGTGCCTCTGGTTTTTCAAACAACACGACGGCAACTTTCAATCCTGCCAGCATCGTGATCAGCGACACCTCAGCGCAGTCGTCAACGTTAACGATTGCCACCGCAGCGGGAACAGCAGCGGGAAACTATCCATTGAATATCACTGGAACCAGCGGAAACCTGCAGCACTCCGCCGGAACCCAGCTAATCGTTTCCGGAACGGCCAGCGCGAACCTGACGATCACAAAAACCGCATCGCCCAATCCGGCGATTTCTTTAGCCGGTCTCACTTATCGCATCGTGGTAACGAACAATGGTCCATCTCCTGCGACAAACGTGACTGTGACTGACCAGTTGCCGTCAGGCCCATCTTTTGGTTCTGCGATTCCAAGCCAGGGTTCCTGCAGCGGCATTGCAACTGTGACTTGCAACCTGGGAGCGATAGCGAATGCTTCGTCAGCGACCGTAAGCATCACGGTAACGCCGCAGGCAATTGGTCAGCTCACCAACACGGCGAGTGTCGCCGGCACGGAAAACGATCCGGACCTGAACGACAACTCAGTCACGATACAGACAACGGTTGAGGTTGCCTCTAGCGGGCCAACGATGCTGGATCCAAATTTGTCGGTGCAGACAGTCATCAACGGCCTGTCGCAACCGACCAGTATCGCGCTTTTCGGCAACGGCTTTTTTGTAACCGAGAAAGATACCGGCAAGGTCAAGTTTGTTCTGAACGGCGCGGTTCAGGAGATTCCGCTCGACCTTGCTGTGAATAGCGCTTCAGAGCGCGGCTTGCTGGGCATAGCATTGCATCCGAATTTTTTCTCCAATCATTTCGTCTATCTCTACTGGACCGAAAGCAGCACCGGGGCAGACTCCACGAACCTTGCCGATGTCCCGCAGTTGGGAAATCGCGTCGATCGCTACTTGTGGAATGGATCCACGCTTGTCTTTGATCGCAATCTCATCAAACTGCGCGCTTATCAGGCTGACACTAATCAACCACTCCGCGGCAATCACAATGGCGGCGTGCTGCGTTTCGGTCCCGACGGCAAGCTTTACATCTTGATGGGCGACAATGGCCGTCGCGGCTTCCTGCAAAACAACCAACTCGGTCCAACGCCTGACGATCAATATGGTGGGCCAGAGCCTGACGACGCGCACCTCACGGGTTTTGTGCTTCGTCTCAACGACGATGGTTCGACACCGGCAGACAATCCGTTCTACAACGCGTCGACCAACTTAACCGGCCAGGCTGCGGCGAACGTCAAGAAGCTTTACGCTTATGGCGTGCGCAATGGTTTTGGCCTTGCATTCGATCCGCTGTCGGGAAATCTTTGGGACCAGGAAAACGGTGACGATGCATTTGACGAAATGAATCGCATAACCGCGGGATCCAATAATGGCTGGGTCCAGACAATGGGTCCGCTCAGTCGCGTGGCTGAATTCAAATCCATTGAGACGAGTTACGGCGCGGGCAACCTGCAACAGTTGCGTTGGCCGCCCTCATTGATTGCAAACACACCGCCCGGCGCACTCGCGCAGCTCTACATGCTGCCTGGCGCTCACTATAACGATCCGGAATTCAGTTGGAAGTATGCGTTGGCTCCAGCCGGGTTGGGATTTGTGCAGGGCAGGGGAGTTGGTCCGCAATTCGAAGGCGACATGTTGGTGGGCGCGGGCCGCACTTTTCTGTCCGGTGGTTATCTCTTCCGGTTTAAGTTGACTGCGGACCGTTTGCATTTCTCGTTCAAGGATTCCCGGTTGGTTGATTTGGTGGCAGACAACACAGATAAGTTTGATATCACCGAAAGTGAGTCGCTGCTGATCGGTAAGGATTTTGGAATCGCGACGGACATCCAAACTGGGCCGAACGGTAACGTCTTCGTCGTTTCCAACACTAACGGCGCGGTTTACGAAATCTCGGGCAAACAGCCAGCTCTCTATGTGGCCCAATTGAATGGAGCGCAGGAAGTGCCGCCTAACAACTCAACCGTCAAGGGGACGGCCACGTTGCTACTAAATCCCGACGAGAAGACAGCGCGCGTATCACTAAACTTCAGTGGACTGTCGAGCGCGGAAACGGTCGCGCATATTCATGGTCCAGGCGCCGCAGGGGTTATCGCGCCGGTGCTGTTTCCACTACCGCAAGGTGAATTCAGCGATTTCGAGATCACGCTGACACCTTCCGAAGTGCAAAACTTAAAGAACGGATTGCTTTATGCCGACCTGCACAGCAACACGGTTCCGACCGGCGAGATCCGCGGTCAGTTCCAATCCAACCCGACTGCTAATACGGTTCAGTTTACTTCTGCAACGCAGTTGGTGAGTGAGGGAACTCAGGAAGCGGTCGTGAAGGTCACGCGGTTGGGAAATACCACGGCGCCGGCGACGGTTAATTTTGCGACCAGCGACACGGCGGGAATCAATTGCAATGCGCTCAACACTGGAAATGCGTCCTCGCGTTGCGACTACGAAGCAACTCTCGGCACGTTGAACTTCGCCGCTAATGAAACTTCGAAGACGATCTCGATTCCGTTGGTTGATGATTCGTACGCGGAAGGCAACGAAAGTTTCCTGGTCACGTTAAGCAATCCCAGCACCGGCGTCTCGCTAGGCTCGCCGGCCAGAATCTCTGTCACTATCACGGACAACGATTCGACGAATGGCCCAAACCCGATTGACACGCCTGAATTCTTTGTGCGGCAGCATTATCTTGATTTTCTGAATCGCGAGCCTGACCCGCCAGGCTTCGGTTTCTGGGTAAATGAAATCAATCTCTGCGGCACGAACCAACAGTGCCTGGAGGTGAAGCGCATCAATGTCTCGGCCGCCTTTTTCCTGTCGATTGAGTTTCAGGAGACGGGTTACCTGGTTTATCGGACCTACAAAGCCGCCTATGGGAACCTGCCGGGCGCGCCGGTGCCTTTGACGCTCACCGAGTTCTTACCTGACACGCAGCAAATCGATCTCGGCGTTATTGTCGGTTCGGGCAATTGGGCGGCGCAGTTGGAAAGCAACAAAGGTGCTTACTTTCTTGACTTTGTCTCAAGGTCGCGGTTTTCCAGCGCCTATCCGACGACCATGACGCCGGCACAATTTGTTGACGCGCTCTATGCGAAGGCTGGAGTCACGCCGTCCGGCTCGGAGAGCTTCT
>JANMKA010000004.1:0-40325 GCA_031371765.1 Blastocatellia bacterium
CACGCGCGGGGTCTGATTTGTTTGCCGTTAACTGAAGAACGCTGCGATGAACTCCACCTGACGACACAGGTCGCCGACAACACTTCCTACCTCGGTACGGCTTTCACTGTTTCGATCGACGCTCGCAAAGGCGTGACCACCGGCATTTCCGCCGCGGATCGCGCGACCACCATTCAGGCCGCGGTCGATCCGCAAACGCGCCCGCAGGATCTGGCTCGGCCGGGTCATGTGTTTCCGCTGCGCGCAAAGAAGGGCGGCGTGCTTGTTCGTCCTGGACAAACGGAAGCGAGTGTTGACATCGCGCGCATGGCAGGACTTTATCCCGCCGGAGTCATCTGCGAAATAATGAACGAAGACGGCACGATGGCCCGCTTGCCGGAGTTGACCGAGTTCGCTGCGCTGCACCAATTGAAGATGATCACCGTTGCTGACCTGGTGAGTTATCGCATCAGCAAAGAGACGCTCGTCAAACGCGCAGTTGAAACCGATCTACCTACGGTCTATGGCCGGTTCAGGGCCGTCGCTTTCGAGAACGTCATCAACGGCGATGTGCATCTGGCAATGGTGATGGGAAACGTAAGGACTCAAGAACCGGTTCTGGTTCGCGTACACACCGAGAACGTAACCTGCGACATGTTTGGTTCCTTAATTGACGACACCGGATTCCAATTGCATGCGGCGCTGGAAAAAATCGCCGCGGCGGGCCGAGGCGTCGTTCTTTATCTAAGGCAACGCGAGCACAGTCTTGATCTGGTTAATCAATTACGCACCTACGGAGTCATGCAGGAACGCAACATCGGCAAGCGTGAGGCAAGTCTGGAGACCGGTTATGGCTCGGACCGGGATTACGGCGTCGGCGCCCAGATACTTCATGACCTGGGCCTGCGTCGTATACAATTGCTGACGAACCATCCCCCCAAAGTAGCAGCACTTGAAGGTTTTGCGCTTGAAGTCGTTGGCAACATCCCCCTGGGCCAACCGGCGCACCTGAAAGACTCGACTGGGGAGCAAGAACCGGAGAACAAAGAGCAACGCATCTGAGTCTGCCCGTCATCTGTGACAGCGGGTACTCGTCTCAGAGAACTATCTTTGCTGCGGGCGGCTTCTTTTTAGCTTTTCGGGTTTCCCTCTCCCATTATTATCACTTTCGGGCCACAATGGTGCTGGCAACCTATGAGTGTAGACGATCGCGACAAACAGTCTGAGGCAGATTCGTCTCGCTCTCCGAGCGATAGAGAGTCTATTAAGGACGCGCTCCGGTCAGAGACCGACGAGCCGTTACCGCCTGCCGCGGAAGCAGTCGCTAATCGCGACGCGCAGAGTCCTCATCCAGTCACTCCACAAGGCCGCCGCCGGCGTTTTCTCAATCGACGCAATCTGGTAATTGCCACAATCGCCGCAGCCGTCGGCGTGGTCGCGCTCATTCTGATTATCTTGATCGGCTTCCGCCTCGGGTACGTCGATAACTACGTCGCCGGGCAAATCAAAGACACGTTCGCTAAGTATGGAATCCGAGCTGAAATCAAAACTTTTCATGCCGGTTACCCACCTGAAACAGTCGAGATGCTCGGCGTCGATCTTTACGACGCACAGACCGGAGAAAAGCTTGGCAAGATCGATAGGCTGCTGGCGACGATTCGAATTCGGGACCTATATGCGTTAAGCCTGCAGCGCAATATCACGCTCAAGGATTTGAAAATTGAAGGACTTGAAGCGTGGGTCACTTTCGACGACCAGGGCCGCTCCAATTTCCGCAACATCCACATTCCGCCGCCCGACACCAACCGGCGCATCTTGTTTGCATATACCGCCGCAAATATTGAAGTCAGAAGCGGAGTCATTCACTACGGAGATGCGCGTCATGAAATCTCCGGCGAAGCGCGAAATCTGAAAGCGATAATTCTGCCGAAAGATCCAAACGTCGCACCTGAAGTCGGGTTGCATCCCGTGACCCTGTCCGTTTCGAATTCCACCTTCACCTACGACGGCCGTCCGGTTAACAACATCGACATCGAAGCGCAACTTCGCATGAACGAAACGCGCGCGGAGATTCAGGAACTGGTCCTGCGCTCGCCGGTAGCCGAAGCGCACTTGAGCGGAATCATGGACGACTGGCGCGCGCTCAGTTACCAGATGAACGTCACCTCGACGGTCGATCTGACTCAGCTTTCTGATGTGCTGCAGTCGGGTACTACGTTGCGCGGGACGGGCAACTTCGCCGGCGTGGTCACCGGCCGCGGCGATCAGTACAAAGTTGACGGCAGCATTAAGTCAGACTCGTTGGCGGCCGATGGCGTGCGGCTGCAGGGCTTGAACGTAACAGCCAATGGCGGCGGCCAGGGCAAGAGCTATAACATCAATGGCCGCGCGGTCGCATCATTGCTAAGTGCCGGTGAGTTTCAACTGAACAACGTACAGTTAGTTGGCGGCGTGATGGGGACCGGCTCGGACTTTCGCTGGATCGGCGAATTGCGCGCGGCTGCTGAACGAAGTTATGGCACTACGATCACCGGCCTGATTTTGCAGGACGCGCGCGCCGAAATGAACGACGGCGTGCTGACTGCATCATCGCGGCAGTTCGTTGCTAACAGCCTTACGTCTTCCAGCGCCAGGGCCAACGGATTAACCGCGTCCGACCTGCGCGTGCGGAGTGATAACAACGGCACGACGGCAACCGTCGCCAAAGTAAGAGCAGGAACAATCACCGCGCCGGGTGCAAAGGTCAACGGCGTGACTGCGAACAACCTGGACATCGTTAGCCGGAATGGCGTGACCAGTGTTGTCGTAAAGGACGTGCAGGTTGGCAGCACCAGCGCCGCTGGCGCAGAAATCGGCAGCATCAACATCGCCGGCGCTCGTCTGTCGATTCGTGATGGCCGAATGGAAGGCTCGACTGCCGACATCAACGCCGGCACGGTGAAGCTGGCCGACGGCCGGGTTGAGAATGTGAAACTGGCGCGACCAGTATTCGTTGTTGAGCCATCCGGCCGTTATCGTGCCAGTGCCGACTTGAGCATTGGTGGCGGTGTGCTGGGCCAGATGAACATGGGCCAGGCGAGTGCGAAACTGGTCGCGACGAGCAGCGAGATTCAACTTAACAACTTCACTGCCGATATTTTTCAGGGCAAGGCAAATGGCAACGCGCGCATAGCGATTGCGAGAGGCGCATCGTCGCATATCGCCGCTACTTTTTCCGACGTCGAAGTTTCTGGCCCATTCACCGCGTTTGCCGGTGCAGCCGTGCCGCTCGCGGGGAAAGCGACGGGAGAAGTTGATCTCACTTTTCCGGGTACCGATTTCAAACAAGCGACTGGAACGCTGACGACCCGCTTCACCGCCGAAAGCGTTGCAGCGGATAGCGGGCGCGTGCCGCTTTCGGGCGTGGTTTCGTTGCGCGCCAATCGTGGTTTGTTCTTAATCGATCAGGTCGACTTGCAAACAACCGCAACCAAGCTGAAGGCTACCGGCCAATTTTCCTTTAGCGGTGATTCCAATCTCAACGTCAATCTGAATTCATCTGACGCCGCCGAGTTGCAGGCAGTTTTGATTTCATCGGGCTTGCTGCCCGAAGCTGAAGAGCAAATGCGGAGTTACGGCATCGATCTCGCCGGGCAGTTGACGTTCAACGGAACTGTTAAGGGACGCTTAAGTTCACCCGATCTCGACGGTCAGATTGCGCTCGGTTCGTTATTGGTTAACGGCAATGATTTGGGTTCGTTGTCGGCAGCGCTGCGAATGACTGCCGCGGAGTTGCGCATTGATAACGGCCGCCTGACTGAGCGCGACGGTGGGGGCATGCAGTTTTCGCTGAACGCACCGCGAACTGGGGACAACAACACCACCTTTGAGGCAACCCTCGACCGCGTTAACGCCGGCAACTTGCTGGCAGCGCTGCCGCTAAGCAAAGCGACGCGCGCACAGTTTGCCGACACGCAGGCCGACGCATCGGGCCAAATCAAAATTACCGGAATTCCCAATGCGATGAGTGGCAGCGCTGATTTGCGCTTTGGTCCCGGTCGCCTGGGCGGCGAGCCATTGGAATCGTTGGTGGCGCGGGCCACGTTCAGCGGTTCAAAAGTCAGTCTTGAAAATGTTGATGCGCGTCTGACTGCGGGACACATCGTTGCCAACGGCAGCTACGACACGACCACCAAAGCCTTTGATTTGCAGGGTCGTGCTGAAGGCGTGCAGTTGGCGCGAGTGCTGGCGCTCACGAACCGGCCGGGCCTGGAAAATGTTACCGGCACCGCCGATTTTAGTGCTCATATCGTTGGTAATCTTTCGGAGTCGGATTTTTCCGCTTACCAGATTACTTTCGATGGAGTCGGGAAAGACGTCGTCATCAATGGCCGTTCGGCCGGCACGCTGGCATTAGTTGGCAGGACTGAGAACAAGCAACTCAACGTCACGCTTACGAGCGGACTATTTGGTCCGCCACAAACGATTGCTGCTCAGGTCAATCTGGGCAGCGAAAAACTTGCCGCAAATATCGAGACCACGCTGAACAACGCGGACCTCACCGGGTTGCTGAAAATGGTGTTGCCGCAGACTGACGTCAAGTTCACGGGGCGTGCCAGCGGAACGCTCAAGGCGAGCGGGAACCTGCTTGATGAAGATGGATATTTTTCGAAAGACGGCTTGCACGGCACCCTAAATCTTTCGGAACTAAGTTTCCGAGTGGAAGACGTGCAGCTCAATGCGACGTCGCCTTTGATCGTTCAGTTCTCGCCCAGCGAAGTGACTTTTGAAAAGACGCAGTTCACTGGTCCGGGCACGAACGTGACGCTGGGCGGCACGCTGGCTGTGGGACCCGGCGGCAGGCAAAGCATGACGGTTGATGGCCAACTCAACTTGAGAGCACTCAATGGTCTGTCACCTGATTTCTTTTCAGCAGGCTCAGCCGACGTTGCCGTTCGCGTGACCGGAAGTTATGAAAGCCCGCGGCTAAACGGCACTGCCGCTGTCAGCAACGGTTCCATCTCGGTGCTGCTGGGAAACGATCGCTGGACCATCTCCAATTTGAAGTCGTTGGTAAGGTTTACGTCCAACCAGGCCCAGATTGATTCGCTGACGGGGACCATGGGCGGCGGCCACGTCAGCATCACCGGCGGTGCGCTGCTCGAAGGCCTGACAGTTTCTCGTTTCTTATTCAACATTCACGGGGACGAAGTTACCGTGCCGTTTCCCACAAACTTCCGCACGACCGCGGACCTGGATATTGAAATTCGCGGCTCGGCCCGTGAGCAACTTGTCGGCGGCGTAGTAAATGTACGACGCACGGAGTACACAGAAGATATCGAGCTGGCGAATTTAATAAATTTTCGACGCGAAGAATCGATCGAAGAAGGTGGCGAACTCGAGTTGACGCGTGCGGCGTTGTTCAGCGACCTGCGCGTTGAAGGCCGCAACGCTCTAGTCGTCCACAACAACCTGGCCGACCTGACTGGTTCAGTGTCGTTGCAGGTCAATGGTCCGGTAAAGGATCCGGTGATCTCCGGCAGAATCACAGCCACCAGCGGCACGTTGAATTTCCGCAACGACCGTTACGAGATCACTCGCGCTTTGGTGGACCTGCCGCCTCAGCGTAACGCCGACCCGCTAGTCAACATTCAGGGCGAGGCGGTGATTCGTGGGTATCGCGTGACCGTTGGCCTTAACGGGCCCCTTTCCCAACCGCAGGCGATCGTTAGTTCGGAACCAGCGTTGCCGCAAGCCGATGTCGTGTCGCTGATCACAACGGGCCAGTTGTCCACCGGCGACACCAGCACGTCCATTTTGTCGCAATCGGGTCTGGGAACTGCCACCAGTCTGTTGACCGACGCGCTTATCAACGCGCCCGCGCAACGCGCCACCAGCCGCATTTTTGGCTTAAGCCGTTTTGAAATCAATCCGGTTATTGGCAGCGGCGGATCGACTCCCGCAGCGCGCCTCACGGTAGGCAAAAGAATTAACAAAGACCTGTCGGTAACCTATTCGACGAACGTTACTTCCGATCCCAATCAGATCCTGGCCGTCGAATACCGCGTTTCCGACCGGCTGTTTTTCATCGCGCAGTATGAGCAAGCGTCTACCCGAAAGCTGACTGCGCGCAACAACAACTTTAGTTTTGAGATTAGATTTAGAAAACGGTTTTAGGGAATGGGCCTGGCACAAAAACCGATTCAGGTTAGGGAAACTCAAGCTTGGGAAGGTCGGCCTGGCATCCTGGCGGGGCTGTGTCGCTTGGCATCCGGCCTGCTTCCGACAGCTCAGTGGCATGCAAACAGCGGGAGTAAACCACCCTTCCTGTCCTGCAAATTTGCGCTAATTCTAATTGCAATCTTTCTTGTCAGTTCTGTTAGCGCAGCTGCTCGTACAATTCTGGACGAATACGAAGGCCGCACGATCGCTTCAATTGAGATCACCTTTGAAGGTTCGCCTGCCGACCCCGCGGCTGAGGCTGAGTTCCTTTCAATCATCAGGCTTATTCCCAAAACGCCATTTTCAGCGGTAGCTGTGCGCGAATCGCTGCAAGCGTTATTCGATTCAGAAAGAGTCGCGAGCGCCCGCGTGGAAGTTTATGACACTGGATCAAATAATGCCGGTCCAATTCGCCTTCGTTTTGTAATCCAGCGTCAGGTGCAGATTGGCGATATCAAATTTGAAATCGCTGCATCCGCCGGTGTGCCGATTACGCAGGACGAATTGCGCGCGCGCCTGAATCTTAGTCAGCCAGGCACGCGTCTTTCGAAACAGATTATCAGTCGCAATGCCGACGAGCTTCAGGTTTACTTGCGCGATCGTGGTTATTTCAATGCTACGGTCGAGTCTGCCGAGCAACTCGATACTTCCGGAACGCGCGCGACAGTTACTTACAAAATTGCGCCCGGCGAGCAGGCTAAAGTCGCGGCTTTCAATATCGCTATCACCGGTTTTGACGCAGCAGCAATTAGGCCCACATTGGCCCTGCAACCCGGCGCCGCGTTCACTCGTGAAGCGCTGGGCCAGGACGTGACGAAAATTCGCCAGGCCATGATCGATCAGGGAAAGCTGGCGCCGTTGCTCGACGATCCGCGCGTCGAACGCGACGCTGAAAAAAATCAAATAACGATCAGTCTTAAGGGCGCGGTTGGTCCAACAGTAACTGTGCTGGTGCCGGATTATCCCATGAACGATAAAACGGCGCGCGATCTGCTGCCGGTTAAGCGTGAAGGCAACATCGATTTTTCAGCAATTGTCGAAGGCGCGCGCCGCATTAGAAATAAACTGCAGGAACAGGGGAACTTCTTTGCCGAAGTTACTCCCGTTTGTACCGTGACGCCGGCCGCTGCCGGGCCAGGTGCGAACGGCGCTGCCGAGACTTGCGAAACATTGAATCCGGAAACGCTCAGCGGCCACAGCGTTGAGATACGGTACGACATCGAACGCGGACGGCGTTTCAAGCTCACCGATATTCGCGTCACCGGCACCAACAAACTGAGTTACGAAGACATTGCCGCCGATCTCAGAACGCAAAAAGCGAGCGCGCTGGGCCTGATTCCATTTGTGGGGTACGGTCGCGGTTATACCAGTCTCACGCTTTTGGAACAGGACAAGCGAACAGTCGAAGCCTATATGCGCGACCTCGGTTACCGTCACGCACATGCAACCGTGCTTCAAGGCGTGTCGCTCAACGGCGACAACCTGATCATCACTTTCCAGGTAGAAGAAGGGAATCTCACGCGCATCGCCGGCGTCGAAGTTCGCGGCAATAAGATCTATACCGACCAGCGTCTGTTGGACGAATTGCGAATCGTCACCGGCTCGCCTTATTCGCGCACGCAGGCGCGGGCCGATGGCGATCGATTATTGGCGCTGTACGCGCGCGAGGGTTATGTCAACGCGCAAATGGAATATTCGATTCTCGAGCTGCCGCCCAAAGGCGGCGACGAGCAAGTTCGGCTGGTTTATTCGATCACCAACGAAGGCGATAAAGTCTTCGTCAACCGGATCATCGTCAACGGCGTAACGGGCGATGCCAAAACACAACGCACTAAGCGAAATGCTATTTCGCGCGTCATTCCGCTCTTCGAAGGCGACATTCTGCGCGCCGATCGTATCGCCGAAAGCGAACGCGAACTGTACCTGACCGATGCTTACCGACAGGTAATCATTCGCACCGAACCCGCCGGCGAGACTCTTTCCGGATTCAAACGTCGGGACGTAATCATTGACGTCGAAGAAAAGAAGCCGCGCGTGATGGATTATGGCGGCGGCTTTTCAAGCGACACCGGCGCGCTGGGCTTGTTGGAAATAAGCAACGTGAATTTGATGAACAAGCTGCGCCAGGGAGCAATCCGGCTGAGGATGAGCAGCCAACAGCAACGACTGAGATTTGAATACCTCGATCCACGTTTCGCGCGCTACGGTAAACATCAGTTTGCGCCGCTCGGCATCTCAATCGAGTATCAACGCGATGCGACGGTCACGCGCTTTTTCCGGTCGGCAATTGACCGCGGCACGATGGGTATCGTGCAGCGGCTCGACGCGAAGGGCAATCCGCTTGATGAGTTTGGCCTGAAGGTCAAGGAGCCGACCATCAATCGCTTCAGCGCCACGATAGAGACGCAGCGCGTGCTCAGTCAGAAGACGCATTCAATTGTTTTTGTTCGTTACAATTATGAAGACGTGCGGCTGTTCAATCTTCAAAGCCTGCTCATTAAGCCGATCCTGCAACCTGATCGCGCAGTCCGGCTGTCGCGTTTTGGTGCTTCATTTGTGCGCGACACGCGCGAAAGATGCGAGCGGGGATTGCTGGGAACCGTGCGCAATCCTGATGAGGAAACGGGCGCGCCCGGCGAAATCTGCCGCTATAACCAACTCGATGCCACTCGTGGCAGTTTCTTCAACATTGATTACGCGATCGCACTGCGGCAACTGGGTGGCAATGTTTCGTTCGGACGCTTGCAGGCAAGCTACCGGACTTATTACAAGGTCAACGCGTTTCGCGGCACGGTGCTGGCCGCAAACGCCACGCTGGGCCTGGCAAATCTTTTCAACCCACGTGATCGCGATGGCAATGGCGTGATAGACGAAATCGATCTGACGCTGCCGATTAGTGAAAGATTCTTTTCCGGCGGGTCAACAACCTTGCGCGGATTCGGGTTTGAAGAAGCAGGGCCCCGTCAGGTAATCCTGCCGCAGGGACCGTTCCTCGATCAGAAAAAGAAGCAAGTATTTCTGAATCCGTTTACCGTGCCCGTCGGCGGCAACGCGCTTGCGATTGTCAATCTCGAAGCACGCATACCGATTTCAAGAGCGCTGCAGGCAGTTCCTTTTTACGACGGCGGCAACGTGTTCCGGCGCGTTGGGGACCTGTTTCACAAACACGACAACACCCCGCCACCGGCAAATTTGTTGGCGGCAATCGACGCGGCCAACTTGCGCGCGCATTGGGCCCACACGGTGGGACTCGGTTTTAGAATTCAAACTCCATTCGGCGGCGCGCTGGCGGTTGATTACGGTTTCCTGTTGAACCCGCAGGAGTTCTTGATTCCGCAGCGTGGTCCCAGCGGCCTGGCGAATGACTTTACCGGCACGCCGGCAACCTATCGCCTAAAGCGAACGCAGATTCATTTCCGGTTTACGCAAACGTTCTAAGAGCAGTGAGAAGTAAGCAGTGAGCAGAGAGCAGCGAGGGTGAGCGGCAGTGAGCGCTGAGCGGCGGACATTGTTTCGGAAGGGGAGCTTATGAACACGAAATACATAACGCGGAGTAAACTTGAAAGTCTTGGTATCGTTCGCCTGCTCACTGCTCACTGCTCACTGCTCACTATTACGGTGCTGCTCACTGCTCACTGCTCACTGCTCACTCGCGCAGCGCAGGCGCAGCAGGTCGTCGACAAGATGGTCGCCACCGTTAACGCTGCCGGTCAGACCCGCTGTCAGGTTTGCTTGATAACTTATTCCGACCTGCTTTGGCAGCTGGCATTGCAGCCGGGCACGGTGCTGGTCAATCCCTCGTCGGACGAATTGAATCGCACGCTCGGCTTGATCATCGATCAGCGGCTTATTCTTCAGGAGGCAGAAAAACTTCCGTCAATTGCACCGACGAACGAAGAAATCGCCGCGGCGCGCGACGAGCTGGCAAAAGCGTTTCCTTCGCAGGCTGAGTTTCAATCGCGTTTGCAGAGTGTGGGCTTAACGGCGGAGAAGCTGAACGAGATCATCGAGCAACGTGTAAAGATCGAGAAGTATCTCGACTTTCGTTTTCGCAACTTCGTGGTTATCACCCAAAACGAAATCGCCGATTACTACCGCGACGTTTACGTGCCGCGACTGCGCAGCCGCGTCCCGGGCCAGATTGTGCCAACGCTGGAACAGGCAAGCGCCGGGATAGAAAAAACTCTCACGGAAGCGAAGATCGAAACCGACACGGACGCTTTTCTCGACAACGCCCGCGAGCGCGCCGAGATCGTTATGCTCAGTCCGGTGTAAAAAGTTTCAAGTCCCAAGTTTCAAGTTCCAAGTTCCAAGTTCCAAGTTCCAAGTTCCAAGTTTCAAGACTGTAAGTTTGCAAGCCTGCGCCTAAGACTTGACACGAAAAGCAAGGTCTTTGTTTGAAACCTGGGACTTGAAACTTGGAACTATCTAAGACTTGACACGAAAAGCCAAGGTCTTTGTTTGAAACCTGGGACTTGAAACTTGGAACTATTTTACGCCGGGCGGCGCAGGTATGAACGAAGCTGCGGTGGTGTGGCTTTGCGCATCAGCGCTGCCTTTGCTTTCCATTCCATTGCGCGACTTAGCTCAATGAGGAAGCGCGGCTCGCCGCCTTCCAGCACCGCAACCGGTTCGCCATTGCGATAGAGGATGCGATTTGAAGTGTACGCGGTGATGCGCCCGCCGGGTGTGATGATGCCCACCAGGTTCAGCGGATCGGCGGCGCTGATTGAGATCAGGCTTTCCTGTGCTGCATCTGAGGACGCCACTCCAACTGCAAGTGAAGACTCTTGCAACTGGCCCGGAGAGCGGAAGCCAAAATCCATTGTTCCGCTGCCGGCGCGACGAATCGCTCTTAACATCCCGACCGCTTCCGGCAGCGCAAACTGCTCGCCGGAAATTCCCGCAACAAAACGGCCGCCGCGGAGCTCACCGCGTGCTTCGAGCCGGTGGTACATGCGCAACAACACGCGCCAGGGAAGACTGATGCCCTCGCGTTCCAATAGACGCTTGAAGACGACGCCGTAACGGTTAAGCAAAATGCGCGCGATCTCTTCGACAGTCTCTGCGGCCGGTTGTTCGCCAAACTTAGGTGTGTCGGACGTAGGCTTATCAGGCTCGCGCTGCAAAATGGACCACCTGCCGGCGCTCGACATTTCATAAACCGGCTGGCGATGTTTTCGTTTGGCGGCTGCTTGCGTCTTGCGGCTCGCCGGCGTCAACAACGCACGCAATCCCGCAAAGCTGTCGGAAACGACCAGTCCGTTGGCGACGAGTTCGGCCAGTGATTCCTCAACCTGCGCGCGCAGGAGTTTTGTGCCTTCAACAATGTCGGTAAAAAACGAAGCGCCGCGCGTCGTTAAATAATCCTGGACTGTTTGCGTGGTGGTGGAGAACTCCAACTCGGTTAAGGAAGGTTGCGGAAAAACTGAATTCCAGAGCGCGAAATTCTTGCGCCGCAACAAGGCGATGGGTGTGTTGCGCACCGGAGCAGCGCCGCGGGCTCGTTCGCCTCCATTCTCGGCAGCGGCCGCGCGTAGCGACGCCGAGGCCGTTGCGGGTGGCGTCAACCTGGCCCAAACCAATTCACCGGACAAACACAACGCATCCAACCAGGCTGGATCATATTCCACCAAACGGCTCGGCAATAGTTCGCCTTCCCAGGACGCGGCGGGCGCTTCAAAACCTTCGAGCTGCTCGATGACGGCGCGCAGGCTCTCGGGCCCTTCCATCTGGTGGTCCGGCGCGGCTTTCTGCCAAGCCAATAGGAAGCGGATGAAATCTGAAGTGGCGACGGGCTCAATTTCCTGTCGCAGACGATTCAAGGTGTAACTATGAATGCGAGCCAGCAGACGGCGCGCGCACCATTCTGTCTCAGTTGCGCCGGGCGAAAACTTGCCCCGAATCACAAAACCTTCGGCTTCCAGGCGCAAGAGGCCGGTCTCAATTTCATTTGTGCTCAGTCCCGAAGAAGCCGCAAAACTTTGCACGGTTACTGGGCCAAGACCTTCCAAACGACCGCGCAAGAGTTCGACCAGCGCCTCTTCAAACGTCCATTGTTTGGTGAAACTTTCCGGTGCCTTAATCTCTGGTTGGAGTTCGAGTGAAGAATAGACTGCTTCAAACTGCGGCAGCCTTTCCGCCGCGATCCAAAGTGTAGGACAGGCATTCCTGCCTGTTCCTGGGACGGCGGTCTCAGCATTAACTTGAAGAACAGCCGCCCGCTTATCGTTTTGCAGCTCTCCCAGAAACTGTTGCCACTCTGCGCCTTCCTCCGAAGTGATGAATCCCAGCTCAACCAGTGCGTCGTGTAATTCATCGGCATTTTCAACACGCGGCCAGGCTTCATCGCGTACGCGATCGATTGCGCCTTGATCCAGCTTGCCCATGTCGGAGGCGGTCTGCGGATCCAACCAGCGACGTTGATAGACAGCCCGCGTGCGTCGCTCTTCCAACGGCGCGTCGTCGAGAAAGGCATAAGGCCGAGCATTCAATATTTCCTGGGCCAGCGGCGACGCTTCAATCACATCGCGGGCGAAAAGATTTTTCTCGTTACGTTCAATTGCAGTCAGCAGTTGCTCCAGACCGTCGATGTCCATCGCCTCTTCCAAACAATCTTTGACAGTCTGGTCCACCAGCGGATGTGAGGGAATTTCGCGCTCGCCGCCGCCAAGATTTTCCTGACAGGCAAGTTGATCGGGGAAGATCGCAGTCAGCAAATCTTCAGCGTCCATGCGCTGCAGTTGCGCGGGAATCTTCTTGCCGCCACGCCGCCGCAAGACAGCCAGCGAACGTGTCACGTTCCAGCGCCAGCGAATATTCCACATCGGCGCATCGAGCAGCGCCTGGCATAAAAGCGTGCGGACAGTCTTAGAGTTCAGGTAATGAAAAACTTCGTCGAGCGGGAAGCTGTGCGTTGGACCAAGCGACAGCACAATTGCGTCTTCAGTGGCTGCGGCCTGCAATTCAAAATTGAACTTGCGGCAGAAACGTTTGCGCAACGCCAAACCCCAGGCGCGATTTAGCCGGCTGCCAAAAGGCGAGTGCAGCACCAGTTGCATGCTGCCGCTGTCGTCAAAAAAGCGTTCCAGCACCAGGTTGTCCTGCGAAGGCATTACGCCGAGAACAATCTTTGCTCCGGCTAGGTACTCGACGATCTGTTCCGCCGCCGCGCGCGAAATGCCTACCTCATTGATCAGATAGTCGCTTGCTGGCTCGAGATTGATCGCTGCGGTCGGAGTTTGATCGTCATGCTCAGCGGTCGGCACCGCAGTTTCTGGACTTTGGACTTTGCACTTTGGGCTTTGGACCGAGCCGCCGCCGTTGCCATTGACCTCGACGCGATTTGTAACTTCTTCACGCAAGCGCGAGACGGAAACAGACAGCTCGTGTGTGCGCGCGGGCGCTTCACCCAGCCAGAATGGTATCGACGGCGGCTGACCGTGCGCATCCTCAACGCGCACCTTACCCTGCTCGACGCGCAACACGCGCCATGAGGTGTTGCCGAGTTGAAAAATGTCGCCTTGTAAACTTTCAATCGCAAAGTCTTCGTTGACACTGCCAATCACCAGTTCGCTCGGCTCGAGCACCACAGCGTAATCGGCTGTATCGGGAATAGCGCCGCCCGAAGTGATTGCTGCCAAACGCGCGCCCCGCCGCCCACGGATGCGCTTGTTCACCGCGTCGTGGTGTAGATAGGCAGAACGGCGACCGCGCTTGGTAGAAAAACCTTCGGCCAACATCCGAATGACAGAATCAAATTGTTCCCGAGAAAGATTGCGATAGGGATACGCGCTGCGAACCATCGCAAACAGTTCGTCCTCGCCCCATTCTTCAGGCGCCGAAGCCGCAACGATCTGTTGCGCCAGAATATCCAGCGGCAGTTCAGGTAGCGCGAGCTGGTCGAGCTCACCGCGCCGCACCGAATCGATGATTGCAGCGCATTCCACTAACTCATCGCGCGACAACGGAAAGACTCGCCCTTTCGGAAAACCGGCAACAGTGTGATTTGAGCGGCCGACGCGCTGTAAAAAACTTGCTATCGATCGCGTCGAACCAAGTTGGCACACAAGATTTACATCGCCGATGTCGATGCCGAGCTCCAATGAAGCCGTCGCGACGAGTGCGCTCAACTCGCCGGCCTTCAATCGTTGTTCAGCCGCTAGCCGTTGTTCGCGCGCGAGGCTACCGTGATGCGCGGCAATGTTCTCGTCCCCGATGCGTTCGCCCAGATGACGAGCGACACGTTCGGCAAGCCTGCGCGTGTTTACAAAAATCAGCGTCGTTTTGTGCTGCCGGGTTAGCTGCGCCAGCCGGTCGTAAACTTCGTCCCAAACTTCTCCAGACATCACCGCTTGCAATGGCGACTCAGGCAACTCGATGGCGAGATCAAGTTGCCGCGCGTGTCCGCTGTCGACAATCGCGCAGTCCGGCTTGCCATCCGCATTGATGTTGGCCGTGCCCACCAGAAAGCGCGCGACCTCCTCGATGGGACGCTGCGTTGCCGACAAGGCAATGCGGACAAGTTTTGAGTTTCGAGTTTCAAGTTTCGAGTTCTGAATTTGGTCGGGCGAGAGTCGAGCGCTGTGTTGCTGGATCAATTGTTCCAGACGTTCGATTGAGAGGGCCAGGTGCGAGCCGCGCTTGTCGCCGACCACGGCGTGGATTTCGTCGACGATCAGTGTGCGCGCCGTTTGCAACATGCGGCGGCCACCTTCGCTGGTCAACAGAATGTAAAGAGACTCAGGCGTGGTTACCACAATGTGCGGCGGGCGTTTGATCATCGCCGTGCGTTCGGCGGCGGGCGTGTCGCCGGTGCGCACGAGCGTGCGAATGTTGACTTCGGGCAAGCCCAGCGCCGCGAGTTCTTCCTGGATACCGGCAAGTGGAAACTGCAAGTTGCGCTGAATGTCGTTGCTGAGCGCTTTCAGCGGCGAGACGTAAACGACGTGAGTGGTCGCGTCGAGCTTGCCTTTAACTCCCAGACGCACGAGATCATCAATGGCCGCGAGAAACGCAGCGAGCGTTTTGCCCGAACCAGTTGGCGCGGCAATCAGCGTGTTGCGTCCCTGCTTGATAGCCGGCCAGGCGTCTTGTTGCGGTGGCGTGGCGTCGGGAAACGTCTTCCCGAACCAGCGCGCTACTGCTGGATGAAAAATTTCCAAGTTCATAAGGGAAGCGAATTATAACCTGAGGAACTGAAAATTGCACGCATGAAACACTGGCCTAGAGCTGCAATGCCAGAGATAGGATTTGTTATCCGCAGATTACGCAGATTCCACAGATTCAGTCAGGAAATTAGAGAAGGAGACTTTGGAGAGGGCGTTGCTGACCGCTAACCGCCCAGTTAGCTGTCCAGGGTTCTTGTCTTAATCGGTGTAATCTGCGTAATCTGCGGATAATGGTTTTATTCGAATTGCTTCTTGAAGCCTTCGAACTGAGCGCGCAGCTTGTCGAATTCGGTCTTCAGAGTCGCGACGTCGGCTTCGAGTTTTGCGACTCGATCAGACGACGTTGTGCGGGCTGTTGAGGAAGCGGCGCGTTCCGGCATTTGGATGTCAACACTTACTTCGCCTGCCAGCAGATGCGCAAAGCGAACTTCCTTTTGGCCGGGTTGGCGCGGCAGGCGAATAACCAGTGGGTCTGGTTCGCGCGTCATCAATGCATTCAGAGTCGCGTCGACTTCTTCCAATCCGGAGAATTCATGCAAGCGAAAACCGCGGGTGGTAAGTTCGCCGGTTGTCTGTGATCCCCGCAGCAGCAGCACGCACATCACCGCCAGCTCGGCGGCGCTGAGGTGCAACACTTCGGTCATCACATGCTTGTATTTCGGCACGCGACTGGTGCTGCCGTAAAAGACGTAGGTCAGATTTTTCTCGCGCAGCGTTTCCAGCGCCTGTGCGACTTCGTCTTCTGAATATGACGTAACCGGACTGCGGTTGTTTTTCTGATTGCAGGCGAGCGTCAGCGAGTTGAGCGTGAGCGGATAGTATTCGGGCGTGGTCACCTGCTTTTCGACGAGGGAGCCAAGTACGCGCGTTTCGATGTCACTGAGAATCGTAGTCATAGTTATTGCACTGAATCAAAGATCTTTCGCGCAGCGGAAGCCGGATACCATCCAGCGCTCGCGCGCGTGGAAGAAGTTTCGGTAAGTCGAGCGGATATGAATCTGCGGCGTTGCGTAAGAGCCGCCGCGCAAAACTTTTTGATTAACGAACCACTTGTCGTTGTACTCGTCAAACTCGGATTTGAATCCGGGATAGGGAACGTAATCGGAAGTGGTCCATTCCCACACGTCGCCGATCATTTGGTGGCAACCGTAGCCATTCTGGCCGTCAGGAAAAGCGCCGATCGGCGCCGTTGCCCAAAGACCATGCTCAAACAGGTTCGCTCGTGAAATATTTGGCTCGTCATTGCCCCACGGAAAGACGATGCGATCGTTAGTTTTCAGCTCGAACGTCGCAGCCTTTTCCCACTCGCCTTCGGTGGGCAATCGTTTGCCGGCCCACTTTGCAAATGCTGACGCTTCACAAAAACTAACGTGCGAGACGGGTTCGTTCGCCTTACTTTTTGCCGGATGCAAACCCGAAAAGTCGCGAATCATCCATTCGCCGTCGTGCAGTTCCCAATAAAGCGGCGCGCGCCACTGTTCTCGATTCACCGCTTCCCAGCCTTCGGAAAACCACCAGCGAAAATCCTGATAACCATTGTCGCGAATGAACTCGAGATAATCGCCGTTGCTGACGGGGGCGCGGTCGATGGCGAAATCTTGTAGAAAAACCTGATGGGCTGGCTTTTCATTATCAAACGCGAAGTCGTAATTAGAGGGACTTTGGACTTTGGACTTTGGACTTTGGAGCTGGTCCCCGTACCCCAGCCAGAACAGTCCGCCTTCAATCTCTGCCATGCCTGCAACTTTCATCGTCGATGACGGCGCCGGTTTGATATGCGCGTCAAACTGATCGACGAGCAAATGCTTGATGTCATAAACCAGCAGCTCCTGGTGCTGCATCTCGTGCTCAAGTCCAAGCCGCACCAGCGCCAAAATCGTTAACGCGTCGCGCTGGTCTGCGATTGTTTCGAGAAACCGACGCATGTGTTGATCGATATGATTGCGATAGGTGACCGTCTCTTTCACGGTCGGCCGCGATTTAGTGCCGCGCTTCGGTCGTTCAATACGCGCGCCGAACCCCTCGTAATACGAATTGAAATAGAAGAGAAAATCCTGCGAGTAAGGTTGATAGCCGGACTTATAAGTTTGCAGCAGAGTTTCAAAGAACCACGACGTATGACCGATGTGCCAGCGTGGGGGGCTCATGAACTCGGCTGTCTGAATGACGTAGTCTTCGATCTCCAGCGGCGCCACGATTTCCATAGTGCGCGCGCGCACGCTCTTGAAGAGCTCGATGATCGAACTTGTCTTTGGAGCCAACATTTCCCCGATTGTAGAAGCCATTACGAATTCCTATGCAGACTGTACGACAATTGCATGTCCCGCAGGTTTCAGGGCACGTCCGATTTTCTGAGCTTGAGGATAATTTTCCCGCAGCCGCCCAAGCAAGTCGTCAGCGCTATCAGCGGGGATCGCAAGCAACATCCCCCCCGCGGTTTGCGGATCGAAGAGCAGTTTTACCAGGTTCTGGTCCACGGCTGCGCCGATTTCAATGTCCTCGCCGATGTATTCGCGGTTTGTCTTGTCGCCGCTGGTTAGCATTCCGGCTGCGGCTAATTCCAGCGCGCCATCAATCAACGGGACGTTCGCGGCTTCGATAAATATGGTGACTTGGCTGGCCTTCGCCATCTCCCAGGCATGACCGATTAGCGCGAAACCCGTAACGTCCGTTGCGCCCTTCACTTGGAATTCGCGCATAGCCTCGGCTGCACACTTTCCGGGTGTCATCATTGTCTCGACCGAAGCCCTCACGATTTCGTCCGAAGCTTTCCCCAGTTTGATTCCAGTCGAAATCACGCCTGTGCCAATTGGTTTTGTCAGAATGATAACGTCGCCGGGGCGCGCGCCGGCATTGCTGGCAATCTTTGCCGGGTCAATCACTCCAGTTACCGAATAGCCAAACATGATTTGTTCGCTGTCTACACTGTGGCCGCCGATCAATGTGACGCCATGCTTGTTCAAAGTCTCCTGCCCACCGCGCATGATCTCGCCAAGAATTGCCGGATCGACTCCCTTTTTCGGAAAGCAGGTAATCGCCAGTGCCGTCAGCGGAGTGCCGGCCATCGCCCAAACATCGTTGATGGAGTTCAGCGCGGCGATCTGGCCGTAGACAAATGGATCGTCAACAATCGGCGTGAAAAAGTCGACGGTCTGCACAATCGCAAGGTCGTCGCGCAGTCGATACACTCCGGCGTCGTCGGCTTTGTCAAAACCAACCAGGACGTTCTCGTCTTTGGGCTGTGGTGGTAGCCCGCTCAACACCTGAGCGAGTAAGCTCGGTGACAGCTTAGCCGCTCAACCAGAGCACGAAACCATCTCAGTGAGACGCATCGCGAATCTCCTTTCGTGATTGCTTACCAAATTGCTTAGCGTTGTTTATACCACCGATTATCGCGAGTTCGCATCGTGAGGTGGAGCTAGCCGGAGAGGCGCAAAATTGCACGCAAATTTACGCGGATAAGCGCGGATTAAGAAAATGGTGAGAGCCTTGACGCTCAAATGCCGCCGAGCCGTCAGTGAATGCGCGACGGCAGCCTTATCAGGTTCGTAAGAGCCCGTTAATCCGCGGCTCGTGATGCTTTTCAGAAATGGGATACTGATTAACTTGCCGCAGTCTGCGCCATCAGCTGCGCAAACGAAACGGGCAAACCATCAGGATCGATGGCCACCGCCAGCTTGATGCCTTCGCCTTCGCGCTGGGTCGGCGGCATCACGAATCGGATACCCTTGGTTTTCAGCTCCTCGTAAGTCTTGTCGACGTCTTCCACGTGGAAGCCAATCGAGCAGCTCCCGGCCTGTTTAGAAGGATCGCCCGCCGGTGGACCGCTCGGCGCGATCCCGCCGCCATGAAGCGCAAGCGTAGTTGTTCCAGTCTGAAACTCAGTCCATTCCGGCGATTGCAACTTCAAAGGAAGCCCCAGCTTGTCGCGATAGAATTCCACCGAACGCTGCATATCCGAAACTACTACCATAGTGTAATCAATTTGCTTAAACATGCTTGCCTCCTCGCCGCTTTTTTGCGGCATTGCCGGCGCCCAGCGCAACAATCACATCAAACTCATCCTTCGTTAACGGCATAACGGAGAGTTGGGATTGCCGAATCAAAGGTAGCTGGCTCAACCGCTTGTCATAACGAATCGCAGCCAGGGGCACTGGATTCTTGAGTTTTCTAAGTGGCTTTAGGTCCACCGCCACCCACTGTTCATCATTCGCAGTTGGGTCCGGATACGCGGGTTTTACTACTTCCGCCAGACCGACGACCGCTTTGTCTTTTCCCGAATGATAAAACAAGACGCATTCGCCTGCCGACATTTGACGCAGGTTATTTCGCGCCTGATAGTTTCTGACACCACTCCAGTCGGTCTTGCCGTCGGTAACGAAATCGTCCCAGGAGTAAGTCTCAGGTTCCTGCTTAACCATCCAGTAGTTACCTTTTTTGCCGGTGGTGGTTTTTTTTGGCATAACAATTTGTCCGGAAAGGCGCCCCAGCCTAGAATCCTTTGCCATCTAATTTCGTTGAACTGGAGTAAAACCATGCTGAAAGAAGGAACCGTGGCCCCTGACTTTACTTTAAAGGACGCAAATGGTGAAACCGTCAGGCTAAAAGATCTTCAGGGCCAAAAAGTAGTGCTCTATTTCTACCCTAAAGACGACACTCCCGGCTGCACGAAAGAGGCATGTTCGTTTCGCGACGCCTTCGCCGAATATAAAAAGCAGAAGATCAAGGTCCTCGGAGTCTCATTGGATAGTGAGGAGAAGCACAAGAAGTTTGCCGCCAAATACAAACTGCCGTTCACGCTGCTGGCCGACACCGATCATGCTGTTTCAGACGCGTATGGAGTTTACGGACAGAAAAAATTCATGGGGCGCAGCTACATGGGTGTGAACCGCATGACCTTCTTGATCGACGAAAAAGGAAAAATCAAAAAGGTGTTTGAAAAAGTGAAACCAGCAGATCACGCCAGCGAGGTTTTGGAAGCGTTTTCGGAGTAAACAGGAAACGGTGAACAGGAGACAGTACCGGATTGGGTTAGTAGAAATCGAAAGAGCGACCCGAATACGGATTACAGTTTAATGTTCACAGTTCCCAGTTTACGGTCAGGCTGCCACCCAGCCGGCAATTTTTTCCGTTTCGCCTTCCGGTTTCTTCCCCGGCATCAAGCCATGGAGGGCGCTAAAGGAACTGAGCACGTCTCGTTTACGCTGCGGCAGGTTGTTTGTTTCCTGATTTTCCTGGAGCGCTTCCGTAGCTTCACTAATGAAGTACAGCCGAGTGTTGCCCACTGTCTGAGTTCTAATCTCGCGCGTCCACAACAGCAGGTTAGCAATCGCATCGCCAATTTCATCTTTGCTTAGTCTTGTTTGCTGGGCAATATCCACTTGGGTGCGTGCACCTTTTCGAATTGCTTCTCTGACGCGTTCTAAGGGCGATAACTTACTTAGAGCTCGGGGAAACATTGTTGAAGCGTTGCTGCCATCGTTCAAGATTGCGTCGTCCGAATCAAGCAGCGGTTGACTGACATAACGTTTGCGTGCCGAGCGGTATTCCTTCAACGCGCGTCGACTGTCAGTCACTTTCTTACGAATACAACTCTTGCAGTAAAGATTTCTGCCATCTTTGCGGGCGCGACAAACGCCAAATTCCGACAAGGGTAACTGCAGGGAACAAATGGGGCAGGTTTTGCCCGACTCAACCCGTTCTTCGGTCATTTCTGGGGCTCCAATCTGACTACGTTGGTATTGAAATCCCGTCTGGAAGAGACACTTCGCGCACAGTCCGAGCTTAGAGAAAAACTCCCGGGACAGCAGATTGGCGTTGAGTTAATTGGGGACGACTACGTCTAAAGAACGCAAGCACATCGCCTGGTTTGCCTGAGACTCTTCACTGCAATGAAGAGACTCAATTTAAACACCTGATCGGGGCACCGTGTAGCAGGTCAGCGGGGACATTCAAAAAATGTATAAGAGCAATTAACCTACGGCACGATAAAAATCAGGTCCGACTCCAACGCTTCACATCCGGCAAACATCACTTCCGAACGAGGGAGTCGCATTATAGTGATCCGAAATTTTTTTGCAACTGCTTTCTCGCTCAAAGGTGGTCCATCAATAGCGACGCGCAAAATGTTTCTCGTTTGCTGTGCGCAACGTGAATTTGAAAATGCAAACAACTCTCTCGCGAGAGGATAGATGATCACATAAAGAAAATTCTAAACACGAAAGTGATCGCTGCTCGCACGAAATGTTTTTGCGGTGCTTCAATATTCTTTCGGAAAATCATAGCTTTATTAGTTACGGACAAACCGTTCGCCGTCTGTTGCACGCAACACTTTCCACACGTACTTGCGTGGTCCTACCATAGCTAGTCGCTTTGAAGATCGACTCGCTAACTGCAGCGTCGGAAATTGAATGAAGCGAAAAACTTTTTTCCAGATTGAGGTAAAGTTACTCACTCAAACATCAGTCGAGCGAATTCGTTTGTGACGTGTCGCGCAATTGAATTACAAGTCCCACAACAGAACTACAACACGTCTCACGATTGAACAACGAAAGGTTTTGATTGGCTTCACAGCGAAGCGCGAGCTTTCAATCGGTAAACAAACTTTAGGCCGGACCAGATTTCATTTACCGCGCAGATTTTCACATCGACCAGTCCAATTTTCAGTCCAAGTTGTTGAACAACGTCGAAAGATAGATCGGTTTCAACACCCGAACTCTTCTTTGGCCAGGAAACCCATAGGATACCGTCGCGCGCTAGTTTCTTTTTCAGCTTTGGCAGCTCTTTTTGCAGCGCTTTGCCGGAACTGACAAAAAGCATTATGAAATCGAGCTGTCCCCGCGCCGTTGCCGGCCCGAACCTGACATTCTCGGGCAGCGTTTGCAGTTCCTGCGCTAGAAAATTTTTCGGAGCGTTTGCTATGGCAGCTTTGTGCCCGGCCTTGATGCCAAGCTTTTTTACGAGAGGAGTGCCTGAATAACCTGCCATCTTGATATTAATCAGCCTTATTTAACAAACTGAAACCGCATGTTGGTAGCAGCAGCCAAAAGAAATTGCACGCACAAGACTTCGCCGGAGCTCATTCTGCTTCAGGCGCAGTCTTCGGACTTACTAGACGACCGCCGAAATGAATTCCGCGACGCTCGCGACCGAGCGCCGTCATAACAATGGCACCAATGAACACGGTCACAGCCGTTGCTGCCATAGCTGTCGAATAACTCATTCGCTGCGCAAACAACGCCTCAATATAGGCGACCGAGCCGGCCAGCAGCACTCCGCATTGATAAGCAAAGCCCGGCAGGAAACCGCGTACGGAGTCTGGGGCCAGCTCGCTAAGGTGTGCTGGTATGATTCCCCAAGCTCCTTGAACCATGAACTGCATTAGAAATCCGCCGGTAACCAGCAGGGCTAACGAAGGCGAGAATGCCCACAAGGGTACAACAGCTAAGGCGCACAAGAGGGCCACGATCATCGCCCGGCGGCGTCCGTAACGATCCGAAAAGATTCCAAAAGCCAGCCCGCCTATAATCGCGCCCACCATTGAAAATGCTGTGACAGCGGCTACTTTCTGGGGACTAAATCCCCAATCTCGCTTGAGCAGCGTGGGGTACATATCCTGGGTTCCATGCGAAACGAAGTTCATCATAGTCATCAGCACAACCAGATAAATAAACAGTCTCCAGTGGGAAGCGATACCGCGGCCGAGTTGGCCCCAACTTTCATGACGAGTCTCCTTCCACACCTCCGACTCTCGCACATAAAAGTAAACATAGCCGGCGAGCAGGATGGGGAACCCCCCCAGGAAGAACATAGGCCTCCAACCCCAGCGCGGGAAAATGAAGAAATAACACGCTGCGGCCAGCAAGTATCCGGCTGCGTATCCTTCTTGAAGCAGGCCGGAGAGTACTCCTCTTGAGCGGGGCGGCACTTTCTCCATAGTAAGCGAGGCGCCAACACCCCATTGGCCCCCCATACCGATCCCAAAAAGCGCGCGAAGCACCATAAAGGTGGCGTAATTGGGAGCGAGACCCGTCAGCACCTCCACCACTGAGTAAAAGATAAGAATAATTATCAGCGGCAGCCGCCGGCCATAACGATCTGCGAGGAGGCCGAAGATGAACGCACCTACCGGGCGAAATCCCAGGGTGAGGGCAATTGAGAGCGCAATGTCTTTATCAGGGCGATGGAAAGTCTCGGCAATTGTGGTGAGCGAAAAAACTACCAGAAAAAAATCAAACGCGACCAGCGTCCAGCCGGAAAAACCGGCGAGTAGGGCGGCGCGATGCCCCTCGCGCGGAAACGGCATTTCTCTTGATGATGAACTAATTGTGCTTGGCAATTTTCCGGATACCCAGGGTTCAAGGCGATCGCTAGAGCGCGCGATACTATTACGTTAGAATCAATTTACTCAAGGTTTGTGAGGCGCAAGCAGCTTTTTCGTAAGGTTTTCCCAAATCCTCGCGACTTATTGCTACAGCACAAACCGTTTATCGCTATCGTTCGTAAATATTTGGGCATTGCAAACAATCAAATGAAGCCAGTTGACCAGATCAAGTCGAGCGAAATCACGGACAAGCAGGTTTATCTGAACCGCCGCCAGTTCATGCGTGGTGCTGCCTTGATTGGTACAGCCGCCGCCACAGGTCTCCTTTATCGCAAGCTGAATCCGCCGGCAGTTGAGACACCCAAAGGCGAAACACTCGTCACTGCTGCGAACGTTAGTGATGCGGCGCGCAATGGATTTACGACAACTGAGAAACTGACTCCCCTTGCAGACATTACTAACTACAATAATTTCTACGAATTCTCGACCGACAAGGCGGGTGTCGCCCGGGAAGCGATGGGTTTCGTCTCACGCCCCTGGGAGGTTTCGGTCGGTGGACTGGTCAACAAGCCGACAACATTTGGCCTGGATGAACTCTTAAAGTTTCCGCTGGAGGAACGCATCTATCGTTTGCGCTGTGTGGAGCGTTGGTCAATGGTCATTCCCTGGATTGGATTTCCGCTGGCGTTGCTGCTCAGCAAAGTCGAGCCAACTGCGCAAGCAAAATATGTTGCCTTCCAGACGCTTTTCGATCCGAAGCGGATGCCTAATCAGTCAACTGGCGTACTCGACTGGCCTTACGTTGAGGGGCTTCGTCTGGACGAGGCAATGCATCCCCTTGCGATTCTGGCAACGGGGCTTTACGGCGAGACTCTGCCGCCGCAAGACGGCGCTCCTATACGGTTGGTGGTTCCCTGGAAGTACGGCTACAAAAGCATCAAGTCAATTGTGAAGATAACGCTGGTTGCCGAAGAACCGCCGACAACCTGGAACATTCAGGGTCCAAGCGAATACGGCTTTTATTCGAACGTCAATCCCAACGTTTCGCATCCGCGTTGGAGTCAGGCGCAGGAGCATCGTATCGGCGAATCGAGCTTTAGTGCTCGCAATACCTTGCTTTTCAACGGTTATGCGGAACAAGTGGCGCACTTGTACGACGGAATGGACTTGCGGAAGGATTACTGAAGCAGTCACTTGTCAGTAGTCCGTGGTCAGTTGCTCTCAGCCTTGTAAGTTTGTAGTGTTTTTCAAAGTCACCCAATCACCGCAGCACCACTGACAACGAACAACGGACAACTGACCAATCAAATGAAGGACACGCGCTTCGCAAAACTTGTCTTGTTCGTCAACGCCCTGGTGCCGCTGGCGTTGCTGTTGTGGGATGTCTATCACAAACGCGTGGGCGCTAACCCTTTGGAATTTGCGACGCGCACCACCGGCGTGCTGACGCTGCTCTTCCTGATGTTTACTTTGGGAGTAACGCCGGCGCGCCAGATAACGCGGTTAAACTGGCTCATAAAGTTTCGGCGGATGCTGGGGCTGTTCGCATTCTTCTATGGCGCTCTCCATTTGCTGACGTATATCTGGTTCGATCGCTACTTTAAGCTCAAAAGCATACCGGCCGATGTTGCCACTCGTCCCTTCATTGCGGTGGGAATGTTGGCGTTTTTTCTGATGGTGCCGTTGGCCATCACTTCGACCGACAAGATGATCAAGCGACTCGGCGGCAAAACCTGGAACAAGTTGCATAAACTGGTTTACGCGGGCGGCGTGGCCGGTGTGATTCATTTTTGGCTGCTGGTGAAATCAGACACGCGCTTGCCGCTCACTTTTGGATTTGTGCTGCTACTTCTTCTCGGGCATCGTTTATTCGTAAAGCACTACCCGCCAAATAGCGACAGACCTGCTTCTCTGCTACCGAGCAAGTGATCCATCTGCTACGCTTACCAGACTCAAAGCGTTGGGTTTCCAGTTCAGATGAATTCAGTTGACCGTTTTTCCAGCCGCGTAGAGAATTACGCGAAATTTCGACCCGGCTATCCAGCCGGCATTCTCGATGTTCTGAAGTCAGATTGCGGTCTGACTAAGGCCTCCGTAATCGCGGACATCGGGTCGGGTACCGGTCTGCTTTCCAAAGTATTCTTGAATCACGGCAATGTTGTCATTGGAGTTGAGCCGAATGAGTTGATGAGAGCAAAGGCAGACGAGCTGCTGAAAGGCTTTGCAAACTTCAGAAGCATCGCAGCATCCGCCGAAACCACAACGTTACCGGACGGCTCCGTTGATTTCATTACTGCCGGACAAGCTTTTCATTGGTTTGACCAGTCAGCCGCAAAGCGAGAGTTCATTCGCGTTTTGAAGCCTGATGGCTGGGTAGCGTTAGTTTGGAATGCCCGGCAATTGGATGCTACGCCTTTCTTGCGTGATTATGAGGGGTTGTTGTTGCGTTACAGCCCGGACTATCCGGTTGTAAGACACGAAAACGTAGATGAGGGAATCGCGGGCTTTTTCGCGCCCCAACCGATGAAATTAGTGAGCCTGGAAAATGCGCAGCGCTTTGATTATGAGGCGCTTAAGGGGCGACTTTGTTCATCGTCCTATGCGCCTGAGCCCGGGAACCCGAATTTCGAACTGATGCTGAAGGACTTGCAAGACATCTTCAACGCTAATAACGAAAATGGCGTAGTAAACTTTGCCTACGATACGAGAATTTATTACGGGCAGCTTCGCGGTTAAGCATATCCCGGCCGGAAGCTCAACCAGTTTTTGCAGTGCGATGAATCTTTCAAAAACAGCCCAACATTTTGGTGGACTGCTTGACCTTACGCTGCAAAAGGCGCGCTATTCGCTGCGGCAACGCTTCTCTCATTCTGATGAACAAGAAATCCTGAAACAATACATCGATGAATTGGTTCCCAAAGACCGGCCGCGAACAGTCGTGGACATTGGCGCCGGGAATGGCGTGCGCTGGTCAAACAGTTATGCGCTGGTGCAAGAAGGTTGGAATGCACTCGGCATCGAGGCCGATCCGCATAAATACGATTTGCTGACGCAGGTTTATCGCCGTTTTCCGAATGCACGAGCATGTAATCGCCGGGTGCAGCCCGACCGCATTAACTTACTGCTGGAAAGTCTTCAAATCGATAAAGATTTCAGCGTTCTTTGTTTGGACATCGACGGAAACGACTACTGGCTGCTCGACGCGATCCTGTCTTCCTATCGTCCGCGCTTAATCGTTACCGAAATCAACGAGAAAATACCGCCGCCGATTCGCTTTGTAGTCAAATACGATCCCGCCTTTAAGTTGCGCCATCATTTCTACGGTTATTCCATCGCGGCGCTGGGCGATTTATGCGCGCGCCACGACTACGGCATCTTGCGGCTGGAGTACAACAACGCCTTCATCGCGCCGCGAGAGTTGGCCGGGGACCGCTTTATTGATGCCGGCACGGCTTACGAACAGGGTTACCGCAACGGCGCCGATAGGAAAAAACGCTTTTGGCCAAACTTTGATGTGGACGTGCTGCTTTCGATGTCACCCGCAGACGGGGTGAAATTTCTGAGGCAGTTTTACGCCAAGGACGAAGGCAACTATTTTCTTGGACTCAAGCCGGAAGACATACCGGTCCAGGATCAGGTTCCGGAACCAGCCGTCTTTGCCAACAGGTAAGCGCTGCAAGTCAATAATTTCCCGCAGCGGCTGGCCCTCATTCACTTTCAGAAAAAGCTTGACGCCGTTTCAGACTACGCTCATAAAGTTTATGCTGGTGCGAACAATTGTTCGCTAAATTCTCCAAGGATGAGCTGCTATGAATAAGAACAGGCGCAGCGATGAACGCGTTTCTACCAACCTGCCGGCGCGCTGGGACGGATTGTCCGGAAAGAGCGAGGCGCGAATCGAAGATCTCAGTATGGGCGGTTGTTTTGTGAATACCCGCGGCCGCGTTGATATCGGTGAGATCGTGGGGATTGAGATGAAGCTTCCTTCAGGCGAGTGGTTCCAACTGCGCGGCGAAGTGGCATCTTACATGGGCGGGACAGGATTTGGAGTTTTGTTTACGTTCCTGACGGACGACGAAGAACAAGTCCTGCGAGAATTGACAAGTTAGCCCAACCTACTGCACCGCACGCGTCTCAATTACGGTGATTGCGTGTGCGAGCTCAGCCCGACTTAACCCGGCTTGTGGCCGGAAATTCGTATCCGCCTGCAGCAGCCCTGTCGAAATCGCAACTGCAACATAACCTTTCAGTTCATTCGGGATTCCGGAAGCGTCGAGGAATGGTAAGGGACTTCCAGCCTTTGCCTCGGCATCCGAGCGCAAACCCGCGGCACGTACCAAGGCTATGGCTGCTGCCAGTCGGGTCGCACTGGCACTGGGTCGGAACTGTCCGCCTTTTTGTGCGTCGATAAAGAGCGAGCCGGTGGGCGAAGCCTGAACGCTTTCAACGAACAATCTGGTCGCCGGGTCGCGCACGTCAACATAATTCGACTGCCCGGGCAGGTATTGTGGAACGCGCCCGGCGGACACCAACGCCGCCGCCAAATCCAAACGCGAAACGGCGAACTCACCGCGGAAACGTAAGCCAATCGGCCACATGGAAAACGAACGCAGGCTTTGGTAGACATCACCCTTCAGCGACGGACTGAACGAATCAATGTCATTCAAACGAGCGTACTGCGCGCGACCCACTTCCAATACGCCATAAAACTTTTGCGGGGTTCCTAAGGCACCCAGCGTATTGCGCACGCTAACGCGCCAGGTTCCGGCGGTTGGGGCAGTGAAAGACAGCGTTTCATGTTTGCCATTGAGTCCTGTCAGGTTGATGGCGTTGGCCTGACCCCGCAGCGCCCCGGTTTGATCGTAAACTGCCAACGCCAAATCGTTGGTGCTGTAGATCGGTCCCCATGAAATCTGCACGGTTGCGGTTACCGCGCCTTCGGGCACCGTTACGCTAATGTCTGTTGCGGTCCCGGGCTGAACGGTTCCGGAAAACGCTGTTGGCGCATCGCTTAGGAATTCCACTTGATCACGGTCGACCGTTCCGCGCCAGGCGCCAATGCGACGCGCTGGGTAAGCTGCCTCGAGCACGGCTGCGTGCACATTGAGCATCCCGGTCCCGGTTTCAAAAGTGTAGTAAGGCGGTAGCGGCGTAGCGCTCCGTTGCAAAATATCCTTAACTTCGGAGGGCGTCAGGTTTGGGTTTGCTTCCAGCATCAAGGCAATTGCGCCAGCAACTTGCGGTGCTGAAAAGCTGGTACCGTTGGCCGTGGTGTAGTTGGGAAGTTCCGTTGCGCTAAGCCGTTGCGTGTCGGCACCGGCGATTCCAGTCGCGCCCGTTACATTTGCGACCCCTGAGCCGCGCAGGCCAACAACGTTGACTCCAGGTGCGACCAATGTCGGGTGAAACATCGAATTCGCAAAATCGCCGCGCGAAGAGAAGCTGGCCAACCGCCCTTTCGTATCTGTTGCGCCGACGCTAATAACCCAGGGGGCCACTGCATACGGATTCAAAGTATGAGCGCCGGGTCCGGTGTTACCAGCGGAGAAAACGACGTTGATGCCCGCCTCGGTCAGCATTCTTGTGGCAATGTTGACCGGATCGTTGACGTCGAACACGGTGTTCGCTGAGAAACTGCAGTTAACGACGCGAACTCCAAGACTGTTGCCATTCGCGAGCAGGTAATCAAAACCTTCAAGAACGTAGAGCAGCGATAGATCGCCGGCGCTAAGACCAACAACTCGAGCTCCCGGCGCTACGCCCGCGTATTTTCCGGCAGACAGACTGCCGTTTCCGGCAATCACGCCGGCGACAAAAGTGCCATGCCCATAGGCTTGATCGGTGTTGCTCAAGCTTTCCGAGTTAATCGGATAATTGAAACCAACGGGGGCGCTCTGCGTTCCGGCAAGCTTGATGTTTTTCGCGACCCGCCCCGCCAGGTCGCCGTGGTTTCCGTCGACGCCGGTGTCCAGTACCGCGACGGTTACGTTTTTTCCCGTAACTGGCAGGTTGTGATTGTTGGTTGTGATTTCCGCGTCGCGCCAGGCACGCTCGACTCCAGTCAACGCGCGAACTTCCGGCTCGCTGTTCAGGTTCAAAGTTCGATTGCCATAGATGGAGCGAACCGAAGGGAATTTGGAAATCGCTGTAATCTGATCGCGCGTTCCGCTCAGCGTGATCAGTGGTAACGCGCGGAAGCGCGTACCGCCGGCTATGCCTAGTTTTTGCAAGTCGGCCAGATCCGAATCCGCCGGCAGGCGATGATAGACAACAACGGCATTGACCGTGCTGTCGTCGGCAAGTTGCGTCAGTTGCAACGCCAACTCCGGATCAACGCTGCGCAAACCTGATGAAGGTGGGCGAATCGCGTCCGGTAACATTGCGTCGGCTCCGGTCATCACGATGCCATTAGCACCGGTCATCACAATACCGTCGGCACCAGTCATCACTATTCCAGTGACGCCGGCGAATCTCAATCCATCTGGTACAACCGAAAATACTACGCCGTCCGCGCCGGTAGCGCGCACAGAATCCGCGCCGGTCATGACGATGCCATCGGCGCCAGTCATGACGATGCCATCAGCGCCGGTCATCACAATGCCGTTCCCGGTTTGGCGTTGCACACCGTCGGCGCCGGTCATGACGATGCCATCTGCGCCGGTCATCACAATGCCGTTAGCCAGCGTTATGGTTACTGAATCGGCGCGATAGCTGTTGCCGTCGGCGCCGGTCATGACAATGCCGTCGGCGCCGGTCATGACGATGCCGTCAGCGCCGGTCATCACAATGCCGTCGGCACTGGTCGCGCGAACGCTGTTGGGATATGCCACACCATCAGCGCCGGTCATTACAATTCCATCCGCGCCGGTTATGACTATCCCATTCGCATTGCTGTTCAGAACACCATCAGCGCCGGTCATGACGATGCCATCAGCGCCGGTCATAACGATACCGTCGGCGCCGGTCATGACGATGCCGTTAGACGTGGTGATGCTGATGCCGGCGATGGTTGGTGACACAAACACCAACACGACCAGCGTCATGGCAATCGACTGCTTTGTCTTTTTGAAAAAAGGATTAGATCCAGTCGTCATGCGTAGCAAACTCTTACCTCAGTCGGGTTTATCGGCAAAGTCGTGCTAACTATCTGGCGAGGTGCTTTCACAAATTACGGTTGAAGACCGGAAAGCAGTACTAGCTCGGCTCGTATTCCTGCGCGCCGCCTGCCTTTTGTCCATCTCCGTCACCGTCTTTTTCATTGAAAGCTCAAACATCTTAGGGATTCGCGCCTCAGAATGTGTTGCGTAATCCTTGCGATTTCCCTCTGAAATGGTCTGTCTTAGCCAAATAGCTAACCAATAAGCTGTTGATAGAGTTTTCTGGTTTCCGCGCTCGGTTCGACGCCCAGTTCGCTCTGCAAAATTCGCTTCAGGCCCTCGTAGTGCTCTTTTATCGCGCCCCGGTTTCCCATGGCCGCGTGCGTGCGCAGAATCAGGCAGTGAATGTCTTCCCGAAACTGGTCTTCCCGCACGATAAGTTGGGCTAACTGCATCGCTTTTTGCCAATCCTCGGCGGTCTCGGCGACGGCCGCCAGCGATTCCAGCAGGCGCAGGTACTGCTCGCGGTAATAAGTGCGTTGTTCTTCGATCCACGGCTCATAGCTGCCCTGCATGAACTCGCCGCGGTAAAGCCCCAGTGCCTGCTCGTATGCGAGCACGCATTCGTCAACGTTCCGAGCGCGGCGCGCGTTCTCACCTTCGCTCAGCAACCGATCAAACTCTTCGGTGTCAATACGGTAAGAAAATTCCGGATTGAGTTGGTAATCGCCATCGCGATACAACAAAAAGTTTTGCTTCAAAGGCTGGTTGCTGTTTAGTGCTTTGCGAATGTGGGAAACCGTCGGATGAAAATTCTTTTCCACCACGGCCATGTCGGTTTCGCCCCAGAACGTATCGATGATTGTGTCTTTCGAGGCCCGGTGATGCCGGCGCGAGACGATGTAGCACAGAATGTCGCGGGAGCGCCGCGTCGTCCAGGCGTCCGTCGCCAGCGGTCGCGAGGGGTCGCGCAAGATGGTAACCGGACCGAGCATGTTGACCGTGAGATCGGTTACCGGTTGGGTGGCGAGAGCAATCTCAGAAACTTGCGCGGGAACGGGCGCCGGCGTTGGGCTGGCTGAGACTTGTTCGCGTAAATCAAGTGGCAGTAACTCTAATACGTCCTCGTCGGAAAAGATTTCCGGGTATTTCGCAATCTTCTTCTCCAACCAGTATTCGTAGTCATATCTAACCGTCAGATCGACGACGCGCCGCAGCCGGTCGAGCACGCCGCGCTCATTCTGCAGATGAAAATCGCAAAGTGCGATCGCCATGCTGGCCTGGGCTTCATAATAATAAAGTCCATGCAGATGGAAATAGTCGAGCGCCTTTGCGAGATCTTCACGAGCCTGTTGGTATTCACCCCGCGCAGCCATGATGCGACCGCGAGTAAGTGACGCCGTAAAAAAAACCAACTCGCCTTTTTCCTGAGGGCGCGCGCTGATGAGGTGATCAATCTGCGCCTGCGCCGAAGTTAGATCGCCAATCTGCAAACCCAGCAGCGCCCGCTCTTCCAATAACTCGGTGCGGGTTATGCCGATGCCGGCTTCGTCATAAGTGCGGGCCGCGCGTTCGTAATACTCGATAGCTCGTTGGATTTCGCGGCGCTCGCGATAAAGATTGCCGTACGTTTCAAATGTTTCTGCTCGCGTTCCGGCAAGACTGAAGAGTTGGCAACATTCAAGCGCATGGTCAAGGTGCTTTTCGCAGGCTTTGAAGTCGCCGCGATACAGGTAACAGCGCGCCATGTTCAAATGCGCCACCGCTTCCTGCGGCATCGGCGGTCCCTGGCGCTCTTTTCGCAGCATGCGGCTAAACCAGCGCAACGCTTCGCCAAAGTCGCCACGCATTCCCGCCGGCGTCCCCAGATTGTGGGCAATCAGGCGAATGTAGTACTCGTCATTACGCTCTTCGGCGGATTGTAACGCGGCGCGAAATTCGCGCTCTGCAGCCGTCCATTCACCCAGCGCCACCAGGCACAAGCCGCGCGTGTTACCGCACTTGGTGCGGACCGCAGAATTCGCTTCGCTCAATAGGATCGCGCTATCGAGATAACTAAATGCCAACTCGTAATCGCCATCGCGCCGGGCGAGGGTCGCCAGGGCGTGTAACGCATCTGCCTCACCTTCATTATCAGCACGTTCGTGCAACAGAGCTACCGCGCGCCGCAGCAACGAATGGGCAAACTCGTATTCGCCTTGCAGCCGGGCTACTTCGGCGCGGTGGGCCAGCGTCCGCGGATGAGCTTCCAAAGCCGCCGGGGGCAGTGAATCCGCCAGTGACGACAGTGAGTTGAGCGCTCCGGAAGAGATCCACTCGACGCCTCGTTCGGCTATCAGCACTGCAGCGTTGTCAAAATCTTCGGCCGCCAGCAGGTGCCTGACCGCCGGTTCCCAGGCGTCTCGTTCAATGAAATAAGCGGCGCAGCGCTGGTGCTCGGCGGAAACGCCCGATCGCCCTATTTCGCCGCGCAATCGCCGGCGCAGGAAATTCTGGAAGAGCGGATGCAGGCGATACTCTTCGCCGCGCCGGTCGCTGGCGACGGTTATGAACACATTGCGGCGCACCAAATTCGGCAGGACCCGCGAACAGTTCAGACCGGGATAAAGCGCTCCACAAATATCCAATTCAATGCGGTCGAGCAGGGAAACCTTCAGCAGCAGGTTTTGCACCTCGGCGCTCTCATCGGAAAAAACTTCTTCGGCAAAGTAGTCAAAAATGTCCCGTTCGGATTGCCGCAAGACTTCAACGAGATCAGGAACGTCAGCCTGTCCTTCGCGACTGCTGATTGCGGTGCGGTGCGCTACTTGTCTGACAAGTTGCAACGCGGTAATCCAGCCATGTGTGCGTTCGCGATACTCGGTCAGTTGCTGCGGGGTTAGTTCGAGATCAAAAACCTGCCGGAACAATTCACGTGTCTCTTCATCGGTGAAAAGAAGGTCGCCACGGTCGATGGTCGCGAGCGGCGAGTGCGTGCGCAGCCGGCCCAGCGCCAGAGGGGGCACCTCGCGGGAAACAATAACGACGTGCAACACATCGGGAAGATAGGCTAGCAAACGGTCCATCACGACATGCACGGCAGTATTCGGACCCAAATGATGGTAATCATCCAGCACCAGGATCAACTGCTGCTCAACATGCTCGAGAACTTCGTTTAAAAAAACATCAACCGCTCTTTCGGGATGTTGCGCCGATTCGCCGGTTGCTTCCTGGAGGTATGAAAATAGTGCCTTGCCGAAAGCGGGCACCAGTTTCTGAATGCCAAAAGCGAGGTAACCAAGGAAAACTGCAGGGTCAGCATCAGTGTGGTCCAACTGATACCAAACAAACTGACGTTCATGAGTGCGCAGGAAATCGGCGACCAGCGTCGTTTTTCCCGAACCGGCGTTGGCCGTAACCAGTGTCAGCGGATAACCGAGATTTGCGAGCAAGCGATCGGTGAGTCTCGGGCGCGATAATAACTGTGGCGCCGGGCGCGGTGGCAACAGCTTCGTGCGCAGAAAAAACCCTGGAGGCGAAGACTGCAGGCCGCTTTTGTTGGTGGACGAAAGTTTGTCCGAAGAGCTTTCCGATTGCTTCCTGGGCGCCATTAGGTGCTGTCTCTGGCTGCTGCTGGGATAGGGCGGCAGAGTAGCATGGCCAAATACGATCAAGCCACCGCCGATCGTGGTGGTTTCGTTGGTGGCAGAAGCGTCCTGGGGGTTCATCGGTCAACCTTGGCGCGGTGGGCGTATCAAGCGAACTGTTCAGAATGAGACGCAGCACCGACTTCATTAGACTTATCGTTCGTAGTTACTTCAGACCTACGCAGAAACATCGCAAACTCGTTGAGGGTAGCAGCACGCCCATGCGAGTGGTCCAGCGCGATGCAGGCCTGCTCACTCGACAGTCCGTAACTTTCAAATAAGGTAATCGCTTCCGGCCGAGTGAAAGCGAGCGCTTCCTCTTCAATCACCACCAGCGACTGTTTCGAACGCAAACGCCACAATGGCGCCGGCGGCAGGCTGCGACTGGTGATTAGCATGTGAACGTCCGCCGGCAGCAAGGGCAATAGACGTGTGAAAAACGGCACCAGCCATTCTGAATCGCTCACCAGATGCAGATCTTCTATTACGATCAAAAGGGAGTTCTGCTTGTCGCTATCCCCCAATTCAAAAATGAAGGCTTCCGCGAGGGCGTCAACGTGCTCGAACTCACCGGACTCAACCAGCGGCGTCAGAAGTTTTGTGCCAAAACCCGGACGTTGGTCGCGGACGCTGCCGATCAGATAGTCAAAAAAGATTCGCGGGTCGCTATCGGGAGCGTCGACTTTGTACCAGGCGACTCGGCGTCCACAGCAGTCCGCAAAGTCGATGGCCAACATGCTCTTGCCCGTTCCCGCACGACCGCTGATGATTGTGGAGGTGCCGGCTCTCAGGCTTTCTTCCAGCGAGTCGAGCAAGCGCGGACGTGAAACTCGCGGCCGCCTCGTTGGCTTCGCAGTTTTGTCTGTGATGAGTTCTAACCTGCCGCTTGTCAGGTCGTAAGAGGAGTCGATTAAGAACATAAGCTTTTGGAGGAACATCCTTCCTTGTATGAGTGAACGTCGTTACCAGGCCCCGAAACGGTGCTGAAAACTGAGAAACTGACTCGTCCTCTGCCATTTAATGTTTTATTGCAATCCGCTTGAGAAATTCTTGAGGTTTTAAACACGCCTGGGCACCGAACAGAATTTACGTGCGGGTCGCTCATCCCCCCCAAGTGACGCATAGCCGAGCCGGCCCTGAAAGTTTCCAAAACCATAGGAAAAAAGCCCAATTCATTCCCTCTTAGCAAATGACAAACGCTGATAAATGTTGTTATACTGCGCAGGACGTTGGGCACAGTGCCGATTTTGCGGCGATTGGCCCACCTAATCTTTCCTGTTTCGCTTCCTTTCAGCGCCTGAAATTCCGGGGAAACCCTCAGCATGACGCGACTGCCCGGAGCACCTCGCATGAAACTAAACTCAGACTGCGCCACCAGGTGTCGAGTGTTGATCGTCGACGACGATCAAAAAGTCCGTGCCCTTCTTTCTGATCTACTCGAGGCGGACGGCTATGAAGTGATGTGCGCCGCGGATGGCGGCAGCGCACGCAATTCTTTGACTACCTTTGAGCCGGAAGTGGTTATTAGCGACGTGATAATGCCGGTGCTCGATGGCATTGAGCTTTGCCGCTACATCAAAAACGATCCCAATACAGCCAGCATTCCAGTTCTGTTGATCAGTGGCCAATGCAACGCGCCCGAAGACAGCCTTGAAGGATTGACCGCCGGAGCGGATGAATATCTGAACGTGCCGTTTCGCAATGAGGAGTTGCTGGTCAAAGTGGCCAGACTTGCTGAGCGACATCGCGCTCACCGGGCTTTGCGGGAAAGCGAGGATCGCTATCGCGAGCTTTTTGAGAACGCGAATGACCTTATCTATACACATGACCTCTCGGGAAACTTTACTTCTCTGAACCGCAGCGGCGAAAAGCTGACCGGCTACAGTCGTGAAGAAGCCATGCGCATGAACATTGCCGACGTGGTTGCCCCGGACTACCTTGCAGTTGCCTGCCAGATGATGGGTCACAAGACTGACACCGACGGTTCGACAGTTTACGAACTCGAGATTGTTACGAAAGCCAAGCGACGGCTGCGGCTGGAACTCAGCACTCGATTGATTCAACGCGACGGTCAAGCGGTTGGCGTACAAGGAGTTGGCCGCGACTTGACCGAGCGCAAGCACTCGGAGGAAGCGCTGGCCCAACAGGCCCAGCGCGAGGCCATGACGCATCGCATCTCGCAGGCGATTCGTTGCTCGCTGGATAGTTCTGAAATTTTTCACACCGCCGTGAACGAACTCGGCTCACACCTCAAAGCTGACCGCTGTTCGCTCTTCATTAAAGATGAAAGGACCCAACGCGTCAGAAACGTCGCGGAATATCATTCCGCGGGCGTCGCGCCGGCCGCCACCGATTTTGAGCTCGAGGATGTAAGGCAGTTGATCGAATCGCTCGATCAGAACGGCGTACTTTGTTTTGATGATGCGGCGCACGAAAACAGCATTGCGGATTTTTATTCCCGCATCCTGTCAAAGGCGCAGGTGCGTTCGATTATGTACGTGGCGATCAGAGTGGGTGATGAAGTGAGCGCCGCTTTTGCTCTCTCCACCACGCGCGAGATGCGCCACTGGAGTGAGCCAGATATTGCGCTTGCCAAGGCGGTTGCGGATCAAACCGGCATCGCTATTCGCCAGGCAGAGCTTTATCAAACGGCTGAGGCTACTTCCAAGCGCGAAGTCCTGGTTAACCGCTTGACCATGACTATTCGCGCTTCCCTCAGTTTGCCCGAAGTTTTGAATACCGCAGCCCGCGAATTGGGCGTAGCGCTTAGCGCCTCGCGCGTGCACATGCGGTTGTATGACCCAGCCAATCCGGTTTCGGCAGTTGCTCATGAATATGTAGCGCCACATTGCACCAGCTTTGACGACGTACTCCATTATGACTCCCCCTTCGGTAGGCATCTATTGAGCATGTCAGGACCGCTGGTCATTGGTGATTGCTCGAGCTATCAGCAAGGCCCGACCGAGTTCAGCGCCGCCATACGCGAGTACGGCCACCAGGCGGGCGTTCGCTCGCAGGTCGTTTACCCGCTAATCGTCAAGGGACTTTTCCGTGGTGTGCTTTGCATTCATCAAACTGATCGCTTGCGAGCCTGGACGGAAAACGAACTATCTTTGATTACCTCAGTCGCTGAGCGGCTTGCAATTGGTATCGCCCAGGCAGAACTGTTCGAGATGGTTGCCAAAGCGAAAACGGAATGGGAAACAACTTTCGATTCAATGTCAGACGGCATCTTCATTTTCGATCGTTCCGGACGTCTGAAACGTGTAAATCGCGCGGGCGCGGCGATGGAAAACTCCGAACCAAGAACTCTGTTAGGCAGTAAGTGCTGCGATATTTTGCGAACGTCGTCGGAAAAACAAGCGTGCGTCGTGGAAAAAGCTATCGAAGAAGCCCGCAGCATTATTGTTGAAGTGGTACCCGATCGCCTGAATCGTCCCATTCTGGTTTCAATCGAACCGGTTGTGGATCGAACGGGTGCAGTAACGGCGGCCGTTTGTACGGCGCGGGACCTTTCCGAATTACGAAAGGTGCAGGCAGTGGCGCGCGAACACCAGTCGTTGCTGACCAACATTTTGGAGAGCGCACGCGAGTCGATCTACGCAGTCGATGTTGACGGTCGTTTCAAATGGTGCAATAGCGCAACTCTGTCCGGACTTGGTTACAAACGTGAAGAGTTTATCGGCACGCGCTTTCTCGACATGGTCTATGAAGCCGATCGTGAAGTTGCCAATGAAAAACTGCAGACCGCGCTAAATGGTCAGGCGCAAACATACGAGATGCGTTATTTTTCGGCTGACGGCCGGTTGCGTTATGCGCGCGTCGACAATTCACCATTGATTGTCGAAGGCAGAACGACAGGCGTCCTGGGCATCGCCCGGGACATTACGGAACAGAAAGAGGAACGCGAGCGCGCCGCGCGGGCCGATAAATTACGCGCGTTGGGACAATTGGCCTCGGGCGTAGCCCATGATTTTAATAATTCGCTGGCCGCGATTCTGGGACGAGCGCAATTACTGAGGCGCCAGACGCAGGATGAAGCGCTCGTACGAAATCTGGAAATTATTCAGACGGCCGCTGAAGATGCTGCTGCCACCGTCCGTCGCATACAAACGTTCGCTCGCAAATCGACCACCAAGGAATTCGAAAGACTGGAAGTTGGCGGCCTACTGAACGACGCAATCGAGATAACGCGCACGCGTTGGCAAAACGAAGCAAGGTCGCGCGGTCTGGAATACGATGTGACGTTGAATGCCGGCAACGCTCTCTACACTCTCGGCAGCGCGTCGGAACTGCGCGAGGTTTTTGTCAATCTAATTGTCAACGCGGTGGATGCGATGCCCAACGGCGGCAAGTTAAAGATAAGTTGCGTCGCCGATAATTCGCGGCTCAGAATGCTGTTTGCTGACAATGGAACCGGTATGCCCGAAGATGTGAGACAGAAAATCTTCGATCCGTTTTTCACCACCAAGGGCGCACACGGCACCGGCCTCGGTCTTTCCGTCAGCTACAGCATTATTGAGCGGCATGAAGGATCGATCAGCGTCGCCTCGAATATTGGCGAAGGAACAGTCTTCACGATTGAATTGCCCGCCGCCGTTAAGGCAGCGGAATCTGTGACCGAGAGTGCAAATGACGTCGCGTCACCGAAGCTTTCAATTTTGGTAATCGATGACGAGCCTGCGGTTCGTGAAACACTGGCTGAGATGCTGGAGTTAATGGGCCATCGCGTTGTGTTGGCTGACGGCGGCCCGAGTGCCTTGCAGTTACTGAGCGCAAACGAATGCGAACTCGTGTTTACAGATTTGGCGATGCCGGACATGGATGGCTGGGAAACCAGTCGCGAGATTCGTAAACGCTGGCCGGACATGCATGTGGTGCTGGTAACAGGTTATGGCAGCGGCACCTTGCCGCCCAAAGGTGAAGACAATCTTGTTAACGGCATCATTGGCAAGCCCTTCGATTTTTCACAGATCAGCCAAACAATTACAAAGATTCTTGCCAACCAGGCATTACTTGAGAGCGTGCCCGCTAATTCAGTTGCAGTCTAGTTGTAGCTCATAATTCCCGCACTCGCTGTAAATCCAACTCCAAAACCGACCACGATTGTTGGTCCCGTCCAATCGTCTTTCTCCGCCAGCATAAATCCGGTGGAAGCGCTCGAGAGGTTGCCATAGTTTTTGAGCACTTCATACGAGCCCTGGACTTTAGTCGAATCAGTTTCGAGGTGCAACTGCGAGCAAACGCCGTCGAGTATTTTCTTGCTGCCGGTGTGAATCAGACAATCATCAACCTCACTCATGTTTGATACCGGAGAGTCTGGATGCTTGAGCACGTTCTTTACAGTAGTAACTGCATAGTGCGCGCCGCGCGCCGGTACAGCCGAGCGCATGAAGTATTGTGGCCGGCCTTTGAGGAATGGGTGTGAGCTGTGGCTGGTCATGCTGAGCAGTTCAGCGTCTCCTGTCTCTTCATTGGTCAGGTGGGATATCGGTCCAAAGCTTGGCTTACCTTCTTCAATTCCAACCAGTAATGCTACTGCGCCATCTCCGAATAGCATGGACTGAATGACGAAGGTGGTATCCAACCTCTTCTCTTCAAACTGCGCTTCATTAAGTTTCTGCTCCTTCCTGAGCCTTATGGTTTCGCGGAAACCGTAGTATTCGTCGCGCAAGAGCGGCGCGACGTAGGGAGTGTGCGATTCGGCCATCAGTACTATTGCCAACTTTCCCGGGTTTGCGGCCAGGTACCATTGGGCAACTTCGATTGATTTCAATAACACCGAACAGCCTTGCGCCTGCATGCTGACAGTGCGGATCGAGCGCGACAAGAGTCCGTGAGTTTTCCCGATTACTTCCGAGGCCAGACAGGGAAGCATTTGATCGGGCGTGTTCGTCGCCGCAACCAGCAACCCAATGCGCGAAGGATC
>JANMKA010000027.1:0-57703 GCA_031371765.1 Blastocatellia bacterium
GGAGTCAAAGGCACGGTGCCTTCAACTGTGCCGCCGTTGTAAAGCGTGCCGTTTGCCGAACCCAAATCCTGAAGAAAATACTCTTCGCCCTCGCGACGCACTTCAGCGTGAACGCGCGAGGCAAACGGATCGGGAATACACAGATCGTTGCGCGCGGAACGGCCAAGTGTGATTCGCAGTCGCCCCAAGGGAAAACGGTCGGGGGCGCGGTCGGGATATTTGACAATTAACTCAGGCATGCTGGACTGGTCTTTGTTTAGGTCTTTGGGCTTTGATCTTCGAACTTTGGTCTTTGAACTTTGTCTGTTTGTGCTTGCCGTTTACGTATTGGTTGTCGAATCTCAAATTTCAGATTTCAGATCTCAAAAGAATGTTTGAAACATGAGATTTGAAATTGTCGTCAGGCGCGGCGGCGCCGGTTCTCAATTATGATCGATCCTTCGCGCACGACGATTGTGCCCGCAATCAGATCATGTAAGCCGCGGCCGCGCGCGTTCAAGGCTGCAATCACAAATCCCAACCCGAGCAACAACGCCGACAAAGGATAGCCAACGAAGTGCCGCAAAAAGGCCCGGCCGATTCCTAACTCTGTCCCATCGCTTTGCCTGATACGCAGGCCGGTCGCCCATTTGCCGATGGTTAATCCGGTCAGTCCGGGAAGCACGCCGAGATTCAACGCCGCCACTAACAGCGTCAGAATAACGCCAATGGTTAACGAAGAACTTCCCGCCGAACGCGCCCCGCCGCCGAGCAAGCGACTGACCAACGTGCTAAACGCCAAAATTGCGACCAGGATTATGTAGTCAATCAAAATCGCTCCGCAGCGCAACGAAAAAGGACCGCGAATCCTGGTTAGCTTTTGTACGGGTGGCCCGGGCCTGACGGTTCGTTGCACGGCTACGGTTTCAGCGCTCATGGTTTTGTTCGTGGTCAGTTGCCGCGGTCCCTTGTCAGTAGTCCGTTGTCAGTGGTCAATGATCAATGATCAATGACCTTCTGGGTGATTGCCATTTTGGGGGAGCCACTATGAACGCTGGCTACCAACAACGGACAACGGACTAACCCAAAAGAAAGTGCAGCGTCGTCTCGCCCAGTCGAATCTTGTCACCACTGTCCAACACGCGCGGCTGGCGTGGTGCCAGTCTCACCGAATCGTTAATGACCGTGCCGTTGACTGAACCCAGGTCTTCAACTAAAAACGTTTCGCCTTCGCGCCATATCCGTGCGTGCCGGCGGGAAACTTTTGTTTCCGGATCGAACCGCGAAAGATCGATTTCAGGAAAAACATTTGAATGGGGATCGGTGCGGCCTACCAGGTTGTTATCCTTCTGCAGGACGAACGAAGCATCAAGCTCCGTAGTTCCGGCAACGACGAGCTTCGCCGTTTGCCGCGCCGCGCTCAACGCCGCACTCGAGCCGGCCCCGGCCATCGGCTGGCGCGCGCCGCAATGCGCACAGAAAACATCGTCAGCAGCAATGCGGCCACCGCAGAACCCACAGAACACTGTCTGCACCTGCGTCGTTTCCCCCCCGACCTGCGGCGCCGAACCATAACTCACCTGGCCGCTCATTAACTTTTCCAGATGCGTCGCCAGCGCGTCGCGCATCTGACCAGCAGAGGCAAACCGATCTTCCGGTTTGTATTCAACCGAGCGCATCAGGATTTGTTCCATCTCACTGGAGATCGATGGCGCTATCTGGCGCGGCCGCGGATTCTTTTGAAAGTCAAAAATCAAAAGCGGATTGTCCTGCGGATCAGATCCCGTCACCAGGTGGAACATCGTCGCACCCAGACTGTAGACGTCGGACCGTGGCTCGACGCGCCCGCCGAAAAGTTCAGGCGGCGCATAACCCATCGTGCCTACCGCGGTTACACCTTTCTCTTCTTGCTTCACCCAACGCGCAATACCAAAGTCGATCAACATCACGCGGCCAGTGTTCCCGTCAATCATCAGGTTCGCCGGCTTCAAGTCGCGATAGATGATCGGTTTCGGACGCGTGTGCAGGTAATGCAAAACGTCCGCCGTCTGCATGCCCCAATCCGCGACGGTTTTTTCGTCGACTTTTCCGCCCGGCGCGCTCCTTAAACGAGAAGCAAGATCGCCGCCGGCAATAAACTTCATCACCAGATAAAACCGCCCCAGGGTTTCGTCGTAAAAATAATCGTAGATGGTGGGAATCGACGGGTGTTCCAGGGAGGTGAGCAACAACGATTCGCGTTTGAAGTCGCCGATGGCTTTTTCGTGCTGCGTGGGATCGAGATGTGATTCGACCATCTCCTTAACGGCACGAGGCGCGTCGCCAAGATTGCGGTCCTTGGCGAGGTAGACGGCGCCCATTCCTCCGCCACCGATGCGACGCGCAATTTCGTAGCGGTTATTGAGAACGCTGCCGGGATCCAGTTGCTTTACGGCGGGCTGGCGGCCGCCGGTAGTCCCCTTCTTAACGGTATGCTTGACGATCGCCGGCACGTCTACGGTCGAGCTTCCGCCCAGCGACGCTGACGAAAGCGAACCACTCACTTCTTCCAGCGTTTCCTGCTCAGATTGAGAATCAACCGCCGGTGGTTTTGCCGCAACGGGAATTGGCGCGGGTTGCTGCGTGCCGCAGTTGCGGCAAAAGCTTTCACCCGGCATCACCGGCGTTCCACATTCGAGACACTCTGCCATTTAATCTGAACCTATATCGAAAAGCTTTCCAATTCCGTTGACGAAGCAATAACAGAATTATTTAACGAGGCGGAAGCGCAGGAAGGTTTTTCCCACAATGATCTCGTCGCCATCGTTAAGAGACTGGCGCGTCCCGGGCGACAAGCGTTTGCCGCGGTTCACAAAAGTACCGTTGGTTGAGCCAAGGTCTTCCAAAAAATAGTGACCATCGCGAAAGGTGACGCGCGCATGGCGTCGCGAAACCTTTGCTTCGGGATCGTCCGTGTCCAAATCCACGTCCGGGAAAACTCCGCCGTCCGCATCCCAGCGTCCGATTTGCGACTCGGCGGCACTCAACAGAAACTGCTTGCCTGCGGATTTTCCGCGCTCGATAACCAGCTTGGCGTGCGCCTTGTCGGTCGAACCGTGCGGCGACGCAAGATTCACAGCCGCTGAAGCTTTGCCGGCTGCTTCAGGCTGTGGCGCCGGCGCAGGCAGGCGCGACCCGTTTTGACCATCAGCCTCAGGCTTGAACTGGCTAACTTTCCCCGGCATCGTCCCCGACCCACTCGCGCGCGAGTTTGAATTTGGTCTCAGGGCCGCGCCGCATTCGTCGCAATACTGTGAACCGTCGAGGTTCTCGGTTTTACACCTTTCACACGTAATCATCGTTTTTCGGAGGTTTGCGACTCGCAGTCAATTCGCGATAGATTCTAAATCCAGACGGCCAGGACTTAGCTAAAGATCGGCGGGTCATTCTATCCCGAAACTATTGGCCTAGCCAATCTTGCAGCCTTGAGCACTCGCAGAATATCGGGAATTTTGGTTGGGGAGCAGGCTGAACTCCGGAGCTCCCGGATCGCCTAACGCGGCGGCATTCTTGCCGCTGCCTAAACTCCGCATATTTGAAACTGTTTTGGGTTTTCTGACGTAAGAGTTACTCGAACCAAACTGGTTTTGGGACCGGCCTTTTTGCCTGAGAATCATCAGTCCGCTGAGAATAGAGAAATATTAACCCCCCGAGCGAAGGAAGAATTATGGCTTTGAGCAGAAGGAAAAAAATTATTATCGCGGTATCGGCGGTCGCCGTGCTCGCGCTAATCGTTATCATTAGCGTATTTGCCACTCGCAAAGACGAAGCCGAAGTAACCACGATCAAGCTGGAAGTAAAACCAGAACTGCGGCAGACGGTTACGGCGTCAGGCGAAGTCAGGCCAATCCGCTACATTAAGCTGACCAGCGAAGTCCCCGGTCGCATTGAAGAAATTTACGTGAATGCGGGCGACCAGGTGACGCAGGGCAAACCGCTCGTGCGCGTCGACCCGACCCAGCTTCAATCGAGTCAGGAAGCGCAATTTGCCGCCGCGCAACAGGCCATGAACGATATTCAGAGCGCACGCAATGCGGTGGCCACTTCTCAGCAGGGGTTGGTCGTTGCCGAATCATCAGTCGCGTCCGCGCGCCAGCAATTAGTCGCTTTGCAAACTTCCGTCGATCGCGCTCAGGTTGATTTGAATACCGCGCAGCGCGAACTAAAACGCAGCAGCGATCTTATCGAAGCGGGTGTGGCCTCGCGCGGAGATTACGACGCCGCGCGCGATCGTTTTGATCAAGCCAAGATTGCATTGCAAACAGCCAGGGCAAATTTGGAATCGCAACGCATTTCCGTTAAAGAAGCTCAGGAGAGAGCGAGCCAGCAAAAACTTTCCGTTCAGGAAGCAAAGACGGGCATCCGTTCTTCCGAGATGCGCGCAAACCAACAACAGGCTCTACTCCGTGGCCAGTCGAGTCAGCGATCCAAAGCAACGCAGTTGTCGCCGCTCAACGGCGTCGTGGCCGATATCCCGACGCGAGTGGGGGAGTATGCAGTTGCCGGCCTTTCAACCACGCCGCTGATGACCATCGCGGACATGTCAACCATCAACGTAGAAGTGAACGTTGACGAAACCGAAATATCCAACGTGGAAGTCGGACAGCAGGCTAAGGTGAAAGTCGATGCGCTCGGCGACAAAGAAATCACTGGCGTCGTAACTCAGAAAAATCCGTTGGCGGTTTCCAAGTCAGACACGCAGGGCGGTTTATCGAATCGCGTGAATGTGCAGGAAGCCAAGGAATTCAAGGTAACCGTCGAGTTGCGCGATATGCCCGACGATGTGCGCGCCGCGCTGCGCCCGGGCATGAGCGGCACCGCAACCATCACAACTAAAACCAAAAACAATGTCGTCGCCGTTCCTCTTGAGGCAATTGTCGAGAAGGCGCCGTCTGCTCCTTCGCCAGGTCCAACCGTCGCCGGCAATGTGCCAACGCCTGCCAGCAGTGAAAAACCAAAGAGCGTCAAGGGCGTCTACCTGCTTGAAGGCAACAAGGTACGCTTTATTGAAGTGACTACCGGAATCACCGGCGAAGCCGACATCGAGGTCACCAGCGGTGTCAAAGCAGGCATGGAAATCGTAAGAGGACCAAGCCGGGTCTTGAAGACTTTGAAAGACGGCATGGCGGTTAAACGCCAGGTACACAAACCGGGCGCAAACGCCAACGAGGGCAGCTAATGAGCGACGTTACCCTGGCATCTCCGCCCACTCCCAGCGCGCTGCCCGAACCACCTGTTAGCGCGCACGATGCGAACTCGCTCATCTCAATGCGTGACATTTGGAAAACGTATGAGATGGGATCGGAGCAGGTGCACGCCCTTCACGGCGTGTCGTTTGATATCCCAAAAGGCGAGTACATTGCGATCATTGGACCCTCAGGTTCCGGCAAGTCGACTTTGATGAATTTGATCGGCTGCCTCGACACGCCGAGCAAGGGCGAGTACTGGCTGAACGCGAAGAACGTTTCTGAAATGGATGATGACGAGCTCGCGCGCATTCGCAATCAGGAAGTGGGCTTCGTTTTTCAGACATTCAATCTGTTGGCGCGCGCGACGGCGTTGCACAACGTGGAGTTGCCACTGATTTACGGCGGTATCGGCTCCAGCCAGCGTCATGAGATGGCCAAAGAAGCGTTGCGCGCTGTGGATCTCGCCGATCGTATTACGCACCGGCCCAATGAACTTTCCGGAGGTCAGCGACAGCGCGTGGCGATCGCGCGGGCCCTCGTGAATCATCCGTCAATTCTGCTTGCGGACGAGCCCACCGGCGCGCTGGACACACACACCAGCATGGAGATTATGGATCTGTTCGAGCGGCTGCACGGCGAGGGGAACACGATCATCGTGGTAACTCACGAACACGACATTGCCGCGCGGGCCCATCGCGTAATCTCCATTCGCGACGGTCTGATCGAAAAAGACGAGAAAATCAGGTAGGCCCGGTGCAGACAGCGGAGTATTGACTCTCAGGGCGGGTGCACCCGCCCGTTTTATTTGGATCGCAAAGCTTTGTCCAAAACGGGCCTTTCGGTTGTCGCTTCGGCAAACGTAACCCTGAACAACTGAGTCAAAGTTATGGCACAACTCAGCGAAACGCCCGAACGAACTGCGTCGCGCCTAAAAGGGGCCTTTAAGCTTCTGCGCGTTGCGGCGTTATGGGAAGCGTTTCTGGTGGCGCTAGGCAGTCTGCGCGCAAACAAGCTGCGCACTTCACTGACCCTGATGGGCATCGTTGTCGGCGTGGCCGCGGTTATTGCGGTCGTGACAATCATCAAGGGGCTGGACCAAACTGTCGCCACCACTTTTTCTTCGCAGGGCTCAACGGTTTTTACTGTTTCGAAACGTCCGCGCGTGATCACCTCGCGCGAGGATTTCGTCAAGTTCAATAAGCGCAAAGACGTGACGTTGGACGACGCTGAGGCAATCTTTCGCGTCTGCACGTCCTGCTGGCGCGCCGGCGTCGCCGCCAACACCGCCGAGACAGTCAAACACAAAGATGAAAAGTCGGAAAATGTAAACGTGCGCGGCATCACGCCGAGCGCGATGTTTGACATCGACGCGGTCAATATCGATGCCGGACGTTTCTGGACTGACAACGAGGGCGCCACTGCCCGCGAGATCTGCGTCGTCGGAACTGACATTGTCCAAAACCTTTTTGGCGGCATCGCGCCGGATAGAGCGGTCGGCCAGAGTGTTTCTGTTGGCGGCCGGCCGTATCAAATTCTGGGCGTGCTGCAGGCGCAAGGCAAAATCTTTGGCGCCTCGCGCGACAATCTGGTCTATATTCCCTATTCCACTTATCAGAAAAACTTTGGCGCGCATTCTTCGCTGGTAGTTTTCGTCAAGACACCTTCGACCGAACAACTGGAAGAAGCCGAGGACCAGGTGCGCACGATAATGCGCAATCGTCGCGGCAAGACATTTGGCGATGAGAGCGACGAAGGCTTCACGCTTGAAACTTCCGATGTGTTCATCGATCTGTACGGCAAGGCGACCTCGAACATTTATATCGTGACTTATCTGGTGGCGGGCGTTTCGTTATTTGTCGGTGGCATCGTGGTGATGAACATCATGCTGGTTTCGGTAACTGAACGGACGAAAGAGATCGGCATCCGCAAAGCAATCGGCGCGCGCCGCAAAGATATCCTGACGCAATTTTTGATCGAAGCGATTACGGTCGCGGCGGTTGGCGGCGCGATTGGGGTACTGACCGGCTTTGGCCTGGCTTATGTCATTTCATTCTTGATTGGGTTTCCCCTTTTGGTGAGTGTGGCTTCGGTCGTTCTCGGCGTCGGCATGTCTTCAGTTGTGGGTGTCGTCAGCGGACTGTGGCCCGCCTGGCGCGCGGCGCGCTTGCATCCGATTGAAGCCTTAAGGTCAGAATGACCTTATTGCCGATTGCCAATTGCCGATTGCGTCGCGGCCGGGTTTGGTGATTGGACCAACTAAGGAAGTAAGCGCGAGAAGAAACAGATGAACAATCGGCAATTGGCAATTGGCAAGCGGCAATGAGACTGGACGACATCAAAGAATCCGCCCTGATGGCATTTGACACGCTGCGCGCGAACAAGCTGCGCTCGTTGTTGACTATCCTTGGCGTCACTGTCGGCGTGGTCACAGTGATCTTCATGGTGTCGATCATCCAGGGCTTGAACAAGGCATTCGCCCAGCAGATTGAAGCGCTCGGTTCGAACGCGATCTGGGCCACCAAGTTTGATCCCAGCTTTGGACATCAACCAACGTCAGAAGAAATCCACCGCAAAGACTTAACGCTCGAAGACGCCGAAGCCATTCGCAACGAAGCGCCTTCCGTCCTCAGCGTTTCCCCTATTCATCGCAAGATCGCGGAGACAGTTCGCTACGCCGACAAACAATCCGACACACCGATTGTGATTGGCGCCACGCCTTACTATGAATTCACGCAATCGAGTTATGTGGATCGCGGGCGTTTTATTACCGACACCGACATGCGCGAGCGCAGCAACATCTGCGTACTTGGCATCGATCTCGTAAAGGCCTTGTTTCCCTACGAAGATCCAATCGACAAAGAGTTGAAGATTAACGGCAAGCCCTTCAAAGTTGTCGGCGTGATGGAACCGCTGGGAACTTTTCTCGGCCAGTCGCGCGACAATCAGGTGTTCATTCCGATCACGACCTTTGCTAAATACTACCCGGGCGAGCAACCGTTCCCGGAAGTTGTTTTCGTCATTATTGTGCGGCCAAAATCGCGCGCTTATGTGAAGTCGGCGATCGACGAGATGACCGACATCCTGCGCCGCCGGCGGCGTGACGCTCCCGGAGCGCCGAGCACGTTTGGCATCTCGTCCCAGGACGCGCTACTTGATATTTACAATCAGCTCACCGGCGCTACGGCGTTGGTGCTGACTGCAATTTCATTTGTGGCGTTGATGATTGGCGGGATCGGCGTGATGAACATCATGCTGGTTTCAGTGACTGAGCGCACCAAGGAAATCGGCATCAGAAAGGCTGTCGGGGCAACGCGCCTGAACATACTGTCGCAGTTTCTGATTGAAGCGGTGGTGCTGACTGCGTTTGGCGGCGTCATCGGTCTGGTGCTCGGCGAGCTCGCCAGTTTCCTAACCAACAAATACTCGCCGCTCCCGGCCTTCGTGCCGATGTGGGCGATCGTGGTCGGCATAGGCATCTCGGCCGCGGTAGGAATCATCTTCGGTCTGTGGCCGGCGTGGAAAGCTGCCAGATTGGATCCCATCGAAGCCTTGCGTTGGGAATAATGCCGTAAGTTTAGAGTCCAACCTTCGGTTTCTGTTTTCCGTACAAACAAACTAAAGTTTGGACTATGAACTGCTTGAGTTAATATCTTCCCCGTTTCCCCCCTGCAACCAAACCAAAGCCCAAAGCGTAATAACCTTAAGTGAAATTCATAGAGACTCTGAAACTTGCGATTGCCGCGATTTGGGCGCACAAGCTCCGCTCGGCGCTAACGCTGCTGGGGATGATTATTGGCGTCACCGCATTCGTGGTGGTGGTTTCGCTTATCCAGGGGTTCAATAAGTACATCGACGAAAAAATTGCCGGCATCGGTTCAAAATCGTTCACCGTGCAACGCTTTAACTTTGAAGACTTCAAAGACCTCGACACGATCGCCGCGGCGCAAAGACGGAACAAAGAATTAACCCTCGATGATTACGAGTACTTAAAAGCGCGCGCCACGCTCATTGACAAAATCGGCGCCAAGGCGCGCGCCAGCCGTTCGCTGGTTAAGCGCGGCTCGAAATTCGTGGAAGATGTTCCGGTTGATGGAGCGATGCCGGTCATTGCCGACATCGACAACATCGACGTGGCCGGAGGCCGATACCTAACCGACGCCGAAAACGATAGCGCCATGCGCGTGGCCTTTGTCGGCATGGACGTTGCCAATGCGCTTTTCCCCGCAGGTTCGACCAGCGCCATCGGCGAAGAGATCAACGTGGCAGGTTTGCCCTACCGGATCATCGGCATCGCGGCAGCGAAGGGCACTGTGTTTGGCGTTCCGCAAGACAACTTCATCACGCTGCCACTCAAGACTTACGGCAACAACTTTGGCGGTTTCACGCGCAATCGCCTGCTCTACTTTGAAGCCACTTCCAAGACTGACGACACTTTTAAAGACGCGGTCGATGAAGCGAGGTTTTTGTTGCGTTCGCGCCGGCACATTAAGTCCGAGGAGAAGGATAATTTCGGCATCGTCACACCGGATGCGATTACGGGTTTTCGCGACCGCTTACTGGGGCCAACTTATATTGTCGCGATCGCAGTGCCGGGCATCGCGTTGCTGGTTGGGGCCATCGTTATCATGAACATCATGCTGGTGTCAGTGACGGAAAGAACGAAAGAGATTGGCATACGCAAATCGCTTGGCGCTCGCCGGGTTGACGTTCTTAAACAATTTCTGGTTGAGGCGGTAACGCTCTCCGCTATCGGCGGCGCGGTCGGCGTACTGCTGGCTTGGATTGTCGGCGTGATAATGACGGCAATATTTTTCCCTACCTATCTATCGCTTGGCGCAATCCTGTTCACGATATTTGTGTCAGGGGGGATCGGCATTCTTTCGGGAGTGTTCCCGGCCTGGAAAGCGGCGCGACTGGATCCGATTGAGGCGCTAAGGGCGGACTAAGCAGTCGGCAGACGGCAGTAACAGCGAAAGGCATACGCGCGTGCCGACGGCAAATCAGTTTTATCCTGCCGACTGCTCCTGCCGACTGCCACTGGTTCCCTACTGCTGCTGCCGACTGCCGGCTCCGTTAAGTTGGAGGTGTTATGAAACTCATCCGCAGCGATATCTACGAAAATCTTAAGATGGCCCTGGCCACCTTGCGCGCAAACAAACTGCGCTCATTTCTGACTGTCTTTGGCGTAATGATTGGCGTCATTACCGTGATGCTGATTTCCTCAATCATCAGCGGTGTGGACACGGCGGTAAAAAAAGAACTCGAATCTTACGGCACGAACTCGATCTTTATCAGCAAGTACAATCCGGGCATTCACATTGGCCGGCTTTCGCGCGAAGAGCGAATGCGAAAGGATCTCACCTACGACGATGCAGTGGCCTTGACGCAGTTGCCGGCGTTGGAGCTTTCCGTTCCCTTCCTCGACATCGGCAACAACTTCTTTGGACAGAAAATCATGGTGTCGAGTCCGGGAAAAACTTCCGCTGCCGTTGCCTTGCAGGGCACACTCCCGGATTTCGAACGCGCCGGAACGCAGATTGTTAAGGAGGGTCGATTCTTCACGCAGTACGAAAATGACAACAACGAAGAGGTTGCGGTCGTAGGCTCGTCCGTGGGGCAGGATTTCTTTCCTTACGGATCGCCGGTCGGGCAGGAGATTGGAATCGGTGGACGGCAATTTCGCGTTGTCGGTGTCCTGGAAAAGCGTGAGCAGTTTCTGCTGGGCGGCGGCGACGACGATCAGAACAACATCATTTACGTGCCTTTCAACGTGGCCCGCAAACTCAAACCCAGTTCAAATGATGTCTACATTCAAGCCGTGGCGCGCAAAGGTATGATGGATGAAGCACAAGATCAGATCACAGATCTCTTGCGCGTGCGCCGCCAGGTGCCTTTCGGAAAGCCTGATAATTTTGGACTGCAAACGGCCGAGCTCTTCCTCAGTAGCTTCCGTTCGATCTTGAGCGGAGTGGCCATCGCTATGGTGGTGGTTTCGTCGGTGGGGTTAATGGTTGGCGGCATTGGTGTGATGAATATCATGCTGGTTTCGGTGACCGAGCGAACGCGTGAGATTGGCGTGCGCAAAGCCATCGGCGCGCGGCGCAGCGACATCATGTGGCAATTTTTGATCGAGGCTGCGACGCTTACCGGATTCGGCGGACTGGTTGGTCTATCAATCGGCTGGCTGCTGACTTTTCTGCTGCGCTTATTGCTGCCTTCTTATGTGCCGCTGTGGGCGCCCATCGGCGGCTTTGTGGCGAGCGTGGGCATCGGTTTGATTTTTGGTCTGTGGCCTGCGTGGAAAGCGGCGCGGTTAGATCCGATTGAATCGCTGCGTTACGAGTAGCCGACGCTTAAAAAGAAAAAGCATTTGTCATTGATCATTTGACATCCCCACTTGTCATTTCCAGCCCGCTGCCCTGGCTGCCAGTTAGGAGTAAAACCGCATGGGCACGAGCGCGCACGAGCAAAGTTTAAAGGCTCATCATCCGATGACAATGCCCGCCCCCTAAAGAGCACGACGTGCGTGGCTGCCGCTTCAATGACAAATGATCGATGTCAAATGATGAATGATAAATCTGCTTTTCTTCCTACTTCACGAACACCCAACACTACATAGCGCCGCCGGTAATACCTGCGAGTGCGCTGCGAACGATCACTCCGATAATCCAAATTGTGAGCACGATACCCCAAGCGGCGCCTGACGACATCTTCCCAACTTTCTTCAATCCCAGAGCCGCCAGAAACAAGCCGTAAAACGCGAACAGGTCGATCGAACTCAGGAACGTTCCCATTACCGGCGCTGCTTTCGAGTCAATCAACAAACCCAGGTTTGCCTGGACCAGCCCGCGTCGCGACGCATGCACGATGTCGTAATCGTCCGGCGACTTTAAAAACAGCAACACAATATTCAAAACCATTGAGACAACTATCGGCGGCATACTTGAGTAAGTCCAAACTGACAGCGCCTGTTTGTAACGCAGCTGGCGACCCATCAACATTGAGCCAAGCAGGTACAAGGCCGCGCCGACTGCGATGATGAGTGCCACCACGATGATCGGCGACGCGTAGTAGATAGCCTTCACCACCGGGCTGGTTTGCACGCGGATCGCCTGCTCTTTTTGCTCTGGAGTCATTTGCTCAGCGCGCGGCGAGCTTTCGATCGCTTCGGTAATCATCCGTTCATAGCCGACCCGCTGAAAGAATAGAGTTGTGAACGCGAGCAACGCTATCGTGCAGACGATCGCGGCTGCGAGAAAACGCGGACGTTCGCGCAAAGACTCAAACACGCGGCTGGGCTCAAAGAAGATACCGGTTAAGGTTTGCCCTGTGGACATTGCGGCAGCGTCGGACGTCTCAGAAACCGGCGCCGTTGGCGGCGGTGGTGGCACAAAGTCGTTGCTGTTGGGGTCGCTCATTATTAATCCTCCGTTTGTGTTAGAGGACGGGGAGAAGTTTCCGTCCGCGTAAGAAAAAAGTTTCGGCAAAGGTACGGCAAGGTCCGGAATTAAGTTTCATCCACAGATTACGCAGATTTCACAGATTTGGACAAGAACGATAAAAACATTACCTCAGCGGATCTCAGCTGCTTTGGGATTGGCTTTGAATCTGTGTAATCTGCGAAATCTGTGGAGAAGCGCTTTCCCAACCGGGCACGCGAATGCAGGCGACGCTATGTCCCGGCAAGACTTCGCGCAACTCTGGATCGATTCGCGCACACTCGTCAATAGCAATCGGACAACGTGTGCGAAACCGGCAACCCGACGGTGGATTGATCGGGGTCGGCACATCCCCGCCCAATACAATGCGCTCGCGTTTACGTTTTGGGTCGGGGATGGGAATAGCGGAAAGCAACGCCTTTGTGTACGGGTGCAATGGCTGCGCGTAAAGATCTGCGGCTGTGGCGGTCTCAACAATGCGACCGAGATACATTACCGCGACCCGGCTTGAGATATGCTCGACCACCGCCAGGCCGTGCGAAATAAAAAGATAAGCAAGGTTGAACTCCTTCTGCAGATCCTGAAGCAGGTTGACTACCTGCGCTTGCACTGAAACATCGAGCGCCGAAACCGGCTCATCCGCCACGATTAGTTTGGGATTGAGCGCCAGGGTACGCGCAACGCCGATGCGTTGCCGCTGTCCGCCGGAAAACTCGTGCGCGTAGCGCTTGCTGTAATCAGGATTCAACCCGACCCGCTTTAGCAGTTCCGCAACCCGATCGCGTCGTTCCTTTTTTGTACCGATATTGTGAATCACCAGCGGCTCGCCAACGATGCTGCCAACTTTCATGCGCGGGTTTAGTGAAGCGTAAGGATCCTGAAATACAATCTGCATCTCGCGGCGCAACTCACGCAGTTCCTGTTTTCCGAGCGAAACGACATCGCGGCCTTCAAACGTAATCTCGCCGGCAGTCGGCTCAATTAAACGCAGCAGACACCGGCCAACAGTTGATTTACCACAGCCGGACTCGCCCACCAGGCCCAACGTCTCGCCCCGAAAGATTTCAAACGAGACGCCATCGACCGCGCGCACTACGTCGTCACTGCCCTCGACCGGAAAGTGCTTAACCAGCCCCTTTACGTTAACTAGGGTGTCGCGTGAGCTTGGAGGTGCCATTGGTTGACTAACTTGAAAGGAATTTGCCATTTACCATTTACCGTTTACCATTTCTCATTGCCATTGAAACCCAAAACCAAGGAATCAAAATGAAAGATCGAACTTCTGCAATGGCAAATGAGAAATGGTAAATGGAAAATCTTCTCTTCAGAGCTGTTTCGATTCGCTCTCGCCGCGATGGTCCGCCGCCACAGCCGCTGCCAAATCAAACAGCACACAACGAACTTTCACGTCGCTTTCGAGATCATAAAGTGGAATTTCTTCAGTTGTGCAGCGCGGCATGCGATAAGGACAGCGCGGCGCGAAATGACAACCGGGGGGCAGATCCGTCGGACTCGGCACCGTGCCTTCAATAGTCTCCAGCCGTTCAGCTTTTGCAGCGGAGGCGGCCGTGAGTTTCGGAACCGAACGCAGCAGGCCTTCGGTATACGGATGCCGCGGGCGCGCGAACAATTCTTCAACCGGCGATTCTTCAACGATGCGGCCGGTGTACATTACCGCGACTCGGTCAGCAACCTCAGCGACTACGCCGAGATCGTGAGTTATTAATAGCACCGCTAACTCACGGTTCTTTCTTAATTCATCCAGCAACTCGAGAATCTGCGCCTGGATGGTGACGTCCAACGCCGTGGTGGGCTCATCAGCGATCAAAAGTTTTGGATCACACGCGAGCGCCATCGCAATCATCACCCGCTGGCGCATGCCGCCCGAAAGTTGATGCGGGTAGTCCTTAATGCGCCGCGCCGGATCAGGAATCGAGACTTCGCGCATCGCCTCGATGGCCGCCTCCCGCGCCGCTTTACGCGAAAGTTTGCGATGCAGGCGCAGCGCTTCAGCAATCTGCTCGCCGACAGTGAAAACAGGATTCAGCGACGTCATTGGATCCTGGAAGATCATGGCAATGTCGTCGCCGCGAATCGCGCGCATCTCGCGGTCGGACAGCTTCAACAGATTCTTGCCGTCAAAACTAATCTCGCCGCCGACAATTTTTCCCGGCGGCGCAATCAGGCGCATGATCGAAAGCGCAGTTATCGATTTGCCACAGCCGGATTCGCCAACCAAACCCAGCAACTCGCCGCGATCTAAATGGAAGCTCACGCCATCAACCGCGCGCACCAGCCCGGCCCGCGTCGGAAAATGCGTTTGCAGATCATTCACTTCAAGCAGATTTGCCATCTTATTATTCGCTGCGACTAAGCTCCATGCGGAAAGTGATCACCAGCGATGCGCGAATAGATCCGCAAGAGGTAAGACGCTGTTCATAAACCCTTGCGACTCGTGCGGCGCCGCGCGATGGCCAGAACGGAACACAAAAAGCTGGTTGCCACCGCCGTCCGTTGCCAACCCCTGATTCGTTTCATAAAAAGTCAGCAAGGCATCAGTGAACGTGTTGCGAATCGCCTGTTCATCCGGCCCCCGCAACAAATACTTACTTGAAAACAGTGGCCGATTGCCAAAATCTATGTCCTGGTAGCCGAAGACCGTCGCCAGTTTGTGAAAAGCGCTTTCCGGGCGCAGCGAGAAAAAAGCAGTATTCAGGTCGCGTGGTTCAAAATAAGCCACGGTCTGATCATAGGTCGTTCGGTTTTTACCAGAGCCGACAACATAGACGTAGTCAAACAGCGCGGCCTTTATACCATTGGCTTCACCGTACAGCATGTTGCGAATCGATTTGCTATGGCCTGAATTGAAGAGCGAAAACTTGTCCAGATTCGGTATCCAGTTGAAAGGAGCAGTCTCAACAAATTGCCAGCCAAGCAGCGGCGCTATTGCTCTGATTTGCTCGGTGCGTTCACGTGCTCGTTTGCGCTGGTATAAAGAAACTGCGACGACCAGCCCGATCAATAAAACGAAGAAAAGAACCGGAAATAAGATCGGAGTAAATTCCATTATTCGTGTTCCCGTTAGCTGGTCTTAGACCGTGGAAGTCTCTTTGTATTCACCCCAAACGTTGCGCAAGCGATTGCTAATCTCGCCAACCGTCGCGTAGACCTCGACGCTTTCGAGAATGAGCGGCAAGAGATTTTCTGTCCCGCGCGCGGTTGCTTCCAATTTCGCAAGCGCAGTTTCAACCGCTGCGGCATCACGGCGCTCGCGCACGGCGCGCAGGCGCTCGACTTGTTGTTGTTCCACCGCCGGATTGACGCGCAACGTCGGTATCGCAGTGCCTTGCTCGCTTTGAAAACGGTTCACGCCGACAACAACCGACTCTTCCTGCTCAATCGCCCGCTGGTACCGATAAGCCGACTCCTGAATCTCTTTCTGCACATAACCAGTTTCAATCGCGCGCAGCATTCCGCCCATCGCGTCGATCCGCTCGAGATAATTCGAGGCGCGATCTTCAATCTCATGCGTCAACTGCTCAATCGCATAAGAACCAGCCAGCGGATCAGCCGTGTCGGCTACACCCGATTCGTACGCAATTACCTGCTGCGTTCGCAAAGCGAGCCGCGCTGCTTCTTCGGTGGGCAAAGCCAGCGCTTCATCCATTGCATTCGTGTGCAGCGACTGGGTGCCACCGAGTACAGCCGCCAGCGCCTGGATCGTCGTGCGCACGACGTTCACTTCCGGTTGTTGCGCAGTCAAAGATGAACCGGCCGTCTGCGTGTGAAAACGCAGCATCTGGGAACGGGCGTCGCGCGCTTTGAAACGGTCGCGCATAATGCGAGCCCACAACCGACGCGCGGCGCGAAACTTGGCAATCTCTTCCAGCAGGTTGTTGTGCGCGTTGAAGAAGAATGAAATGCGCGGCGCGAAATCATCAATCTCAAGTCCCGCTTGCAGCGCTGCTTCTACGTAAGTAATGCCGTCGGCAAGCGTGAAAGCAACTTCCTGAACCGCGGTCGAACCGGCTTCGCGAATGTGATAACCGCTGATTGAAATCGTATTCCAGTTGGGCGCCTGGTGCGCGCAAAACGCAAACGTGTCAGTAACCAAACGCAGCGATGGCGCTGGGGGATAAATGTAAGTGCCGCGCGCGATATACTCTTTGAGAATATCGTTTTGCAGCGTGCCCTTCACTTTTTCAAAAGGAACGTTTTGCCGGCGGGCCACCGCGAGATAAAGCGCCAGCAGAATTGCCGCGGTGGCGTTAATGGTCATCGAGGTCGAGACACTATCGAGCGGGATGCCGTCAAATAAACGCTGCATGTCCTCGAGCGAATCTATGGCCACGCCGACTTTGCCGACTTCGCCGGCGGCCAGTGCGTCGTCCGAATCAAGTCCGATTTGCGTTGGCAGATCGAAAGCGACCGAAAGCCCGGTGGTGCCCTGTGCCAGCAAATACTTGTAGCGCGCGTTCGACTCCTCGGCCGTGGCATAGCCCGCATACTGCCGCATGGTCCACAACCGGCCGCGATACATGTTCGAATAAATACCGCGCGTGTAGGGAAACTCGCCGGGCGGGTTGAGGTCCTTTTCATAGTCAACGGGTTCGGTGTTGTCTGAATCGAAAGCTACAGGCAGATCAATTCCCGAAGAAGTTTCGAAGCGCTTTCGGCGTTGAGCGTCTGTCTTAGTCGGCATGGTCACTATCGGCGAGGAGCGGGGGCATGCTCCCTTCCTTACTTCGCTATCCTTACGGACCTTCTTTTACTGCGCTTACTTTGAAGGCCCGATTAGATTACTCTAAGTTCAGCAAGTATCGCACACGTAAAATAGTCTCGAGGTTAGGAAGGGGGCATGCCCCCGCTCGGCATGAATAACATTACAGTTGCCAAGCGCGGCGCGGATCGCATCCGCCGCGGACATCTTTGGATTTACAGCAGCGACGTTCTGGACGCGAGTGATGTCGCGGGTGGATCGGTTGTGGCCGTACAGGATGAGCACCGTAATTTCATTGGCCAGGCTTTTTACAGTGACAGTTCGCAAATCGCGCTTCGTTTTCTCACCCAAACCCGTGACCCAATCAACCGCGAATGGTGGCGCGCGCGAATTCGCGCAGCTGCAGCGCGGCGAAATTTCGGGTCGGAAACAAACGCCTACAGGTTAATTTACTCCGAAGGCGATCTGCTGCCCTCAATAATTCTCGATCGCTATGACGGCGTCCTGGTCTTGCAAACACTTTCGCAGGGATCGGAAGCAATCAAGCCGTTGCTGATGGAACTGCTAATCGAGGAATTTGCTCCGCGTGCCATAATCGAACGAAATGACGTGCGCGTGCGACAGCATGAGGGGCTGGAGTTGTTGACTGGAACGCTTTACGGCGAAGCGCCGCTGGAGTTTGAAATCCTTCAGGACGGTGTTCGTTTCATTGTCGCGCCTCTATCGGGTCAGAAAACCGGATCGTTCCTGGACCAGCGCGAGAATCGGCTCGCCGCTCGCAAAGTAGCGCGTGGTCGCGCGCTGGATTGTTTTACTTTCAATGGTGCCTTCGCGCTGCAACTCGCGGGTACCTGCGAACGCGTTACGGGCATAGACATCTCGGCTGAGGCAGTTGCTGCGGCCGGGCGCAATGCGCAAATCAACAACATCAGCAATGCTGAATTTCGCGAGGCTAATGTCTTCGACGCGCTGCGCGAGATGGAAACGAGCGGCGAGCGATTCGATACGATTGTTTTGGATCCTCCGGCCTTCGCCAAAAATCGTGCCAGCATTGCCGCGGCTGCGCGCGGTTACAAAGAGATCAATCTGCGCGCAATCAAATTACTCAATCCGGGTGGAGTACTCGTTACCTGCACCTGCTCGTATCACATGTCCGAAGAATTGTTTCTAAAGCTGGTAGCTGAGGCGGCAAACGACGCGCATCGTCGGGTGCAGTTGCTGGAGAAGCGGACCCAGGCGAGTGATCACCCGATCATATTTGGCGTTCCTGAGACTTACTATTTGAAATGTGTGATTGCGCGAGTGGTGGATTGAAAGCGTTAGAGGATATGGCCGCGGATGAGCGCAGACAAACGCGGATTCTGAATTGAAATCGGAATCTTACCCGCGAAAACCGCGTTCATCTGCGGTCAAATTTTAGTGGAAATTAACTCTGCCACGTTCCGGTGCGAACACTTTCGGCGAGGCGTTTGGCATCAGGCAACGCTTCCAGCGCGCGCAACACTTGCGGATCGCTGTCGAGCAGCACGCGGGCGCCGGCATCATTTGAGAACCCGGCGGTGACAATTTCTTCGCGCAACCGCAGCTTCACAAAATCCAAATCCGTATCAAGCTGAGCAATCGTCAATTGTGACTCAGTGTCGGTGCGCACAAAATTGCGAAACGCTTCCAGCACGCGATCGCTAATTACGTACTCACCCGCCCTAGGGTTTTTTCCGTACTGAACCTTATCAACTTTGTAAGCTTCGAGACCGGGAATCAAACCGGCGGCGAGCTGGCGTGTGAACTGAAACGCCGCTTCGACAATTCTGTTTCGCTGCGGCGAGAACGTCAGCGGCTTGATGTCGATGTCCGGCGTGATACCGCCGCCGCCATAGAAAACGCGACCCGCGGCAGTCTTCACTGCCGGACCACTCTGCGGATGCGACGTCGGCGAAGCTTGCGCCAGCGGTGAGGAACCCTGCTTTGAGGGCGAGCCAGCCGGCTGCGGCTTCGCGGGTTCCTCATCGTGTCTGGTGTAATAGTCGTAAAGCGAGCCACTCGAATAATCGCGTTGCAACGACCGGCCATAGGGCGTGTAGTAGCGCGCAGTCGTCAATGTCAGGCCGGTATTAAATGGCAACTGGAATACGTGTTGGACCAGACCTTTGCCGAAACTCGTTTCGCCCACAATCAAGCCGCGGCCATGATCCTGAATAGCGCCGGCAACAATCTCAGAAGCCGATGCCGTGCCGCGATTAATCAACACCACCAACGGCACATCTTCCGGATCGGAGCCACTCGACTTGTAAACAATTGGATCGCTGTATTCAGTGCGGCCCCTGACAGATACGACGACCTGACCGCGCGGCAAAAACTCGCTGGCAACATCGATCGCCTGGTTCAGTAGCCCCCCGGGATTGCCGCGCATGTCCAACACGAGCTGGCGCATACCGTCTTTCTTTAGTTTGCCAATCGCTTCGCGCAACTCTTCATCGCTGGTGCTTTGAAAGCCGCCCGTCAGTCCGACATAACCCGTGCCCGGTCGCAGCATGTAGGCGTTGCGGATTGATGGAAGCGGAACGGAGTCGCGGATTATCGTGAAGCTCAGCGGTGCTTCGGCGCCGGCGCGATCGACTTTTAGGGTTACCGGCTCGCCGCGGCCGCCGCGAACGTTTTTCGATACTTGTTCGCTGGTCCAATCGCGCGCGTCTTTGCCGTCGACTTCTAGGATGCGGTCGCCATAGCGCAAGCCGAGACGGCCGGCCGGCGTGCCTTCGACTGCCGACTGAATATAGACACCGTCGCGATGCTGCACGATGGTTACGCCGATGCCGTAGAAACGCGAATCCTGATCTTCTCTCAGTTTCCGGAATTCGTTGTACGGAAAATACATCGAGTGAGGATCGAGCGTCGAAAGCATGCCCTGAATGGCAGCCTGGGTCGCCTTCTCGTAATCGATGTCGCCGGCATACTGGGCCGAGATTGCTTCGATCGCTTCGTTGTAGTCCTTCTCAATATCATCCGCTTGCGTATCTGAGACAGCACTGTTGGTGGGCGCGCTATAGCGGAAACGCCTGGAGCGGCCGATAGTGCCGCCGACGAGCGCGGCAATCAACACAACTGAAAAGGCAATGGTTGAAAATCTTTTGGTCATATCTAACTCTAAAAGCTAAGCCTGCAAGGGCAGCAAACCACAGCAATATTAACACACTGGCCCAGTTTTCAACTCCCGCCGCCGAAGCCGACGCATATGTTATATTCGCCGCCAGAGCCAACCATCGATCGCATGACCCTTTCGCTGTCCATCATTGTTCCTGCTTATAACGAAGGTGCGCGCCTCGCAAAATCGTTGCGGGATATTGTGTCCTACCTACAAAACTATCCGGCCGCCTCCGAATTGATCGTCGTTGACGACGGCTCTACGGACAGCACCGCCGACACAGCGCGCCAAGAGCTGGCCGCAGCGCAAGACGTCCGCACCTCGGTCATCAGCTACCAATCAAATCTGGGAAAAGGTCGCGCAGTTCGCTTAGGATTGCTCGCATCTCGGGGCGACATTGCGTTGTTTACCGACGCGGATCTGTCTACTCCAATTACTGAGACTCCCAAGTTGGTCGATCCGATTCAGCGCAACGAGTGCGATCTCGCCTTTGGATCGCGGGCGCTCGATCGCAGTTTAATTGGCGTCCACCAACCATGGAGACGCGAGCAGGGCGGCCGAGTATTTAATCTTGCCGTGCGTGTGGCGACTGGCCTGCCCTTCTGGGACACGCAATGCGGCTTCAAGGCGTTCAACATGAGAACTTGCCGTCCGATTATTGAGGGCGCAACAATCGACCGCTTCGGGTTTGATGTTGAACTACTCTACGTGGCCCAGCGCGCCGGTTTGCGCCTGAAGGAAGTTCCGGTGCGTTGGAACCATGCCGAGGGCAGTAAGATTAGTTTCGCCAGCGATAGTGTGAAAATGCTGAGCGAGGTAGGAAGAATTCGCCAACAAGCGCGCCGCGGAGTTTATGATCGGGCCATCAGCGAGGTGCGCGCGCTACAATAAAGCGTCAGCAAGAAAAAATGACAGCACGACTAAACGTAAACATCGATCACGTCGCCACCGTGCGCCAGGCTCGTCGCGCACCTGAACCGAGTGTCGTCGCTGCAGCCATGCTTTGCGAACAAGCCGGCGCGGACGGCATCACTGTTCACCTGCGCGGCGATCGCCGTCATATTCAGGACGACGATGTGCGCGCCCTGCGCCAAAGCGTCACTACCTATTTAAATCTCGAGATGGCCGCTACTGAAGAGATGCTGGCGATTGCGCTCGAGGTAAAGCCGGATGCTGTGACGCTGGTTCCTGAAAATCCAAATGAAATAACTACTGAAGGCGGCTTGAACGTCACGGCTAACATTGCAATTGTCCGGGCGGCGGTCAGCCGGCTGCGCCAAGCGGGAATTCTTGCCAGTCTCTTCATCGATCCGGATCCAAAACAGATTGAAGCGGCGCATGAAATCAACGCCCAACAGATCGAGTTATGCACTGCGCCTTATGCCGGTGCCACTTTGGGCGCGCGTGGCTTTCACGGTGAAGGGCCTTTGCGGGTGGGTCAGGAATTGAGAAGACTGCGCGACGGCGCGGCGTTGGGGAGGCAATACGGAATACTCATCGCGGCGGGTCATGGCCTGACTTACCGCAACGTCGGCGCGGTGGCCGCAATGTCCGACGTTACCGAATTCAATATCGGTCACAACATCATCGCGCATGCGGTTTTTGTGGGTTTGGAAAGGGCAGTCAGCGAAATGCGCGACGCGATTTACGTGGGGACCGGCGGCTAGGTAGACGTCTAGTTTCTCGTTAAGCCGGCAAGTTGCAAGCGGACCATTGAACGTTCAAGTTTCGCGCGGGCCGTTTCAAAATCCTCTTCAGTTCCAGTCCAGGACGTCAGTTGCTTTTCGATATGCTCGCGTGCCAAACGCGCGCGCGCCGCATCAATCTCTTCAGGCCGTTCCGCAACTTCCGCCAAAACGGAAACTGTATCGTCCTTCACTTCGACGAAGCCGCCGGAAACGTGAAGCTGTGCAGCCTTGCCGCCGGCCGAGTATGCCAGCACGCCGGTTTGAAGTTGAGAAATGAGGGGCGTGTGGCCGGGCAGAATTCCAAGCTCACCGCCGAGTCCCGGCACCGTCACCGTGTCAACGGATTCCGAGAGCACTTTGCGTTCGGGTGTTACAACTTCTAATTGCAATTGAGCCATAAAGAGCAAGGATGAAGGTGGAAGGATGAAGGATGAACTAAAACCAGCGCGTCCATCCGTTTGTCATCCCTCATCCTTCATCCTTCATCCTTTCGTTACTGGGCGATTGACTTGGCCTTTTCGACCGCTTCCTCAATCGTGCCGACCATGTAAAAAGCCTGTTCCGGCAAATCGTCATGCTTGCCGTCAACGATCTCGCGAAAGCCTCGGATCGTGTCCTCGAGCTTAACGTACTTCCCTTCGAGACCGGTGAACTGCGCCGCAACGAAGAACGGTTGCGAAAAGAAGCGCTGCACGCGACGAGCGCGCGACACGATCAATTTGTCTTCGTCGGACAGTTCATCCAGTCCCAGAATCGCGATGATGTCCTGCAAATCCTTGTAACGCTGCAGCACTCGCTTCACATCCTGCGCGGTGGCGTAATGTTCGGCGCCGATGATGCGCGGATCGAGAATGCGCGAGGACGAGCTTAAGGGATCAACCGCGGGATAAATTCCGAGTTCTACAATCTGTCGAGACAACGCCGTCACTGCGTCAAGGTGAGCAAACGTAGTAGCCGGGGCGGGGTCGGTGTAATCGTCAGCCGGAACATAAACCGCCTGAATCGAAGTGATCGATCCGGTCTTGGTTGAAGTGATGCGTTCCTGCATCTCACCCATTTCCGAAGCCAGGTTCGGTTGATAACCCACAGCCGATGGCATGCGGCCAAGCAGCGCCGACACTTCGGAACCCGCTTGCGTAAAGCGAAAGATGTTGTCGATGAAGAGCAACACGTCGAGGCCCTTATCGCGAAAATATTCCGCCACCGTCAGACCCGAAAGCGCCACGCGCAGGCGCGCGCCGGGAGGTTCAGTCATCTGACCGTAGATCAGCGCCACCTTTGATTGGCCAATGGTGTTCATGTCGACTTTGGTCATGTCGAATTCGCCGGTGTCGTGAAAGTGTTTGTTAAAGGCGTCGCCAAACTGAATAACCTGCGACTCAACCATCTCGCGCAACAGATCGTTTCCTTCGCGCGTTCGTTCACCGACGCCGGCGAAAACTGAAAAGCCAGAGCGGGCTTTCGCGATGTTATTAATTAATTCCATCACGATAACCGTCTTGCCAACGCCCGCGCCGCCGAACAAACCAATCTTGCCGCCGCGCACGAACGGTTGAATTAGATCGATAACCTTGATGCCCGTCTCGAACATCTGCAATTCGGTTGACTGCTCTTCAAAAGTCGGCGCGTGACGGTGGATGGGATAACGTTCGGTGTGTTTGACGTCGCCAAGAGTGTCGACTGGCTGACCAATAACGTTGAGCACGCGGCCGAGGGTTCCTTCCCCCACCGGCATCGTGATCGGCCCACCAGTGTCGATGGCTTTCATGCCGCGCACCATGCCGTCGGTCGGCAACATCGAAACAGTGCGCACGCGCCCTTCGCCAAGATGCTGTTGCACTTCGGCAATCACATCGATTGGAGTGGGCACATCAAACCCTTCGGAAACAATTCGCAGCGCCTGATAGATAGGCGGCAATTGTTTTTCCGGAAACTCTACGTCAACCACCGGGCCGATAATCTGAACGACGCGGCCGGCTGATTGTCCATCCCCATTAGCGTTTTCGCTGGACGTAGCCATACTTTATTTCGACTCCTCTTTCATAGCCTGTAACGGCAGAAAAAACTGGCAGGTTTAAGAGCCAGTCAAGATACCACAGGGCCGAAAGTTGCGCCAAGCGCTCCGCGAAATCGGTACTCATGCAGTTCAGAGGACAAGCTTTAGCTTGCGTCTTCGCTTGCGGCCCGAAAAACAGGCCGCCGCTTGGCTGGACTCTGAACTGCTAGCCTCAAAGTGCATTAATGCTTCTAAATTTGCTTTTGCTTTCGACTGGTTAGTGCGGCAGCGGCGCCAACGATTCCGACGCTGTCGCGTTGACAACCTATAACGTTGAAAGTAAATTTTGCCTTGATTGAGATTATTAGTTTTTTGAACAAGAATTTGTTGTTGTGCTCCAGGTCAATCTCTCCGACGCCTGGCCGTCAGTCTTAGTTCCAAATTCCTGACATTTTTCGCCCCCGTCAGATAGCCCGCAAGGAGTATTCGGGATGAAACGAAGTCTGCTGTTTGCTTTATTTCTCGCGCTGTTCTTCGCCCTCCTGTTTGTGGATTCGCAATCGTCCCAGGCAGGTGGACAAGGTCACTCCGGCAACAACTCGGCTAATCAGACTGACTACTCACTTTCGTCGGAACAAAAAGAAGACATCGTAATCGGCTCGTCGCGAAAGAGCGGCGCAACCTCAGGTTTGGCAGAGGAAGAAACCGAGCCTGATTTTCCCAAGGGTCGTCGCGGAAATATCGATGAAAGCGCTTATCTGCGGTTGCGCGACGAGTACATCGCGCGACTGCACGGGATTGAACCCGGACGCCCATTTGATTCCGGTGCGCGCGGGCGAGCCATTCGCCAAATGGAACACGCTCAGATTCTTCACGCTGAAGGTACTAAAAATTCTTTCTTCAACAAACTGGCGAGTGTCTTTGGATCGGAAACGCCGTTGGCATCGATTTGGACGGAGCTCGGACCAAGACCGTTACCAAACGGATCCGCGCAAAGCGGTCTTACCTCGGTGTCGGGTCGCGCTACGGCCATAGTAGTTGACCCCACCAACTCGAACAAAGTGTATCTGGGTACGGCCCAGGGCGGCGTCTGGCGCTCGCTCGATGCCGGCTTAACCTGGAATCCGATATTCGACAGCGCCCAATCGCTGGCGATCGGCGCGCTCGCAATTGCGCCTTCGAGTCCGAGCACTCTCTACGTTGGCACCGGCGAATTCAATGGCTGCGGCGATTGCTTCTTTGGCGTGGGTCTGTATCGCATCGACAGTGCCGATACTTCAGCTACGCTCGTTGGTCCAATCAATCCTTCACAGACGATCAGCAATTTCACTTACAACGTTTTTAGCGGGCGTGGCATAACGAAAATTTTGGTTGATCCGAATAATGCGGGAACGGTTTTTGTGAGTACCGGTCGCGGAGTCGGCGGCCAGGGTGCAAACTCGCTGGGCTTGGTTCCGGCTATTGCCACTCGCGGACTTTATCGTTCAACGAACGCGACTGCGGCTGCCGCATCGGTATCTTTTCAAAAGCTGGTGGTCACTACCGACAATAGTCCGGACAGCCCGGGCACCGGCAATGTTGATACAACCGACCTGGTGATGGAGCCCGGTAATCCAAACACTATCCTCGTTTCCATTGTCGGCACCAGCGCGGCGGGCGGAGTCTTTCGCAGCACCAACGCATTGGCTCCGAACGCGGTGTTTTCACAAACTCTATCCGTGCCCGCCGGAATCAGAACGGCGCTAACCATCAATAAGGTGGGTTCAACCTTGACCGCGTACGCGGCAACCGGCGAAACGCCTACTGTGACCACTGTCTGCGCAACAAACTTCAAAGGTGCGCTACACAAATCCGTTGACGGCGGCGCGTCATGGTCGGGACAACTCGCTGGGGGCCAGGGTTTCTGCGGTGGTCAGTGCTTCTACAATATTACAGTCGCCGTCGATCCCAATGATGCCAATCTTGTGTATCTCGGCGGCAACGCCAGGGGCACCGCAAGCGGAACCCAATGTTCGGATGCGATGAAGAAATCAAGCGACGGAGGGACGACTTTTCAGCGCGACGATAGTGGGCTGCATGCCGATTCGCACGCTCTCTTTTTTGATACTTCAGGCTTAGTCTATACGGGAAACGATGGTGGGGTGTGGAAGCGCGGCGCCAGCGCCTCAGCCGGAAGTGCCTGGACCAATCTCAATCGTTCGCCGCTTAGCACGTTGCAATTTGAGAGTATCGCAGTGCATCCACTCGACCAGTTTTTCACCATCGGCGGCACTCAGGACAATGGCACCGAAGCACAGCAAACGTCTTCGGGCAATTGGATAAACGCCGAAGGCGGCGATGGAGGCTACACGCTGATCGATCAAACGGCGTCGAACAGTACCAACGTCACGATGTACCTGACGTTCTTCAATGAATCCAACAGCCAGATTTTCTTTGATCGCGCGACACTTACGAGTTGTCTCAACGTGCGAAATTCGTGGCCCTCGCGCGGCGCCATCGCCTGCGGTAATGCACCTTGCCCAGACGACGCTACTCCGGCGTCAAACTGCGACAATCTACCTTTCTTAAGAAACAACGGCATCCAGTTGACCGACAACGTGCTGTTTTATGCGCCGATGGCGCTGGGTCCGGGCAGTCCTAATACTTTGTACTTCGGAACCGATCGCCTTTATCGTTCAACCGATCGTGGTGACAACATGACGGTTGTCAGCCAATCGCCGCTGCAGCCGACCACCACGCGTTGCCCATTAGGCAAGTCATGTCCTCCAAACGGGAGCGACACGCCCGTGAGTGTGGGCACACCAATCAGCACCATCGCAATTTCTCCCCAGGACGACAACTATCGAATCGTGGGTATGCAAAACGGCCAGGTGTGGGCCACCTCAACCGGCTCATCGGCGATGGCGAACATCACCAGCGGCTCGTTTCCCGCAAATCCCAACGGCAGCACAACGAACGTGTTTGTTGGCCGTGCGCTGGTGAGCCCCACCAATAAAGACGTTGCTTACATTTCGTTCTCATTCTTCGCTCCAGCCGGACAGGGTGTTTGGAAAATTACTAATCTCGGCGCTGCTGGAGCGGGAACTGCTGCGCCAAACTGGGTACCGGCAAGCAACGGCATTCCAAGCATTCCGATCAACGCGCTTGCGGTGGATCCTACAAATTCAAACAACGTGTTTGCTGGAACTGATATTGGGGTTTACAACTCGATTGACGGTGGAGCAACCTGGACTCCCTTCGGCACCGGTCTGCCGCGGGTCGCAGTTTTCGGCATGGCCATTCAACCGACCAGCCGCCTTTTGCGCGTGGCAACTCACGGCCGCGGCATGTGGGAGATCTCGCTTAATGCCGCGCCCGGTCCAAACACAGTGCAATTCAATTCCGCCGGCCAGACGGCTAGTGAAACTCCAAACCAGACAACCAAAGTCGATGTAACCGTTACGCGAGCCGGCGACATTACCGGCGCAGCCACAATTGATTATGCGACTTCAGGTGGGACGGCCAACTCACGTTCAGATTATGAGGCTGCTATCGGCACACTGCGATTCGCGGCGAACGAAGGCACTAAAACCATCTCAGTCTTCATTATTGATGATCGTTTTGGTGAAGGGCCCGAGACCTTCAACCTCAACCTGAGTAATCCTGTTGGCTGCACGCTGGGTTCGCCAGCATCGTTCACGGTCACGATAAACAGTAACGAGTCCGTCGACGGACTGAATCCGGTAAAGGATGCGAGCTTTGATACCGACTTCTTTGTGCGCCAGCACTACATCGATTTTTTCAACCGGGCTGCCGATGACAGCGGTTTGGCGTTTTGGAAAAATCAAATTGATAGTTGCACCGACCAGGCTTGCCGCGAGATTCGACGCATCAACGTGTCCGGTGCGTTCTTTTTAGCGATCGAGTTTCAGCAAACCGGCTACCTGGTTGAGCGTCTCTACAAAACAGCTTACGGCGATAACACGTCCGCCACGTCGACGCTGGGCGGCACGCCGCATCAGCTCTCGGTACCGATCATTCGGCTCAACGAATTTCTGCCCGACACGCAGCAGATCGGACGCGGAGTCGTAATTGGACAGCCTGGGGCTGATCAGCTTTTAGAGAACAACAAGCAGGCGTTGATTGCAGAGTTCGTCGCCAGGCCGCGCTTCACCGCAGCCTACCCCGGCTCGATGACGGCAGCCCAGTTTGTGGATCAACTGAACTTGAACGCCGGTGGACCTTTGTCGCCAACCGAGCGTAATCAATTGGTCGGTGATCTCGCGTCAGGTGCCAAGACACGGGCGCAAGTTTTGCGCGCAGTTGCCGAAGACCCGGACTTATTTAGTGCCGAGCAAAACCGGGCGTTCGTGCTGACACAATACTTCGGCTACCTGCGACGAAATCCAAACGATGCACCTGATTCAGACTTTACCGGTTACGAGTTTTGGCTCGCCAAGCTCAATCAGTTCAATGGAAATTTCGTAAACGCCGAGATGGTCAAGTCTTTCATTGTCTCCGGCGAATACCAAAATCGATTTGGCCCATGAGTTAGGGCCTCCCAGCTATGTAAATTTTGCTTATTGTGTTCCTCCAGCGAAATCCGTAAGCTGTTTCTTGCGGCATTCAAGCTGCTTACCCCGCCTCACTCAACGGAAAAATGTTCCGGCTTCCGGAAAGTTCGGACCTCGCATCTAGTCCGAGCTCAGCCAGACTTTCTTTGCAAGGCAAACGCGAAATCTGTGTCAGCGGTAAAGGCGACCAGCACGCGCAACTTATCCTCCCGGCGAACTCGTTAGTTAACTAAAACCGCTTCCCCAAAAACGACAGAAGGAGATCGATCTCGTGATGAACCCTCGTGTGTTCACGCGTGTCTCACGCGCGAAAAAGTATTCAAAATATTTCTATTGGTCACGGACGGCCTTGACAATAATGTCAGTTGCCGGCCTCGCTGCCCTGCCCTTTTATGGCCTTGCGCAGAATGATTCAGCCAGCCAGCCCCACAACTATCAAGCTTCGTCAAATGGTGCTTTCGTAGTCTATCAGGGCCCTAACGGCGAAACTGTTTGCCGTGATGCCACGCTTGCTGAGGGGCGCGCGCTCAAAAGTAGCGCCAGCTCTTCCGGCTTCCGTCAAATCAACCATCTAAAAAATCAAATTATGCCCGCGGCCGGAAGCGGCTCCGGTGAAGTCCCAGCCGGCAGTGGACTTACAATCGTGTTAAGGGCGAGCGCTCAACTCGACCAAAACCCGCAAGCAAAGGCGGCGTTCATTGCAGCCGCTGCAAAATGGGAAGCGTTGATACAGGATCCGATAACCGTAGTCATCGACGTGGACTATGGCCCAACTGTCTTTGGGATTTCGTTTCCGAGTTCAAACATTCTTGGACTGACCGCCACCCAGGAGCTTTACTATGCTGGCAATTATTCAGATATTCGCGGCCGACTCGTCAGTCACGCTTCGAGCCCTTCAGAAGCAGCTCTTTACAATGCGCTGCCGCTTGGCAGTGTGCCAACCGACATCGGCAATACCAGCACCGTTTTCGTTGCCAGTCCGATCCTACGCGCGCTGGGCGGCATCAGTCCTGTTGCTAGTCCCGAGACAGAACCGTATGGCGGCGCTCCGAAAATCGGCTTTAACTCAGCCTTTGGTTTTGACTTTGATCCCAGCGACGGAATAACCGGCAATCGAACTGACTTCGACGCGGTGGCTGTGCACGAGATTGGCCACGTGCTGGGGATTGGGTCGGAAGTTGGCGTTCGCGAGCTGAATTCATCGCAGCCTGTTTACGTAACCGTGTGGGACTTATTTCGCTTTCGACCAGGCACGGCGAACTTGAATACGTTTGCCAGCGCCCAGCGAATTGTGTCTTCCGGTGGTTTGCAAGTTCAGTTTAATGGTGGCGCCGAACTGGGGCTCTCTACTGGTCGGCCCGACGGCACTGGCGGTGACGGCAATCAAGCCAGTCATTGGCGCGACGATCAAAGTGTGAGCGCAAATTACATTGGCATCATGGATCCGAGCATTAACCGCAACACGCGGGAAACCATGACCGCCAACGACATGAACGTGATTGACTCGCTGGGTTACAGCATCGTGGCCGCACCAACGCCGACGCCAACTCCAACGCCGACTCCTACCCCTGCTGTTAACACGGTGCAATTTACGAATAGCACCGCAAGTACAACTGAAACTCTCAACGCCACAACCAAGGTTGATCTGCTGGTAACACGGACGGGCAATACTTCGGCCGCAGCCACAATGGATTATGCGACTACTGACGCGACGGCGAGCGAGCGGTCAGACTACATGGCCGCAATGGGCACATTAAGATTTGCCGCCGGCGAAACGTCAAAGATCGTAAGTGTCTTCATCGTTGATGATCGGTATGGCGAGGCGCCAGAGACTTTTAACGTTACTTTGAGCAACCCGACGGGCTGCACACTCGGCTCACCCGGGGCGGTCGCCGTGACGATTAACAGCGACGAATCTGTTAACCGATCCAATCCGCTCAACGATGCTAGTTTTGACAGCGATTTCTTCGTGCGCCAACAGTATGTCGATTTCTTTAATCGCGAAGCGGACGCCGGCGGACTGGCGTTTTGGAAAAACCAGCTGGATCAGTGTTCTACTGCAGCGTGCCGCGACCTAAAGCGCGTAAACGTTAGCGCCGCATTCTTCCTGTCTATCGAGTTCCAGCAGACAGGCTACCTCGTTTACAAAACCTATCAGGCTGCGCTCAATACTGGCGAGACACTGAAACTACGCCAGTTTTTGGCCGATACGCAGGAGATTGGCCGCGGCGTGGTTATCGGTCAAGCGGGTGCTGATCAGTTACTCGACCAAAACAAGCAGCGGTTTTTCAACGACTTCGTGCAGCGTGCCGCTTTCGTTGTCGCCTTCCCAACTTCCCTGACGGCGGCTCAGTTTGTCGACAAACTCAATAGCAACACCTACGATCCGCGCAATCCGGGTTCCGGCGGTGCTTTAACGCAAAGCGAGCGAGATTCATTGGTCAACCAGCTCGCAGCCGATCCTTCCTCGCTAAGCGTCCGAGCCCTGGTGTTGAGATCGGTTGCTGAAAACTCGTTGTTGAGTACCCGGCAATCAAACAAGGCCTTTGTCTTGATGCAATACTTCGGCTACATGCGCCGGAATCCGAATGATGCTCCGGACTCTGACTTTGGTGGCTACAACTTTTGGCTGGGTAAACTTAACGAATTCAATGGCAACTTTGTTAACGCGGAAATGGTCAAGGCGTTCATAGTTTCGGGCGAGTATCAGCAACGCTTTGGGCCATGATCGCTGTTCTCCAATCAAGCAAAAGCCCTGCCGATTCAGCAAACGGCAGGGCTTTATTTTTCCTGGAAAGCAGGTTATGGATTCTCATCCTGATCAATTCTGATTTTCATGCGCTGCAATACTTGTACGTCTTCGTCGGTAAGATCAAGTGTGGTGTCGCCACCTGCGCCCTGTTCTTCTCCAGCGTGGGCGCGCAAGCCAATTTCAAGTCGCAAAGTTAGTTCCATCTCATATCCTGCATCTCGCAGCCGTTCGATCGCTTCGGCAACTTTCGACGAGTTCTCGACCGATTCGTTAATGGCCGTTCCAATTTCGCGAACAATCTCTTTTGCGTCGTCGTCTATTTCCAAAATTTCAAACTCAAACGGAACTATTCAATCGGTTGTAGGGGTTGCAGCACATGCTACGCGACGATACTGGGAGGGTCAACCAGCAATTTTCCGAAGCCGTCCTGCTACCGCTCCAATTCTCTTTTTCAATTTCAGACACTGCCGACGCTTTGGAAATAGCTCGCTGAAAAGCGCAAGTGGAGAGCGGGAGACTGGACATGGATGGCTTTAAGGTTGAACTCTGCACTCCTCTCAACTACTCTTAGGTTGTATAAACCCCGCCCCAGTTTAAGCAATCCTTTCAAAGAGAGGAGTTTCTCGCGTGTAGGGTTGCTGAATATTAGGTCGAGAAGTTGGAAGTGGCAGCTAGTCTTTTCGAAACTCAAAACCTTATCAAGTTATGCCTGACACAATTGGAATATTAACTGGCGGTGGCGATGCTCCGGGACTGAACGCCGTGATTCGCGCGGTGGTGACTACAGCAATCGGGCAATACGGCATGAAAGTCATCGGCATCGAGGATGGCTTTGAAGGGCTGTTAGGCGAAACGCACACGCACGAATTAACCACGGCGGATGTCAGAGGGTTGCTGCCGCGCGGCGGCACAATTCTCGGGACCCGCAATCGCGGCCGGTTTGTCGATCGCGACGCGAGCGGGAGGGCGATAAGAGTTGACGCTCTTTATCACGAAGCTACGGAAAACTTGCGGCGCCTGGGTATCGATGCTCTGGTGGTCCTGGGCGGCGAAGGCACCCTGGCCATCGCGCAGGAGTTTGGCAGGTTTGGCATTCCCGTGGTCGGTGTCCCCAAGACGATCGACAATGACCTGGCGTGCACCGAACTCACATTTGGTTTTATCACCGCGCTGGACATTGCCACGGACGCGCTCGACCGGCTGCACACTACGGCTGAGTCGCATGACCGCGTGATGATCCTGGAAGTTATGGGTCGCAACACTGGTTGGATTGCTTTACACTCCGGCATCGCCGGTGGTGCGGACGTGATTCTTATTCCAGAGATTCCTTTCACCATGCAATCAGTCGCCGACCGGATTCGCGCGCGCGATGAAGGGGGCTCTAACTTTAGCATTATCGTTGCCGCTGAGGGCGCGATTGAGAGTGGGCATGACCTGATTTATCAGGACACTGGCGACCCCCATCACGCCCCGCGCCTGGGCGGCATCGGTGCCTACTGTCAACGGAATTTGGAGGCGCTTACCGGAAAGGAAACGCGAACCGTTGTGCTCGGCCATCTGCAACGCGGCGGCAGGCCTAATGCTTTCGATCGCATGTTGGCAACAAATTATGGAACCTGCGCCGTGCGCGCTGTCGTCGAAGGCAAGGAGGGAGTCATGGTGGCTCTGCAGGCGGGAGACGTGATTACGGTTCCCATCTATCAAGCGATTGCCAACGTAAAGACGGTGCCGCCGAATGGTCAACTGGTGCGCACCGCGCGCGACACAGGTATTTCATTTGGCGCTCCTGATGAAGCGCAACATCACCGGCCGAATAGCAAGAGTGGTGAAACTGTTTCTGCTTGCGGCTAAGCAGCAACGAAGTTGAGTAAATGGATTGTCAGAAGAGATTAAGAAAAGACTACAAGGCGAACTCGACGAGCTCGAATCCGAGCTGCGCGTTCATCTACCCAAAGAGATAAAGCGCGCGCTGGAGTTTGGAGACCTGCGGGAAAACTCGGAGTATCGCGCCGCCCTCGATCGACAAAACGTGGTGAAAGCCCGCATCGTCGAATTGCGCCAGCGCATTAGTGAGATCGCTTCGATCGACCTCTCAAAGATCTCGCGCGACAAGGCCGGTTATGGCTCGACGCTTGTTTTGTTCGACTCTGAGAAGGATGAAGAAGTCACCTATCGCTTGGTCACGCCCGAAGAGAGCGATCCGCAGAATGGTCTGATCTCCACCACCTCGCCCGTCGGAAAAAGCTTGATGGGCAAAGAAGAAGGCGACGAAGTTGTCGTGCGCACTCCCGCCGGCGCGCGAAATTTTGAAGTGCGACGCCTGACTACGATTCACACTGAGATGGAGAACAAAGGACTGGTCTCGCCTTCTTAAGGCTTGTTCCCACCCAAGTTCAACTTCCAAAAACTTGACGCTGGTTTCACCTATTCTTACAATCCGCCTTTTGTTTACGAAAAGCTTTAATGTTCGTAAGGTATTAGGCATAATCTTCCTCCGGAGAAACTGACCAGAAATGTTTGTGAACGGGATTGGCCGCGGCGCGCAAAGAATCATTGACGCAATGGTGCGCTGGCTTGCCTATGGCCACATCAACCCAAACTTTCTGACAGTAATTGGCGTCGCCATAAATGTGGGTTGCGGGCTGCTCTTCGGGCTTGGCTATTTTTTCTCGGCGGGCATAGTGCTTATTGTTGCCAATCTTTTTGACATGCTCGACGGCCAGGTGGCGCGGCTTTCGGGCCGGGTGACCCGGTTCGGCGGCTTCCTGGATTCCTCGCTCGATCGGCTTTCCGACATGGTTATATTTGTCGGACTAATGGTTTTTTACGCCCGCGACACTCAGTTCCACTCGACGCTTAACGTTTTTCTTGCGGGCGCAGGACTAATGGGGGCGGTTATGGTAAGCTACGCGAGCGCCCGGGCGGAGAGTTTGATCCCCAAATGTGATGTCGGTTTCCTGCGCCGTCCCGAGCGAGTGGTTCTTTTTATCATCGGCGCCCTGAGCACTCATGCTGGTTCGACCAATTTCTTCGCTAATCGAATGCCGGCTGTCCTTTGGGTACTCGCGGTCGGTTCCTATTGGACCTTCGCACACCGCATGTATCACACCTGGTATGAGTTGAACAAAGTATCGAATGATTCTGCAATTGACGAATCGCAAGCGTCTATTTCCGCATCAAACACCGGGCCTGAACGACGAGCCGATCAACCGCTGGTACATAAGGCTGGTTAACCGTCAACCCGAAAAACGACTGATTGACTCCTGTTATAAGTATTGAGGTACAAAACACCCGTGACTATCTGCCCCTGCTGCGGTTTCAAATCTGATGCTGAACTGAGAGCCGGCTGCACTGCGTGCGGCGCGTCCCCGGTCGGCGAAGCGCTCCCCAAACCAGAACATGAGCTGCCTTCTTATGGTCGTTCACTAGTGCTTTCCGTTATGGGCAGCTTGCTGGTGCTGGTGTTTGCGACGCAAACGTTTGTGGCGCTGACCCAGTTTTCTGCACGCGGCGCTAAATCTAAGCTCGCGTTCTTATCGATGATCCCTTTCGATCCTTTGTCATGGCTCTCCGCCGGTGAAACGGCCGCCTGGCGCATGAAATGGATCGCAGTCCCAATGGCAATTTTGGTGTTTTGGTTCGGCCGGAAATTGTATCAGTCGATCGCTGCGTCGCCTGACCGTTTCTGTGGAGTTCGTTATGCTCGTCGTGGTTTATACGCGTCCGCGGCAGTGCCTGTGTTGATATTGATCTTGATTGGCATCACAGTGCCGGTGCGGTTGGAACATCGCCAGTGGGGTATCGAGGCTCAACAAAGACCATATATTCATAGAATCGATCGCGCCTTTGACGAGTATCGGGAAACTTACGCCACTCTGCCCAGTGACGTTAGAGATTTGAAGCGGCTTCCTGACCCGGACGGTTCACTGGCAGCGGCGATGCAGAATCTTGACCTCTCGGGTTACAGACCCAGTGCCGAGCTGGCAGCTGTGCCCGAAAAGAAGCTGCCGCAATTGAGAGGCGCCGTGATTCGTAATGCCTCAAGCAGCACCGCGGACGACGCACCCGGGGAACGCCTTTCTTTCACTAACTACGAGCTTCCCTTGCCCGGTCCGGACAAGCTGATGGGCACCGAGGACGACTTGATACTTCGCGACGGTGTGACCTATGCGGCTTCTGAAGCACAGCGACCCAACCGCACCAAAGTAGCGGGCAAGACTGTGAAACCGTAAACTGGTTTTGGAAGAATGAGTTTTTTAGGGCGGACCCAGGTGTCCGCCCTTTTTGCTTCTTGCCGATCAATTGCGAATTAGATTCGCGCCTCGATCAATGATAATAATGTTCTTCCGACTTCTGACTTCTGACTTCTAACCGCTGACGAATGATTCGAAAGATCCTAATTGCCAATCGAGGTGAGATCGCAGTGCGCATCATTCGCGCCTGTCGTGATCTCGACATTTCACCGGTAGCCGTCTATTCGGACGCCGACGCCGCCGCGGTCCACGTCTCGTTGTGCGACGAAGCGGTTTGTATTGGACCAGCGCCTTCAGTTCAAAGTTACCTCGACATCGCGACAATTATCGACGCGGCGAAAAAAACGAACGCGGACGCAATCCATCCCGGCTACGGTTTTCTCGCCGAAAACGCTGACTTTGCAGCCGCAGTTAACGAAGCAGGTTTGACGTTCATTGGCCCGGGCGTAGAGGCGATGCGCGTGATGGGTTCCAAAACAAGTGCGCGTAGCGCGGCCGTGGCCGCAGGGGTGCCGATTGTTCCCGGGACAGTTACCCCTTTGAATTCCTTTGCGGAAGCAGAAGTAGCTGCAAAACAGTTTGGTTATCCGGTGATGCTAAAAGCTTCCGCGGGCGGCGGCGGCAAAGGTATGAGGCTGGTCGCGTTTGCTGGCGAACTGCGTTCGGCTTTCGACAATGCCAAGGCCGAAGCAGCCTCAGCATTTGGTGACTCCGCCGTATACCTTGAAAAAGCAATTGAACGCCCACGGCACATTGAAATTCAGATTCTCGCCGACACGCAAGGCAATGTGGTCCATCTGGGCGAACGTGAATGTTCGATTCAACGACGCCATCAAAAGGTTATTGAAGAGTGTCCTTCGCCGATTAACGATGCCTCGCTACGCGCACAAATGGGCGCGGCTGCCGTCAAGCTCGCGCAGGCGGTGAATTATGTGGGCGCCGGCACCGTCGAATTCCTGGTTGCCGACGCTACCCGCGAGTTTTATTTCCTCGAGATGAATACGCGCTTGCAGGTCGAGCATCCGGTAACGGAGTTGGTAACCGGCATAGACATCGTGCGCGAACAGATCACTGTTGCTGATGGCGCGCCGCTTTCTTTTACGCAGGACCAGGTCCAATGGCATGGCCACGCGATCGAATGCCGCGTCTACGCCGAAGACCCGGAAAACAATTTCTTTCCTTCACCCGGCATGATTAGTCATCTGCGAGTGCCCAACGGTCCGGGAATTCGCGACGACAGCGGCGTCGAACTGAATTCTGAAGTTTCCATTCATTACGATCCAATGATTTCCAAACTGGCGGCCTGGGGTCGCACTCGAACTGAAGCAATCGATCGCTTGCGGCGCGCGCTTGGTGAATATGAAGTGGGTGGCATCAAAACAACGCTTCCCTTCTTCCGCGAAATCGTTCGCGACCCGGAGTTCAGCGACGGCAGATTGGATACTGGCTTCATCACGCGTTTCAACGAGCGTCGCGGACGCGTGTCGTCGCCTGCATCCGAAAAAGCGACACAGGCGCAACAGGACATTGCACTAATCGCGGCCGCTATTCATTACTCTCGTCAACAAAAAGAAGCAGCTTTACGCCCGGCTATCCCAGTTAGCCAAAGCCGTTGGAAGATGTCGGGGCGGACCGCAGCGCTCGGGATCAAAAGCAAGTTGGGTCAGCGCGGGAAGTCCGAAGAATAAATCATTCGAATGAAGTACAAAGCGCACATTGCGAACAGCGAACACGAAATCTCGTTAGAGCTTGCCGATGGCTCGGCGACTGCCGACATCGAGGGGCGGCGCTACGAAATAGAGCTGCGCAAACTCCAGGACGGCGAGTATTTGTTAATTGACGGCACGAATGTTTACAAGTGTCGCGTTGAGGTTGAGCACGGCTCGAATAACTCTTTTGCAGTGGTTCTCGGCGGCGCCAGCTACGACATCACGCTGGCTGATCCCAAACGCCTGAGCAGCTCGCGTAGTTCAGCAGGACACCACCATGGTTCGGCTGAAATCGTTTCACCAATGCCCGGCAAGATAGTGCGCGTGCTGGTTGAAGCTGGCGCCAACGTTGAAGCGGGCGCCGGAATCATCGTCGTCGAAGCAATGAAGATGCAAAACGAAATGAAAGCGCCAAAGGCAGGCGTCGTGGTCTCCATCCATGCCGAGGCCGGCGCCACGGTCAACGCCGGCGACGTGCTGGCGGTCATTGAATGAGAGCTGCAACTTTAAAGTGAATGAAGAGTTGGCAACTGGCTAAGAAACCGTTAGCGGTGCTCGCACTGGTACTGCTGGCAGGCTTCGTTTACTGCACTCGTCTCACTCGCAATCCCGCCGGGTTCTACATCGACGAGTCTTCCATTGCTTACAACGCTTATACCGTTTCCCAAACGGCGCGCGACGAGCAGGGAAATTTACTGCCTCTTTTTTTCCCGGCCTTTGGCGATCACAAGAATCCTACCTATATCTACCTTCTGGCACTGATTTTTAGAATATTTGGTCCCGGGATTCTGATCGCTCGCCTCTTCAGCGCGCTTTTGGGAATTGCAGCCGCTGCCGCTCTGGGCTCAGTTGCGGTGCGCATCAGCGGACGCCGAGTCGTCGGCGTTTTGATAGCGCTACAGGCGCTCCTGACTCCCTGGCTTTTTGAGAACAGCCGCGTGGTCTTTGAAGTTGCGCTTTATCCGTTGGCACTCGCCCTTTTTCTGCTGGCGCTGGCACGCTCCACACCAAAGCCGAGCTGGTCGTGGTTTGACTCGACATTGATCGCGCTGACACTCGCTGTCCTGACGTACAGTTACACGATCGGACGCTTGCTCGCGCCGTTGCTGGCCATTGGTCTCACAATATTTATGGACCGCGTTCGCTGGCGTGGTGTCTTGCAAACATGGGCGATTTACCTGCTCGCGTTAATGCCGCTAATCATTTTCCAGCGCCGCCATCCGGACGTGCTCACGGGCAGGTTTACCGCGCTGACTTACATTACTCCGAACACGTCCGCTCTCGATGCGGCGAGCCAGTTCGCGATGCACTACCTGCGCAACTTCAGCCTATGGAGAATGCTCGTGACGGGCGAGATCAATCTGCGTGACCATGTGCCCGGCATGGGTAGCGTCCTGCTGCCTACGATGATCCTGGCGCTTGCTGGTTTGTGGTTGATTGCGCGCCACCGTGGCAACGCCTGGTGGCGTTTCATGATTTATGGGTTGTTAGTCGCTGCTGTGCCGGCGTCCCTCACCGTCACCGAGTTTCCTACGTTGCGGCTGATTGCGGTTCCTGTCTTTTTGCTCATGCTCACAATCCCGGCGTTGCTGTGGCTAACGGATCCAGACACGCGCTCGGGAGCTAAGACCCGCTCGGTCAAGTGGAAACGTGCGGTGCTGTTTACGTTGGCGGGCCTCGTCTTGGCCCAGGGGTTGATATTCCAATGGCAATTTAGTCGTGGCGCACGCCAGCGCGGTTATTTGTTTGATTCTCATTATCCCCAAGTGCTCGCTGCGGCATTGGCTGAGGACAAACATCCGCTTTATCTCCGCGATCGTCATGGCGCCACCGGATACATTCAGGCTTATTGGTACGGCACACTGCGCGGTCTGAATGTTAGCGAAAGTTTTAGGCACAGCGATGAGAGTGTCGCTCCAAATTCCGTGGTCATCAGTACGGAAGGAGACTGCGTCGATTGCCGGCTCGTCCTGCGGAGCATCAACTACATCGTTTATGTGACCACTACGCACGCCAGCGGGATTGCGATGCCTTTGCCAGATACTGCCTTTCGCGCGCGCATCCTGCTCGCTGGAGCAATTTCTAACCTGCGCGCTGGGCAACAGGAAAAAGTATCGCTCATGCTGGAGAATCTCAGTCCAGCAACCTGGCCGGCGTTTGGCGCCAGTGATGGCCGCTATGCTGTCGTCGTGCGCAACGTCTGGCGTTATGCGGAAACCGGGAAGATGGCGAGTGATGTAGAGGGCGCCGCCAAATTGCCCTGGGATCTGGCACCGGGAAACAAGGCGGAGGTGCAACTGACGATCAAGGCGCCGCAAGCTCCGGGAAACTATTTGCTGGAAATAGATTTGGTGCAGAATCAAACGTCATGGTTCATGAAGCCGCGTGATCCTGACACCTACATTGAGGAGCAACAGCTCGTGCAAAGCGACGCCATATGGTTTCAGCAACACGGCTCTGTGCCGCTGCAGTTAAAGTTGCGAGTAGAATGACGGCGTATGCTCATTACCAATAACGACTCAGCTTTGCTTCGTCCCCCTTCGTCTTTGCGTATCCTGCTCTGGGACATTGATGGAACGCTGATGCGCTCGACGCGCGCCGGCTCATTCAAGGACTACACTGTTCCCATGCTGGAAGAAGTGTTCGGCACCGCCGGACGCCTGCCGGAAATGAAAGTCTCCGGCATGACCGATTTACAGATTGTGGGCGAAGCTTTGAAACATGAAGGCTTTACGCACGAACACATACGCGAGCGCGTGCACGAGTTGCGTGAAAGTTACATGAAGGCGATGCGGAAGTTCACCGGCAACGGTGAAGAAGTTTTTCAGCTTTTGCCAGGCGTGCGCGCAGCGCTACAAGCGGTACACGATCATCCGCGTTATCAGTCAGCCCTGGTCACCGGGAATATCGAACCGGCCGCGTGGTTGAAGATGGAGATTGTAGGGTTGTCGGAATACTTCACGCTCCCCGGCGCGTTTGGCGATGAATCGCACGACCGCCGCGATCTTCCCGCACTCGCCGCGGACCGCATACGCAAGCATTTGCATATGGACCTGGCGCCCGAACAATTTATTGTGATTGGCGACACGCCGAATGACGTTGAATGCGCGCAACACTTTGGCGCGCGCTCGCTGGCGGTGGAAACAGGCCGCTTCTACACAACGGAAGATTTAATTGCCTGCGAGCCGGACGCGCTGCTGCCAGACCTTTCCGACGTGGACCTCTTCCTCAGAACGCTTGAGAGTCTCTAAACCTTCACTATCCCTCGCTTCGCTGGCCCGCTGTACGCCGAAGGCGTTCGCTAACTTTAGCCCAGGGATTGCGCGTTGCGCGCTACCCTGGGACTAACGGATCCCTTTGAAATCCTTGAACCCTGAAAGGGTTCAGAGTCAGCGGGTGAGTTCAACCAGCAACCGTTCCACGTGGATCTTTGTAGTGTCCAGCAACGGCATTCCCTTGTGCTCAGCATCCCGCAACAGCAAAGGTATCTCAGTCCCGCCGAGGATCAATGCTTCGACGCCATCCCGGGCTTTAACCTCATCTGCAATTTCAAGAAATCGCGCGCGCGTCTCCGGCAGAAACTTGTCGTTGAGCAACTCATTCATGTACTTGTCATGTATGTAATTCTGTTCCTCGTCGTTCGGAGTGACGAGTGCAATGCCGGCCCGCGAGAACACTTCCGGATAAAATTTCGCTTGCATCGTATAGCGGGTGCCGAACAAACCGACTTTCCTAAAGCCGAGTGTCTCGACCTTTTCGCGAGTCGCTTCAACGATGCTGCTCAAGGGAATGCGCGAGCGGTGTTGGATTTCATCAAACACAATGTGCGGTGTGTTTGAAGCGAACGCCGCAAAGTCCGCACCCGCCGACGCGAGTGTCTCAACTGCTATGACCAGCTCATCAGCGAACTTCCCCAGTTCCCCGGCATTTATCAGTGCCAGGTACATCTTGAGATTCACGCTGTTGATGATGATGGGCGGGTAATTGCCGTCGCGCTGTTCACGATAGCCCGAGATCAGCAGCCGGTAATATTCAATCGTCGATTCCGGCCCGACGCCACCAACGAGACCGAGAGTTTTCATGGTTATTCCCGGCTAAATCCGATGGAAGCCTTTGAGAATGTCGCGCGTCGCGAGCCGCAAAATCACCGGCCGGCCGTGCGGGCAGGTGGTGGGCGACGAGGTTTTCAATAAGCGATCAATTAACCAACGCATTTTTTCCGGCGTCAGCACCATGTTCACTTTGATCGCTGCGTGACAAGCGAGCGAGGCGGCGATGTCGTCGCGCAAAGTCTCACGCGCGCTTCCCTTCTTTTCAGCGTCAACTGTATCCAGTATTTCCGCCAACATGTTGCGCGCTTCGCCGGCTGGCAAGTCCGCTGGGGCGGCTTTTATCGCCACGGTGCGGCCGGACAGACGCATCAGTTCAAACCCATAACTTTCGAGTTCGGCCGCGACCGTATCGAACACAGCGGCCTGCGCCGGCGTCAGATCAAAAGTTTCCGGAATCAAAAGCCGCTGTGCTTCCGGCGTGCGCGCGGATTCCAGCGCGCGATACTTGTCGAACAAGATCCGTTCATGGGCCACGTGCTGATCGATTAGCAGCAGGCCTTCGTCGTCGGTGGCGATAATGAAACTCTCATCAAGCTGACCGAGCGGACGAATGTTAGTTGATAACGATTCGACGGAAACTTCACGCGCGAACTTGTCCGCAGAATTCAAAGGCGGCAATGATGGCGTGGGAGTTCTTGTCTCCTCCAACGCAGCGGCTTGATGTTCGAAGTCTAAGTCTATGGGAGCGTCGGGCGTCACTGTCTGCGACGCCAGCTCTTCACGCATGATTGCATCGAGGTCGCGCGCAGTCGGAGACTTCAACTCGGTTGCCTCGTTTACTTGATCCGATAGCGGATCTTCATCCTGAATCGAATAGTCTACAAAGTCGATGCGTGGCTGTAACGCGGCGTCAGTTGAGCGCGGATCGGCGGAACTGGAAAGCCTTCCTGTCTGGAGTGGGTTGATTACCGCTGGATTAACCGAAGTCTGACTCGCCGCAGCCGACAACCTGTTAACGTCTCGGTCGGAATCGTCCTGACTGACCGCCGTCGGTTCTGGCGGCAAGGGTTCTGGGCGCACAAAGCCGGCGCTAGCCAATGCGGATCGCACAGCTTCGCGCACGGCATCAGCAACTGCGGCCGCGCGCCGGAATCTCACTTCAGTCTTCGCCGGATGAACGTTGACGTCCACCTCTTCGAGCGGTATTTCAATGAACAAAAGCGCGGCCGGATAAACGCCGTGCGGCAGCACCGACCGGTAACCTTCCGAAAGCGCGCGCGCGATCAACCGGTCTCTTACGAACCTGCCGTTCACAAACAAGTACTGCGCATCGCGCGAGGTGCGGCGATCGCGCGGCGCCGAAACAAATCCAACCACGCGCGCGACCTGTGGGTTGCCGCCATTGACCTCAAGCAAGTTGTCCAGAAACTCGGCGCCAAAAATCTGATACGCACGCTCGCGCAAATCGCTGGCCGGCGCGGCGCGCAAAACCTCGCGACCGTTGTTGGTGAGTGTTAACGCGATTTCTGGATGGGCCAGCGCGTAGTGGGTTACCAAATTGGTGAGATGAAAACTTTCCGTCGCTTCCGAGCGCAAAAACTTCCGGCGCGCGGGCACGTTGAAGAATAGATCGCGCACGGCGATCGTTGTGCCACGAGGGTGCGCTGCGTCCTTCACGTCGCGCATCTTGCCGCCTTCGATTACGACACGTGTGGCCGCGGACGCTGCTTCGGTTTTGGTGGTCAGCTCGACGCGGGCCACAGAAGCTATGGATGCCAGGGCCTCACCGCGGAACCCAAGCGTCGCGATGGCGGCAAGATCTTCGGAGTTACTAATCTTGGAAGTGGCGTGTCTTTCAAAAGCAAGGACCGCATCATCGCGCACCATGCCTTCGCCGTTGTCGGAGACTTTCAGCAGGCGACGCCCACCGCTCTCGACATCAAGCGTGATGCTGGTAGCACCCGCATCGATTGCGTTCTCAACCAGCTCCTTGGCTACGGACGCTGGGCGCTCAACAACTTCGCCGGCAGCGATTTGATTTGCTAAATGATCGGCGAGTACTCGGATTTTTGACATCAACTTTGTGCTTTGTGCTTGGAACTTTGTGCTTGGTGCTTAGAGCGGTTTCATCTTGTTCTTGAGCGAGTGAAGGGCAAAATTCAAAGCACTAAGGTCAAAGTTCAGAGATAGACAACTTGATGCTCATTCGATCCAATATTGATCGCGTTATAGATCCACTCGACCACGTAACGGCCGTGGCGGGCGAGTAGCGAAGTGATGTTGATGTGACGTTCCTGCAAAGTTTTGTTGGGGTAGAGTTGATCAAAGGCTCGTTGCAGTTGCCGGTGCGCGGCTTCGTCGCGCGTCATCTGCGCCCGGTGAAAGCGCGTGCGCAAGCCTTCAAGCTGATAGTTGATCTTACGGCGGCCGGTTTCCAGCGCGTCCGCTAAAGTCGGATCGATCGTGCGCAGTTGCTCACGCAGCTTATCAAGCTCGCTGTTGACCGATTGCTCAGTCGCGCCAAAAGTTTTTGCGGTCTCGGCGCCCAGATGTTCTTCGACAACGCGCTTCAAGACACTTTCCGCGCCCGCAAATAGATCTACCAAACTCAAGCCATACCGTTCGAGCACCCGCCCGGTGTGCGACTCAATCATCGTCAAGCTCGCGCGCGGCAGAATCGGCGTCACCGGCCTTTCGAGCAACCGATAAACCTCGGCGGTCTGTGCGAAGTAAGCAATCTCGGCGGCACCGCCGTAATAAGCGATGCTCGGCAGCAAGTAATCCTGGACCACGGCGCGCAAAGTGACGTTCGGACTGAACCGCTCGGGTTGGGCCAACGCCTTTTCTGCGAGTTCCCCAGCGGTATACTCCTCGTCGTTGCGCTTAGTTGTGTACTTTCCGGTTGACGTGCGCACCAGCGCATGACGTGCGCCGTTGGCATCGTGCAGGAACAGCGGAAACGAGTTTTCCGAAGGTGTTACCTGCGCATGATAGCCGGCCTCGACCAGCCTTTTACTGCGCGTTTCAATTGCCGTGGCAATCTCATGAGCGCGCGACGCCGCTTTTGAATACAACGGCGCTGCTAATTTCTTAAGTCGCGGATCAAGTGGATCCAAAAGTATTAATCCGTGTCCGCCCAGCAATGCCGTCAGCATGCGCGCAAAAGCTTCACCATATGAACGCCCCGATCGCCACGCGTCGCGCAAGACCGCTTCCAGATCCGGCGTGAATTCGGAGACAGGAAGTAGTTCGAGCAATTGATCGACGACGGTATTGATCGAGTCATTGATGACAACGCGACCAACCGGCTGGCCTTCTGTGTGCGCGTCGCCGGGGACTTGGACTTGCGCGAGCCGGCAATCGCGGCCGATGAACTCAGCCCTGGCGACTTCGGGAAAGTCGTGGTCTTCGGTTGCGATCCAAAAGACGGGAACGGTTTTGGTGTTGCGCTGCGTCAAACAACCAGCGAGTTTCACAGCCGACAGCGCTTTATAAATCGTGTAGAGCGGGCCGGTAAACAATCCGGCTTGTTGTCCCGACACGGCCGCGACGCAATCGGCGTCGCGCAGCATTTCAATATTCTTAATGGTGGCTTCGCCGGCGCCCCAGGCGGCATTCATATCGAGCAGCGCGTCACAAAGTTCCTTGCGATCAGTCTGGTAAGCAGCGAGCACTTCCGGCGCGCGGGCCGGCAGTTCATGATGAAACCGCACGGCTGAAGGATAAAACTCGCGCAGCGCCAGCGGATCGCGCAGGTAGTCGAGAAACAAACGCGTCTGCTGCGGCACGGTTTCAAACGGCAGACTTTCTACGCGTAGTCCCGATTCTTCAGGAGTGCTGTAACAGGCAGGTTCGGCGGTACTCAATTTGATTGGCTCCTCGGGAAAGCATTTTACGCGGGCGAAGCGGCTTCGGCCAGCAGCGCCTGCTCGGCAGCGTGCAGACAACGCTGAATTTCGGCACGGGCTTCGTCGTCCGGCGCCCGCAAAGGCGCGCGCACCTGACCGCCAACGTAGCCGCTAATATCGAGCGCTGCCTTCAAACCGCCAATGCCAAAACGCGTGGTGACCGCAGCGGCCAGCGGCGTGAGGGCGCACTGCAAACGCTGGCTGCGCTGCTGGTCGCCTGATTTCGTCGCGCTGAAAATCTCCAGGCAAAGTTCCGGAGCGACACAGCCGACGGCAAGGATTGCGCCGCACGCGCCTGCGTCTAATGCTTCGCGCAAAACTGTTCCATTGCCGGTAAGCACTACGAAGTCATCTTGCGCAAGATCAATTGTTTCCTGTAAAGCCACAACGTCGTTGGAGCTGTCCTTGATGGCAATAATGTTTGAGTGTTCGCTCAGCGCCGCCGCGGTCGCTGATTCAATCTTTATTCCGGTCAATGCCGGCATTGAATAAAGAATCAATGGCACTGGTGACGCGTCAGCAACAGCTCGGTAGTGTTCCAATAGCGCTGATTGAGTGATGGCGGCGCGATAAAAATGCGGGGTGATGACAAGCACGGCGTCAACCGCAACAGCAGCGTTCAGTTTTTCAATTTCCTTAATCGTGCTGCGCGTACTTTGCTGGCCCACACCGGCGATGAACAACCGGCCCTGAGGCACTGCCTCTCGAGCGGCCGCCAGTGCCTCAAGCTGTTCATCCTCGCCAAGATTGACGCGCTCGCCCGTCGAACCAAGCACGACGTAGCCGGCAATCGAGGTGTCGTTCCATTTCAGAATGTTGGCACGCAGACCGGAGTGATCCACAGCGCCGTCGGCTTTAAATGGCGTCGTGATCGGCAGCAGCACGCCGGAGAGCATCTCAGCAAGTCTGGAATTCGTATTCAAATTAGATCCGTAGTAAGTGGATTCTTGCAATCGCCGCATTATACCAGTGACTAGCCTCACTGCATCTTTGTAACATGAAGTCAGTACCGCCTGCGGTAGCAAGGGTGCCGGGGCCGACGCTGATCAGTGGCTCGGTCGGTCGTAATTGCCAATCGGAAATCAGCAGCACCCACCTGCTACCGCAGGCGGTACTGACTTCATGTCACAAAAAAAGAGGTCGCCCAAAAAAGGACGACCTCTCCACAGGTGCCCGCCTGCGAAAGTTAATGGCAGCTATTCAACTTGAATTTGGCAATGCTCGTGCGCCAATTGAAGACTCCATCGGCGCCCTGAAACTCGGTGGTAAACCAGAAAGTACAGCCGTCCACCGGATCCACTGTCAAGCCGCTATAGTCTCCCCAGCGAGATAGATGGTTCGATGACGTGTCCTGTATTCCACCTCCGGCTCTGATCACGGTTTCAGCTCCCATGATCCCGAGTGGATCAGTTGGAGCCCGGGCCGTAAACGCAACGCCCGGCTTCTGACCGTTGCCGGAAATGCTGTAGGCCACCGCAATGTTTCCCATCTTGTCCATGGCGATGCTTCCCATCCAACGAGAGGTTGCATCGGGCGAGAAAGTGCCTTGTTGGAAGATAGTGGGTTGGGCCGCGTTCGGATTACGAATTTCATACCAGCGCACCGCGGTTCGGCCGGTTGGTGGGCCAATATCGACCGAGTGGTTCAGCACCAGGGCTTCGCTCGTAGCGAACTTGCGATAAGCCAGGCGAAACATCAACCGCTCGCCCAGTGAATCAAGCTCGCGCGACGTGCCCGGTTGGGGCACGCAGGTTCCTCCAGTTCCACTGCAGGCCAAATTGTATTTAGCAACTGGAATCGTCGCGTCGGGTTGGCGGGTCGGCCCCGCGCCCATCGTGGTGTTGTTCTTGTTTGCGAAGTCCACATGAAACTTCCAAAGCAATAACGTGTTGGGCGCCGTGCCCAAGCCCACAAAATAATTTGGCCTGCCTACCGGTGCGAACCTTTTGCCATCAGCATCGGAAGGTTGAATGCCAAAAAATTGTGGCTGTAGCTGAATGCACTGTTCCTTTGCCGCCGGATTTCCGACGAGCATTTTTTTGCGTTCGTAGGCGCAAGCCCGCGAGCCGGAAAGACCCTCAAACATGTTGTAGGAAAAGTAATAGGCGTCGCGCCAAACACCCATGTGCGGGTAGTCGTTAAAGGCCGGCGACTCGTACTCGTAGCGATGATACCGGCCGAGTGCGTCCGAAGTTTCCGAGACGGCAATGCACTGCGCGAAAACGCCGCCGTTGACCGAAAACTGCGAAAGCGCCCAACGATTCGCGACGCGGTCGTAGGAAACGATCGGGTCGCCGTCGTTGGTTACTTCACAGGGCACCGGCGTTCCCGCGCCACCCAATCCCTGCCACAAAAATTTTCCCTTGATTGGGCCAAGCAGGCGATTGCCGGTGGCTTTGTCGAAGATCGCAAACGACGTGTTCACCCATTGCACAAACTGCGTCTTACCTACGGCTCCGGAAGTATCGGGAGGAGCGTTTTGCACCTGGAAGTTTGGAAAACCATTTCCGATACCTTCCTTGTTCAAACCAATCGTTACCGGATGGGCCGTTCCCGGTGTTACTTGCAGCGCGCCATCGGGCGAGAGTGCCAGGCTGACCGAAATATTCGGATTCAACCGCACCGGTTTTGTCTCGGGTGGTCCAAGGCTGACAGGCTCCGACGGCAGATGCATTTGGTCGAGCCGTTGCGGTGTCGTGTCCGCTTTGCGTGGCAGGTGTTCCTCGACCGGTCCGACCTGCGCCTGACTGTTGGAATTGTTGAGAGCGATTACTAACAAAGCAGCTAGCAGTGTGACGTGACGTATTCGCATTGGGTCTGAGGGCCTCCTGTTGGGAAAGTTGTGAGAGTTCCGACGAAACGCAGTTGCCTGGCGACCCGCTGGTTAACTGGTCAATGACGCCAGCGGGTCGCCCCACTGCGGTCCAGACAGCGGCCCACGTAAATGATCGCGATCAAATTCCAGCGTGGCCGCCTTGTAGTCGCTGCCTTGTTTTCGCAAGGCGTCGATGTGTTTGTTGAAAAGCGCGTTGACTCGTTCGTGCACCTGCCGTGCATTCAAACCGTCAGCAAAGCCGCGGTCGATCTCTGAATCACATTCGAAAAAAATGTCGGCTGAATCAAGCAGGAAGGTAAAGTTTTCGTCGTAGCCGAAATAGGCGCGGCAACCATGGCTTACAAAGTCCGGGCCGAGGTCACGCGCAGTTTCGCACGAGATGAAATGAACGATCTTTCCCTGACACTCTTCGTTGCTGTAATTACCGACGCTGAAAATTGTGTCGTAAAAATCCCCGGTATAAGAGTCGTAACCACCGTGGCCGACGCCCGTCATGTAAATCACGTGCGGCTTGCGCGCTTCCGGCGCCACATAAAGGCGGCGCGCCAAAGACTCTTGTGATCGCTGGATAGCGAATCCCTTCTGTTGCAGGTAGGGATAAACATTCTCCTGGCGATAATTGAAGCCGGCTTGCGTGATAATTTCGAAAGCGGCGTCGATTGCCAGCACCACCATGTCCATTTCAAGCGACACCGTTCGTTTCCGAGATCGCTTGCGAGACGGCCGGTGATTGTTTCCATTCGCGGATTTTTTACGAGCCATGGTTTGCTCCTTGAGGTTCTTATGCAATTCGCGGGTGAAGCGGACCGGTTTACTAACGCAAGCTCACTTGGGTTTTTTCTTCTTTGATCGGGTAGCCGGTTTGGGTTGTTCCTCCATCAACGCCTTGGTAAACTGCTGATAGATGACTCGCTGTTCAATTTCCATTAACGCCCGGCCAATCGCGGTCTGTCCCTTCACTTCAGCCATGGCGCGTTTCTGGTCAATCAAGCCGGCGCCGAGCATTGCAATTTGAAACTTAGGTTGCTCCGAGATTCGCTTGGCTACCAGCTCGGCTCGCTGCTCCGGCGATAACTCGGAATAAGTCATCGTCGGCACGTCGGGGTCAACTACTTCGCGCAACGTGGCCCAGCCTTTGCCGTCGGCGCAATAGCTGGTCGGCAATTGCCACTGGCGTTCCTGAATGGCGCCGGCTTTCTCGAGTCCCCTTTTCTTGGTCGCGCGTTTGGCGGGAGTGCTGGCAGTGCTGCGCTTCTTCACTGCTCGTGTCTTTACTGCACTTTTCTTAATTGTTTTTTTCTTTGCTGACTTGTTTGCCATATTGATTTCCTTCCAGTTACTTGTTGGCGCTCTCAATCACCACCTGCCGGCGAGCGGGGATGTTCGCCGCTAACCCACCTCGCGGTCACGCTGCATCTAATGCTTTCCATGTTTTCGGACCAACGATGCCGTCGGGAACGAGGCCGTGTTTCTTCTGAAACGCACGTACCGCCGCTTCTGTTTTAGGTCCGAAGTTTCCATCAGCGTTAACGCCAACTTTCATTTGCACCTTCTTAACCAGTTCGCCTTTTGTAGGGCGACGCAGCGTCGGCCGCGGCGCGGCGCCACCAGCCGGGGGCGCGGGTTCCACACTCGGAATAGGCGTGGGCACCGGAGTGGCGCCACTAAAGATCGCAGCAACCGAAGCGCGAAAAGCGTTCATGTCCAGATCGGGATCGTCTTTTCGTCCTTTCGGCAACGCATACTCTTTGTGGCCGCAGCAGAACGTCTGATCTTTGTTGAGATGTTTCAGGATTGCGGCAACGCCAAGATGATAAGCATCAAGCTGAATCTGCGGCCAGGGATCGGTCTGCGCGTTACCGCCGTTCTCGGCCTCGATGCCGATGAAATTACTGTTGCCGTTGATCGAGCCTTTGAAACTTCCTTTGCCCGCGTGAATCGCCCGCCCGGCGGCGATGATGAAATAGGTCCCATCGCGGCCGAGACCGAGTTGGGCCAGTGGTCCAGGCAGCGCGGCAAGATGAGGCTCAGCCTTGCGGCCGTCGCGCAGCGCCCGAAGAGTTGGCATGTTGCGTTTTTGCGGATCGTTAACGCCTGTGTGATGACAGATTACGCCAAGAATATCTCCCACGTCTCCGCGGCCCCGCTCTTGCCAGCCATCCACCAACGACACTTTCAAACCAGCATTCTTCAAAACGTCGGGCAGCGAAGTCAGTTTGAAGGGCATGTTATTTGACGCCTCCTTCTGTGATTGGCAACGCTTCATCGGGCGTGTCGGCTTCCAGCTCTACGTCACAGCCGTCGATAGCGTCATCATCGCTACCCTCGCCGTCGACCGGCTGGGCGCCGGTAGCAGCGGCTGCGCCAGAAGAGCCGGGTGCAACTACTTTGAACTCGACCGGCGTTGACTCCGCGTCGTCTGAATTGACGACCTTCAACTTAAATGTGACTGACGCGGCTGTTAGTGCGTCAGGAATCTTCGCAACCAGACTAGTTGCGCTCTCAAACATCGTTTGCTGTGGTTTGTCGTCCAGCCAAACTTTCGCGGTTTCGGCGAAACTCGTGCCCGTCACCTTGATCGAAACACTCTTTGTGCCGGCGTCCACTTGTGTGGGATCAATTTTTTCAATGGCCGGACCGGTCTTTGGCTTTAGCGGATCTTCTCTCTGGTCGTCGCCCTGCCCCGCAGCCGAGCGAAAGAGAGTGCCGAACACTTCTCCCAACTTGTCCGTAGCTTGTTTCGAAAACATTCCCACCATGCCGGCCAATGCTGCGATTCCGTAAGGGTTAATATCTTTGGCGCCTCCGCTCGTGGTCAGGAATCCACCTCGAATTACAAAGTAGAAGACCAGCGCCAGTGCCATGCCGATAACTGGTCGAAGCAGATAGAACCAGGTCCAACTCCTGCTGAAACGGTCGTTGCCGATGTAATCGGCCAGCGAAGTCGAGCCGTGCACGAAGGCCCCTAACATGCCGGCCACGATTACCAGCAAGAGCAACCGTTCGTCGAACGAAGTGCAAATGGACCAGCCGAAAATCGTGATCGGCATGTTTGCAAGCGCTTCGGATTTGGGTTTTGGCGTGGGCGTGGGAGTCGGCGAGGCGCTGGGCGAAGCTCCGGGAGAGGCCGCAACTGAAGGCGAAGGAGAAGCCGCGGCGGCACGCACCGCCGCCGCTGCCGGAGAAGCCGCCGGTGATGGAGAGGCCGCAACCGAGCTCGCCGAAGCAGGACTCGGCGAAGCTGCAGGCGTGGGCGTCGGAGTTGGCGGCAGGCATTCGCAGTAACCGAGATTCTTGGCCAGTACTTCATCTTCGTTCAGCTCTGCGTCTTTGGGCCATGGCGTAGGCGGCCAGATTTTGAAGAGCATTACCGCCAGGAAGAGCGCCAAAAATACATAAACGAACCCCAGCCAATAGGCCCATTTTCTGTCTTTAGGGGTCGATTGATATGACATCTACGTCTCCGGATGATGCTTTGGAAAAAACGATTGCAGCAGACGAGTTGCTCTTAACTTCGGCGCGCAAAAGTTGTGGCCGGTTAGAAGCGCGAGAGTTTGCTGAGCGCTATGGCTTTGAGTAATTTGTCCGCGTCGAAAGAAAAACCAAAATTCGCCCGCACATGGCGCTCTTTGATTGACTCATTAGCGTTGGCGTAGGTGACTGAAAAAGGAAAAGACATTCCCGAAAACATCGGCACATTAACCTTGAACTGGGCCACGGCTATGTCGGCCTTGCGACCCGGAAGCAAACGGTTCGCGAGCAATCGTTGATAACGCCCGGTAAACGAATACGTTATCTGACTTTCATCCTGGGCTTCCGTAAGGAAGGGACTTCTCCCCGCCTGGCCCTCAAACGCAAGCGCGACGGCAAAGTCGCGTACCGTTTGCTCTCTCAATGCAGTGTTCGGATTGTGGTAGAGCGAAATGCCGGCATTTGCGACCAGGCTTCCCGGATCGCCAGTCTTCTTTTGATAAAGCATCTTCAATTCTGAATAGTTAGATCCCAACTCGGGCCGGACATCGCTATATGCCAAAGTAAAAATTGGCTTCAGGCTGAGCGCTTCGACTCGCGCGTCAAAGTCCCTGAGCGCTTCTTCCTTCGCCTTGATTGCGAGGGCGTAAGCCGGGAGTGTTACTCGTACGATCCGATCCCGGCTATCCTTGCTAATGTTGAAGCCACCGGTCCTGATGCGGTCAACAATGTCGCTCTTCACCCGGCAAAGGATTTGCGCCCCAATCTGATCTGTTCTTTGGCTTTGCGTCAGGGCAGGATCGTTCTTGACAGCGTTAATCGAGCCTTCAGCCAACATAGCGCTCAAGCGGTCCAGTACGGCCCGTCTTTCAGTTTCCAGCTCGACGTCGCTTTGAAACGTCGCCCTAAGCATGTCGGTTATCACCAGACTGGGTTGAGCAAACTGACTGCTTATGCCGTTCCAAATTTCCTCGACATCGTCTGAACGAGTCGATCGATCTTTTGAAAGACGCAGACGCAAGCCCCAATCCGCTAACTGGCTCCGGCGGGCGTTCGCAAGCAATGCGTCCTGATTCTGAATATTGAAATCTGCCGATATGCCAAGCCGAGTGAGATAGCCATTCTTCCTGTAATTACTCTGCGTATCACCGCCGCTGAAGGTAGTGAAGGCATAAGGTGTTGTACTGAGATTCAAGGTGGTGCCGTTCACAGCTTGCTGGATCCCGCCATGCTCGACCGCGAATCCCAGTATCTCAGCGAGGCCCGGCTTCTCAGCGGCTGAAGTCGAACCTGCTGAACTGGCGGGCGCTCCAATCTGTTTATCCGTCCGCTTTGTTTGCTCTTGAAGCTGTTTTATTTCAATCGCCTTTAACAAATCCTGGCGACCGGCATCCACCGCCACGGTGTGAACAACTGCAAAGTAAACAAGATCGCCGAACTGAGAGGAAGCGTTTCTGTTCTGAACAAAACGATCTGCAGCCGCGGCGGCTGTTCTCACCAGATCCGCCGGGGCGTCAGGAAAACACGACGCGACCAATAAGGGATTCGCGTTTGAGTCCATATTTCGCGGCGAGGGATGGTTCGCGTTGCTGTCGTTGACGGAACTTACGACAGAATTCACGCTTGATGTCGCTGTCCCTGATGTGAGGTTGGCCGGGCCGGCGGCAACTGCAGGGTTATTCTGATCCAAGGCGTTAAGTTCATTGCGCAAGGCGGCGACCCGGTCCGCGACTTTCTGTTTTTCGTCAGCCGACAACGACGCTGCGACTGTCTGCGAATACTTCTCTAATCCGTCGATCTCTTTGGTTAAGCGCGCGGCGAGTTGGCTTCGCCTGGCGGCTAATATTGTCCGATTGAGATTCCTAACCTCGTCGCCAGTTTCGGAGTCTTTATCGATCTTCTCCATGACTGCGATCTGCTCACGGAGTTTTTGTGTCGTGGTATTTTCTCCCTGAGCATAGACAGGGAGCGGGCCAAGCAACGCCAGCATGCATATGACTCCGAGGATCCGCGACCACGGTTTGTGAGAGGTTTGCTTTAACATAGGGTAACCGTTCATGAAATCGAGGCTGCGGCTCTTTGAGAATCAAGCCAGTAGTTACCGCCGAAATTCCAAACCGACCGCCCAACTCAAGTCGGTCTTAATGATGCTGTCGCCCTCAAACCTTCCGCCGCCCTTATCGCCTGTTAAGAAAAGCTGGTACTGCGCATCATCCGGAGCGGAAGGGGGAAAGTGAGCATCGACTCTTCCAAAGTGAGTCAGTCCTGGTCCAACCGTCACGGTAAAAGGTGCATAAGTTAGAGGGTCACTCCCGGGTACGTTTTCAATCATTTTGCCGTCCACCACAAACGTGGTGAAGTAACCGACCTTGGTAGCCTCGACTTCAAGTGTCACATTCTCGCCGGCCTCGCATTTGTAGATGGAAGGTGTGATCTGCTGCATTGAGGTCTTTTCTCCTTACCCGCGTCGGTTTCGTAGAGGCCGATGTCGAACGAGTGCGGCATTACCGCAAAAGGCTGATGTATTAGTGCAGCGCGAGGATTGTCTAAGAAACTTCCTGCTCCTCAGAATTCAGTTGAACGGCTACTCAAAGGACAGGGAATGAGTGGATAAAGGCTTTGAGCGGCACACTGAAAGTTGGGTGAGCCTTCGCTAATGCGAACGGCCGCACGATATTCCAAGCCTCAAACATTGTCAAGATTTTTTGCAAGATTCCTTGTATGCTGAGTTCCCGAAACGTCCAAATTTCAACGGAGTTCGCCATTTGCGAAGCGATTCTTTCTGTGGCAGTCAGAAGCCTGTCTTTATTCGTATTTGATGAGATTGAGTTAACTAAATTCTTTCATCTAATAGTAATGTTGGAGCAAGCAAAACGTTTCAAGCAACGTTGGAACTTGTCCGTGAGGCGACTTGACCGTCGCGAATTTCGGCTCGATGATGAGCGAAATTCAATCGCCTTTTGGGCAACGAGAAAGCATTCTTTTTTATGAAAAAATATCATTTCATTCAACTCGATGTGTTTACGAATGAGCCGTTCGCGGGGAATCCGTTGGCGGTGTTTCCGGAAGCCGAAGGACTTAGTGACGACGAAATGATGAAGATCGCCCGCGAGATGAATCTTTCGGAGACGGTGTTTGTGCTGAAACCGGAGGCGGGCGAGCAGCAAGAAGCAGAGAGCAAAGGGCAAAGCGCGAAGGACGAAGCAAAAACTTCTGAAGGAGAGGCACCGCAGGTAGCCGCAGCCAATCCGCAATCCGAAATTCGAAATCCGAAATTCCCGCTGCGCCGCTTGCGCATTTTTACGCCGAGGCGCGAGATTCCCTTTGCTGGTCATCCGATCGCCGGCACCTGGAATGCGCTGGCGCGAGAAGGCATTGTGCCGCTGCCGGAAGGTGGTGACGGCTGGACCCGCATTTACCATGAAGTCGGTCTCGGCGTGTTGCCGGTTGATATCGAGTTCAAAGACGGCGCGCCGGTTCAGGTTGTAATGACGCAGGGCAAATTTGAAATTATTGCTGAGATTGATGACGGGCAGGAACAAGCTGAGTTCGCGCGTGCTCTCGGCCGCAATCGCGAAGACCTCGACGAGAATCTGCCGCTTCAAGTTATTTCGACTGGCTTGTCGTCATTGGTAGTTCCGATACGTTCGCTCGCCGACCTGGGAACGTGTCGCGTCAACAGCAGCTTGCTGGGCGAACTCTACACGCAACGCGGCGCCACCGGTTGCCATGCATTCTCACGCGAGACGATTGAGATTGGCGAGGCGCGCGCGCACGGCCGCTTCTTTGCACCCGCCGACAACATCGCTGAAGATCCGGCTACCGGCAGCGCCTCAGGCGCTTTGGGCGGCTATCTGGTCCATCATGGCGCGACTGGCATTGAACCAGCAGATGGTCGTTATAAATTCGTAATTGAACAAGGCGACTTTATGCATCGTCCCAGCCGGATAAACCTGGACGTGGGCGGCAAGCCCGGCGCGGTCGAAGAAGTAAAAGTAGGTGGACCATCCGTGATTGTCGCGCGCGGCGAAGTCTACGTTTAAGTTTCGAGTTTCGAGTTCCGAGTTTCGAGTTAGCAACTAAAATTGGATCATCAAAACTCGAGGACGCTAGCCATAAGGTGTTCCAGAAATGCCGAACTGGAAGCTCGAAACTCGAAACTCGAAACTCTTGAATTGCTCGAAACTCGAAACTCGGAACTCGAAACTTTCGAATTGCTTATGCCTGAACCTCTCGATCTAATAATCATCGGCGCCGGTCCCGCGGGTCTGTCCGCTGCCTACGCGGCTGGTCAGGAAGGGCTGCGCTATCTGGTAATCGAGAAAGGGACCATAGCCGACACCATTCGTAGTTACCCGGTCGGTCGCACCCTTTTCTCCACCCCCAACGAACTGGAGATGAATGAAGGCACCTTGAATCCCGTGCGTGATAAGCCCACGCGCGAAGAATTACTTTCTCACTACATTCATTTCGTACTCGATAACGATCTAAATATTAATACCGGCGAAAAGGTGATCGAGGTTGAACGAGCAGCAACCGAAATGTTTCGAGTCCACACCGACAAGGGCGACTATGAAGCGGCGCGAATTCTGTTTGCGATCGGCGCGATGGCCCATCCCCGCTTTCTCAACATTCCCGGCGAGGATCTGCCAAAGGTGCAGCATCTCTTCGTCGAACCTTATGCTTACATTCGCAAGGATGCGCTGGTTGTCGGCGGCGGCAATAGCGCCGCCGAAGCGGCCTTGTTTCTGTCTGAAGAGGGAGCGCGCACCACGCTCGCCATTTGGCGCGAAGATTGGGACAACCGCGACCCCAAGGCCGGCGCGATGAAACATTGGGTGCGCTCGCCGCTCGAAAAAGAAGTCGAGGCTGGACGCCTGCGCGTCATTCTCTATAAAGAAGTCCTCGAGATCACTGCAGCGGATGTGACGTTGACCACCGAAGACGATGAGACTTTAACTGTTTCCAACGACGTTGTGTTTGTGCTGATTGGCAGCGACGCTGATTTAACTCTCTTAAAGAAACTTGGCGTTAGCACTGAGTCGGGAAAGCTGACTGAGATGCCGGTTTACAATCCGGAAACCTTCGAAACCAATGTGCCGGGCGTTTACGTTGCCGGCCACTTCACAAATGCCCGCCACATCAAGGCGGCCATTGACGTGCCGCGCCGGATCGTCCCGCTCATTGCCCACAGTCTGCGGGCCGGCGCAACGAAATGAGGCAACGGCATTATGAATACTAACGGTCATAGCGTCGCCGAACATTTTGAGCATCGCGACGCGGCGGTGAAAGAGATTTACCAGGCGATACTACGGACGGCGAAAAAACTCGGTCCGGTTAAGGAAGAGCCAAAAAAGACTTCTATTCATCTGGTGAGAAAGACGGCGTTCGCCGGGATCGCGACGCGCAAGACCGGGCTGATTCTGACGCTGAAGTCTAACTCGGACGTGGCCAACAAGCGCATCGCGCGGCGCGAACAAGCTTCCGCCCACCGCTGGCACTTGGAAATCAAGCTTGACTCGCCTGCGCAAGTGGACCAGGAAATTGCAGCCTGGCTGGACCAGGCTTACCAAATCGCCGGCTAGTTTACCTCAGTGGCCAACCCCAATTCAGTTCTGGTTATTGGCGCCGGCGCCGCTGGTCTCGCCGCCGCGCGCGACCTCGCTGCCGCCGGATTGAGCGTGACAATCATCGAGGCGCGCGATCGCATCGGTGGGCGCGTCCATACGATCCGCGACGAATCGTTGAATCTTCCGCTTGAGCTCGGCGCCGAGTTCGTGCACGGCAAGCATCCCGCTCTCATTAAGCTGCTCGACTCTTCACGAACGCCATTTTCAGACGTGACCGAACACCACTGGTACTTCGAAGACGGAGTCGTCAGTGGTTCCAATGATTTCTGGAACAAGTTGACCGCGCTCTCTGATCTGATGAGCAAAGAAAAACCTGATCAGACTTTTGCGCAGTTTCTGGATTCCCT
>JANMKA010000037.1:0-19007 GCA_031371765.1 Blastocatellia bacterium
GGCGTGATGGAAGCCGCCAGCCGCGGCGCGCACGAACGTGGCGGCCGCGTGCTCGGCATCACCATGAATCAGTTCAAGGCCGAGCCCAACCGTTTTCTCACCGACAAAGTCGCAACCGCGCATTTTTATGAAAGACTGCAACTGCTGATCACGCGTTCCGTGGGTTTCATCGCTATTCGTGGCGGCATGGGAACCGTGACCGAGTTGTCCCTGGTCTGGAACAAGATTCAAACGCGCGTCATCGGGCCGCGGCCACTGGTACTGCTCGGCGAGTGTTGGCCGCCAATCGTGCGTGAGTGGCAAAAGCATTTGGTCGTCAGCGATCAAGACGTTGCTTTGCTCGACTTTGCCCGCACAGCGGAAGACGCCGTCGCCATCATTAATAAAAAATCTCAAGGAGTAGTTTTATGAACTGTCCCAAGTGTGGCGCGCCAATGCTTTCCGACGCGTCGTTTTGCGGCGGCTGTGGTTATCGGTTGACGGCGCCGGCTGCTGCTGCAGCACCGACTCAGAACCCGGGTGCGGGCCACGGCATTCACATCGACCAGGACTCGAAAGGGCAGGGCGGTGGTTATAGATATGAAGTATTACATCAACCCGCGTTCTCGCTGGCGGTGATTCAACTGCAGGCGGAACAGTCTATTCAAGCTGAAGCCGGCGCCATGGTTTCCATGTCCGCCAACATTGAGCTGCAAGCGGAAATGAAAGGCGGACTGTTCGGCGCCATCAAACGCGCGGCAGGTGGCGAGTCGGCATTTGTCTCGACCTTTACGGCCCGCGGCGGCCCCGGAGAAGTAACGTTTGCACCCGGCGCTCCCGGCGATATCGCCGCCATCGAACTCAACAACCAATCATTCTTTGTGCAGTCGAGTTCCTACCTTGCTGGCGACGCAAGCCTAACCGTCGATACAAAATGGGGCGGTGCTAAATCGTTCTTTGGCGGCGAAGGCTTGTTCGTGATGCTGGTCCAGGGACGCGGTCTGTTGTTGGTTTCTTCCTTTGGTGCTATTCACCGGAAGGTCTTGCAACCCGGCGAGCGCTACGTCGTAGACACTGGCCACCTCGTGGCCTGGGAAGGCACCACGCAATACACTTTGCGTAAAGCGGCGGCCGGGTTCTTTCGCAGCATGATGAGCGGCGAAGGCATTGTCGCGGAGTTTACCGGCCCGGGCGAACTTCTTATTCAAACCAGAAACCTGGCAGCGCTCGCCGGCTTGCTCAAACCTTTCTTCCCCACACAGTCTAGTGGCGGCAGTGGCTTTAAGATCAACCTGGGTGGCTGATACGTCCTAATGCGTTCTAATTTTGAGGCGACCGAGTGTCGTGAGGTCAGTACCGTCCGCGGTAGCGGATGGGTTCCGACATTGCCAATTTTCGATTGCCGATTGCCAATTCGCCGGATGGCTATACACCAATCGGAAATCGGCAATTGCCAATCGGCAATCACTGCACCCATCCGCTACCGCGGACGGTACTGACCTCATGCCACTGCGAGGCCATTCATTCAAACAGTGTTGACGGAAAACAATTCGAAACTAAACTCAACTGACGCGAGAAAGTTGACGGCGGTCAACATTATTGGTGTGCCGCTCGCTTATGGCGCAAGCATGGCTGGAGTTGAACTCGGGCCGGCCGCACTTCGCGTCGCGCGCCTCAAACGCCGAATCGCACAGCTTGGTTATGTCGTTCGTGATCTTGGCGATATCGAAGTCGAGCAGTCGCAAACCAATCCTGAGCCGGCGGACAAGGTAAAGTTTCTTGCTGAAATTAAGGACGCTTGCGTTGAGTTAGCGCAAAAGGTTGCAGGCATTCTGGCGGCAGGTGAACTTCCGTTAGTGCTTGGTGGTGACCATTCGATCGCCATCGGATCGCTTTCGGGTTTCACCTCCTACTGCCGCTCTCGCAATGAGACACCGGGACTCATCTGGTTTGATGCGCACGCGGACATGAATACGCCTGAGACGACGCCTTCGGGAAATATTCATGGCATGCCGCTGGCTGTGCTCTTTGGTCGCGGTGCTTCCGAATTAACAAACATCGCCGGCTTTGCTCCCAAGCTTGATCCCAAATTCTGCGTGCACGTTGGCGCGCGTGACATCGATGCCGGCGAGCGCGAATTGATCAGCGAGTTGGGCATTCGCTTCATCACCATGCGAGAGATTGACGAGCGCGGCATGAACGCCTGCATGGACGACGCTATTAAGGTGGCGTCGCAGGCCAGCGGCGGCTATGCGGTTACCTTCGATGTTGACGCGCTCGATCCAGGCGACGCGCCAGGCTCAGGCACGCTGGTTCGCGGCGGGCTGACATATCGCGAAGCTCACCTGGGAATGGAAAAGATTGCGGAAGCCGGCGGCATGCGTTCGCTTGAAGTGGTGGAAATCAACACTGCGCTCGACATCAACAACAAGACAGCCGAACTCGGCGTTGAACTAATTCTTTCAGCCCTTGGCAAAACTATTCTTTAAGACATTGGGGTATTCAATTGACTAAAAGACTCCGCGTCGGAGTGGTCTTTGGCGGCAAATCCGGTGAACACGAAATCTCGGCGCGTTCGGCAGCCTCGGTAATCGAAGCGATCGACAAAAGGAAATACGACGTTGTGCCGATCGCCATTTCCAGGACAGGGAAGTGGCTGGGGCCGGGGAAAGCCATTCCTCTCTTGTCAAAGAGTGCGCGCTCGTTGCTCTCATCGCGCGCGGCATCGTCGTCAAAAGACGATGTGGCCATCCTTCCTGATCCCACCCAGGTTGGTCTGATTTCTTTTGACGCTAAGGGACCGGGAACGACGGAGCAGCTCGATGTCGTATTCCCCGTGTTGCATGGACCATTCGGCGAAGACGGCACGATCCAGGGACTGCTGGAGATGGCGAACGTTCCCTACGTCGGCGGCGGCGTACTCGCGTCAGCTACAGGCATGGACAAGGTTACGATGAAGGCACTGTTTCTGCAGGCTGGTCTGCCGCTGTGCCGCTACACCTGGTTTCTGCGCAAGCATTGGCAGGCTGATCGCGCGGGGCTAACCCGCAAGGTGTCGCGCGAACTCGGCTGGCCCTGCTTCGTTAAGCCCGCGAACCTCGGATCATCAGTAGGCATTTCGAAAGCTACCGACAAATCATCGTTTGCACGGGCGGTCGAGCTGGCCGCGGAATACGATCGCAAGATAATAGTTGAAGAAGCGGTTGACGGACGAGAGATCGAATGTGCGGTGCTGGGAAACGATGAACCAACGGCGAGCTTGCCCGGCGAGTACGTGGTCCATGACAAGTCTGCCGGATTTCTTGACTACACAGAAAAGTACGCGTCAACCGGCCACGTCGATTTTGTTGTTCCGGCGCCCGTCTCCAAGGCCGTCACCGCGCGCATTCAGCGCCTGGCGATTCGCGCGTTCCAGGCGATCGATGGCGCGGGACTGAGTCGCGTCGATTTCTTTTTGGGAACTGACGGCAAGAAACTATTGGTCAACGAAATAAATACGATGCCGGGACTGACTGAGGTATCCGGATATCCAAAGATGTGGGCTGCTTCAGGCTTAAGTTATGCCGCGCTACTTGATCGCTTGATAGAACTTGCGCTCGAAAAGCACCGGGACAAGTCGCTGAACAAAACAACGCTCAGCTAGGGCCCATAACCAGCCAACGATTGCGCCTGTCTGGCGCGGTCTTGTTGAGACGGGAACGGCTCCAAGCGATCGTGCCGAGTGGAAAGGCAACGCAATTGCTCTATAGTCTCCCTGCATTAGACAGGATTTACACGATTCACAGAATGGCATCACCTTCTGCTGAGTCTTTGTAAATTCCGTTAATTCTGTCAAAACTTTCAGCCGTCACTAAATTAATATTCATCGTTTCGGTGCGCGGTACGCCTTCCGAGTTCTAACCTTCACTTCCGGCCGCGAAACCTTCACTTCCAGTTTACGCCACTTGCCATCGCGCGTTTGATTCAAAGGCCGGTAAGCGATGGTGTATTGATGGGCTAACTCATCCGCAATATTAGCGAAGGCCTCACGCAAAGCCGGACCACCGGGTGTGCCGACAAACCGGCCGCCACTCTTCTCGGCAAAATTTTTCAAGACCGCTGCACTCTGTTGATTGTTTGCGCCGTTGCCAGTCGCCGACATGTCGACCGCATAAATAGTGGCGCCAATTCCAAGCGCGCTTTCGATCGCTTTGTCGGACGAAGCCTTGCTCGAGGTGTCCATGCCGTCCGAGAGAATTACGATTGCCTTACGCAATTCCGGACGATCGGCCAGCGCGTTAACGGCGTCGACGATCGCGTCGTTTAAGCGGGTCATTCCCTTCGCATGCAGACCGAAAGCCAGCGGCGCCAGATCGCGGCCCGTCGAAAACTCCTGAACGCGCTCTACCTTTGAGTCAAACTTGTAAACTGCCGCGACGTCCTCTTGGCGTAAGCGGTCAAGAAATCGAATCGCGGCCGACCGCGCCAGAGAAAGCCTGACCTCCATGCTGCCGGAAGTGTCCAGCAAAACTACCGACGCGAATGGCGACTCCTGGATGCTGAAGCTCGAGACGAGTTGTGCCGGTATTTCTTTACCGTCTTCGAAGACTTTGAAATCTGAAAGCTTGAGACCCGGAACGTACTGTCCGGCGGCGTCGGTAACAGTGATATTGAGAACAACGAGGTCGGTGTTAACCCGAACAACTTCATCGTCCTGTTGCGCCCGCGCGGATGCGGGCACGAGTAGTGAAAGTAAGAGGCAAAGCAGGGAGGGGAGTCGATAACCTGTTAGGTACCAAACGGAATTCGAGTTGGGAGTCAATGTTAAGCCTTAGGCGAAAGTTCTCGCACCAAACGGATGAGCTCAAGTAATACATTAGCCTCAGCAATCACCGCAGCCGAAACAACATGACGCGGCGTCTTTTCAACTCGCTCCGCCAGGGAGCTAACCACCGTCAATAATTGCTCGACGTTAATTCTCAGACTGACCGAGTGTTTGTCTGCTTCGCTGTCGCTGGTGGAGCCGCCGGCCGCATTGCGAATTGCCTTGGCGAGCTTTTCGAGGCGCTCAAGTTTCTTCAAGTCGGCGCGGTCAAACTGCTGATTCTTTTTAAACGATTCACCAAGTTGCGACCCCAAGTCTGCCAACTCATGAGCCCGATCGATGTTCTCGCGATACTCCTTTTCAGCGTATTTGATCACGCGCTTGGCCCGCATTTCTTCTTCCATTGAGGCCATCGGATCCGGTGGTTCGTCGGGTCGCGAGATTCTCGGAAGGGAAGGTTCGGGTGTTGGACGTGGCGCCTGAGCGTTGGCCGCGCTGACCGCGGCGAATAGAACAGCGGGGGCGGCAATGTAATTAAGAGTGCGGCGAGCGAGCTTCATTATTTAATCTTGAGATGAACCGTGCTGCAAAGTATGACGGAGAATATCTGTTCTCGGTTGCTTGGCTAAGGTGGCATAGGCCTTCGCCTGTTGCCTCTACCCAAGAAGCACAGCTTGAACTCTAGGCTGCATTTCTCATTGACCGTGGCGGCGTTGCCGATAGTTCAGAAACTACCTGACTTGTCGCCGTACCGACTGTTCAACGAGAACTTGAAGCTCGCGCTGTACCATAGGCTTCAGTGAAGAGCAGTGGCATAGACTTCAGCCTGTGCCGTGCTGGCGAACACAGTAAAGTCTATGCCACTGTTCACGATCAGCATTCAGGGTACGCGAGCTGGATTGTCTGGCGAGTTCAAGAATTCGGATCGTTTGCCGGGCGCCGGCTTATCTACCTTGATTGTTTTCGATTCCAGTCTCTCCGGCGGTCGCTTGTCGCCCTGGGCGAGCGTGAAGGGAACCACAGCATCCTGCGAACCGGTACGAAGCGCTACCACCTTGGCCGAGATGTAATCCTGCGCCTTTAACTGCAATGAATAACTGCCCTCCTGTGACGTCTCGAGATCGCCGGGAGTTAAGGGCACTTGCTTTCGCTCGACTGTGTCAGTCTTACGGTGCTTCAGCTCTAGTTCGACCGAGAGGCCGTTTAGTTTTCCATTGCCAATGTTTCTGACGGTCCCGGCAAGCACTGTGTTAGAGCCCTGAAGCAACGCCTCGTCCACCAGGATCAGAGCCTGCGGCGGCGCTTTCGGTAGCGTGCTGAGCGGCTGCGGACCTGCTGCAGCGGCCAGTGCTTGCCGATGACGCAGGTAGCCATAACCGACAAAAACGATCGCGGTGATCAGAAGCGCCGCGACTGCAGCCGCAACCTTCAGCCCTGAGGATTCAGTCCCCTCGATAAAAACTTCTTCGCGATCTTCTGTAATCATAATGAGCCGTTACTTAAAGTTATACGTTAAGCGACGGGTGCCTAATCATTCGCTGCGACCCGGAGGAGGAGCGCCGGTAAGATTCTCAATCAGAGCAGTCAGAAATTCTTCTTCCGCCACACCCAGCGTTTTGAGCGTGATCCATTCCGCGCCAGTGGCGCCGTCAGTTCTACCTTCAATCTTTGCATTAACTGCGACGTTTGCGTTGGTTCCATCAATCGGCTGCACTTCGACGGTGATGGTATAGCGCCCGCGCGTCCAACCACGCGCAATGGCAGTGGAAACGTCGGCAAAGCGGCCGAGCTCAGATTGGCTGACTACCGCTCCCTTTATAAAAGTGTAAGGCTGGCTGATGACGATGCCGTCTGCAGGTTTCGATGCTGCTTCATCGACGATCAGGTTTCGATCACGCATGACGTCAGCGACTGCTTTAAGGATCACATCGCGTCTGGCGGTGAAGCGATAAGGATTGGGAAGCGGAGGTAACGCGGCTGCTCTGCCGAAATCCATGCCTCTACCCGCGCCAACGTCGGTCTTACTGCCGTTATCACCGGCTGATCGGATGCCGTTGTCGCGCACTCGCTCGCTCTGTTTATCGCCGCCCTTACCTTGCGAGAACGCTGGCGCGCTTAGCAGAATTACGACTAGCAGAGCAATTGGGAATTTCATCGTACACAACCTTTGAAAAAGATACGTTTTGCTGCAAGGGAGATACAAACTCAGGATAGATTAAGGGACACGCAATTTCAAGATGGTAACAACCGTTGTTGCCGAAATGGGCGGTCTATTTGCCTGCCGCTGCATCTCGTTGGGCTTCCCAGTTGCGCAGCGCCTGCACACCAACGCCAAAGTCGTGTTCGTTGTTGTAAAAGTTATGAGCCCCGTCATCGCGCGATGGCTCGCGAACGTAGTACAGATTGTCTGTGCTGGCTGGATATAACGCGGCTTCGAGGGAACTTTTTCCCGGCGCGGCAATTGGACCAGGCGGCAGCCCCGCGTGCAACCGCGTGTTGTATGGCGAACGCCGTTCGACATCGCTCTTGTAAACTTTGCCGTCGTTGCGCCATTTTCCTTCCAGCTTCGAAGCGTAGATGATGCTCGAGTCGACCCCCAGCGCAATGTCTTTTTGCAAACGGTTATAGATGACCGAAGCAACCAGTGGCCTTTCATCGCTGAGTTTCGCTTCCGTTTCAATCAGGGAAGCGATGGTCACAATTTGCCGCGGTGTTCTACCCAACTCGCTCGCACGTTTCGACCACTCAGGTTTCCACTCGCGGCGAAAACGCTTCACCATCATCTTGATTACATCGGCGGGCTTGGTATCGGGCGGAAAATCATATGTGTCGGGAAAGATGTAACCCTCAAGGTTTGTCGCGGCCGGATCCAAATCCTTGATCAAGTCGACGTTGTCCATCAGGTGCAACGCTTCGTCCGCGTTAGACAAGCCGAATTCGGGAACCTTGACCATTGCATTAGCAATGTCCCAACGCGTCCAGCCTTCGATCACCGTCAAGCGCAACATTCGTTGCTGGCCTTCACGTAACCGCGCCAGGACACCTACCGGAGAAATAGGCGAAGGGAAGTCGTATTCGCCCGCCTTCAGCTCAGTGCCTTGCGACGTTAGCTTCAAGTAAAGCGTTAACGGCCACTTGTGTTTGATGATTCCTTCGCTCGCTAACTTATTGACTACTGCCGTAGGTGACGAGCCACGCGGAATTTCGACGTACTGGCCATGCTTGGTATGGCGCGCGGGGGTGTGCAGATCGCGGTACGCCCAGGCAGTGGCGCCGCCGGCAATTACCAGCAGCAGGAAAATAATCAGCAGTATTCGTTTCATTGGGAATCAGTGTAAATGAAGTAGAGCTAGACTGATAAATGCGGAGATACCAGCAGTCTTTCCTGATCCGAAGCCAGAAAGTCGCGGAGAATCAACGCCGCCGCCTCGCTATCGACATGCTTTCCGATCTCTTCGGCTCGGACGCCGGCGGCGCGCAGATTTTCCTCGGCTTCTGCCGATGAAAGGCGCTCGTCCTGCAAATAAACTGGCAGCCGCAACGAGCGCGCAAACTTTACCGCGGTCCTGCGGGTCGTCAATGCGGCGTCGCCCAGTGAACCATTTAGTTTCAGCGGTAAACCAATTACCAGGGTTTTAGCGTCAAAGCGGAGTGCCAACTTCTCGACGTCGCGAAGCAGTTGCTTCCAATTCGTCCGCTGGATGGCGTCGAGCCGATTAATCGAGATTGACAACGAGTCTGTAACGGCGACACCGACCCGCTTGCTGCCGAGGTCGAGCGCGAGAACGGGAGCGGGAACCGAGTCTTTAATGTCGTTGCTCTTCATTATGTTTGCCAGTTCAGACACGCAGTCAGTGATTTGTTCACCTGGATCATGTCCGAAAATTACTCGCTCAGATATGGCAAAACCCAAGTTGCGCCCTTTAGCCACGGGCCTGTATCATGCGATGTCACCAAGGCGCGGTAGGCCCTGCCGCACCGCAGAATTGTTTCGACACGAGGTATCTGATGTCATTTCGCACTAAGTTTTCCCTGATTATTCTGTCATCGATATTGGCTATTTATACAGTCGTTGGCGGCTGGATTTCCACCCGCGCCCAACAGCCGGCAAATAATCCGAATGACCAGCTCCGCATTTTCGAGAGCGTGCTGCAGCATATTCAGAACGACTATGTTGATGATCCGAACATGGAAAAGGTTCGCGCGGGCGCCCTGCGTGGCCTCGCTTACGGCCTGGATCCTTATTCGACCTATCTGACCCCTGATCAAGTCCGCCAGTATAACGAAAACGCGAAGAGTACCGCGGTAGGAATCGGCGCCGAGCTCTCTCAGGTTGCCTCTTACCTTTACGTAATCGCCCCGATGAAAGGCTCGCCGGCGGATCAGATTGGTGTTCGCGCGGGTGACATCATTGAGTACATTGACGGCAAGGCCACGCGCGATATCTCTCTTTACGACGCGAAACAACTTTTGAATGGGCCGGCAGGGTCGGAGGTGAAACTTCGGATTCTCCGTGCCAATACTCGGCCGCTCACCCTGACGGTCAAGCGCAGTGCGTTTCGCGCGCCGGCCGCCGAGGCGCACATGGAAGCTGGGCGCATCGGTGTCCTGCGACTGAATAGTTTTGCCGGTGGCGAAGCTGCAGATGCGCGGGCGCGCTTGCAGGATTTGCTGAAACAGGGCGCCCAGAAGATTGTGGTCGATCTGCGGGGAACTGCAGGCGGTTCGCTTGACGAAGCTGTTGCGGTCGCGAATATGTTCATTAAGGACGGCACGCTGGCGCAGACTTCGGGTCGAGAAGGAAGAGCTTTGAAAACTTTTAGCGCTGATTCAAAGCTGGCAATGTTTTCGGGACCGGTGGTCGCGTTGATTGATGCGGGCACCGCAGGCGCTGCTGAAGTTGTCGCCTCGGCATTTATCGATCGCAATCGCGGTCAAGTAGTCGGGGAAAAGAGTTTTGGCGCCGGCGCCGAACAGCAACTCTTTACTTTGCGGGGCGGTGACGGATTGTTGCTGACCACGATCAAGTGGGCTTCCGCCAGCGGCAAGCCGTTTCTCGGCGAAGATCGCGGCCATTCGGGCGTTGCTCCTTCAGTAGAAGTTAAGCGTCCCGAGCTCGCCGACGCAGTTGACCCCGATGACTTGACGGGCAACGATGATGATCAGGTGACGAAGCCGGATCAGCCGAATGAAAAGCAGGTCGCGCCGGAAACGCCGGCTGCCAAACCTGCTGTGGAAGATGTGCAGATGAAGAAGGCGCTGGAAATACTTCGGGAAAACAAACCAGTGCAATTGCAAAAGGCTGCCTGAAGTTCAGCAGCGATACTGATTAACAGAGGTCAGGGAACAGTCCCTGGCCTTTTCGTCTTCACTCACTAACACTCAGCACGCAACATTGGGCGCGGGATATCGCATACCTTTTGATTCCATATCGGGTATACAACTTGAGCCCGGCAATCCCTCAAACTTGCCTAGTCGATAGATTGTTGAGTTTGGGTTGTGAATACGTAATAAAACTGCCCTTAGCGGCGCGATTGGCTGCGTTTCTGGTTTAATACGCAATACAGATGCGATGGTTGATTAACGGGAACAGCGCTTGCTGGAACATACAGCGTTACATGCTGCCTACACATTTGCGAAGGAGACAGAAACAATGATTATGACTAATAAGTTGCTGCCGGTAGCCCTGGTCGCCGCCTTGATTGGCGGTTCGGTTGGCGCTTTCGTAATGCACTCAAAAAACCAAGCGACTACCGCCGACACAGCCACGACGCCGGCGTATTCAACTTCAACGAATGGCGATACGCAGTTCGCTCGTTATCAGCCGAATACTTCGGTAAATGATCCGTCGGTGCCCGCGCAGTTTGACACTACGCAGGAACAGACGGCCTATAAGTCCGGTTTCGCTGATGGCTTCCGCTCTTGCGAAGCTGGAGTTTCAGGAAATCAAGTAGCTTCAAACGGCGTTCTTTATAACCAGCCGCGAGTTGTTTATAGAAACAACGGCCGCACCGTCGCGCGCAGCTCCAGCAGTTCGCGTCGAGTTTATTACGACTATCAAAAACCGCGCAGCCGCAGTTTTTGGCAAAAACATCGTGACAAGCTGACGGTTGCCATGGGTACTGGCGGCGGTGCCCTGCTGGGCGGAATTATTGGTGGTAAGAAAGGTGCCGGCATTGGCGCGCTTGCAGGCGCTGGCGGTTCCGCTCTGTACACTTATAAGATTCGCAACCGCAACCGACGCTATTAACTGACGCTACCAAGCAAGGCACGATAATGTGGCGAAGATGAGGGTAGTGCTCTCAATCGCGTTTAGCATTCTGGCAGCAATCCCGTGGGCAGTCCCTGTATCAGGGGCTGCCCATTTGTTTGCCGGAGAGCGTGCCAGTCAAGTTTCTCGCGGCGCCTCGAATGCCCCGCAACCTGCACGCTTTCACGTGGATGATGACCGCGGGCTCTTGATCAGCGCCTGGCTTAACGGACGCGGTCCGTTTCTTTTTGTAATTGATACCGGGGCCGGCTTGAACGTGGTCAGTGAAAGGCTAGTTAATGCGGCCGGTCTCAGAACCACCGAAACAAGCCCCACCCTGGTCGGCGGACTGAGTGGCGCGAGGACTTCGTCGAATCGCCAGGCAGGCATAGATACGCTGGCCCTTGGTTACCAAAACAATCTGCTGCCGTCGCGACAAAGCGCTTTAATAGTTACCTACCTGCCCGCCGGCATCGACGGAATTCTGGATCCAACTGTGGCGTTCGCTCCGAGCGGGTATGCGCTAGACATGCCTAACGGACGAATTGAGCCGCTCAGCGATTCGACCGAGCAAAGTCATAGTTCACCAGCCGGCGGCGCTATTGTAGCCTGGCTGCGTCAGGCGGATAGCGCTAGGCCATTCGTGAAACTCGGCGACGGCAGGCTCGCTTTAATCGACACCGGCTCACGCTTTGGTTTAGCCGTAAGCGACCGCCAGGCGATAATTGTGAGCCGGGACAAAACGCGGCGCACGATACCCAGCCTCGATTTGGGCGGCGGTACAATTAACGCCAGGCGGGTAGCGCCGACTACCATCAGTATCGGTGAGCTGGTGCTGCGTGGCATTCCGACCGACATCATTTCCGGTGGCGCGGCCGACGCGCCGGTGATTTTGGGACGAGACGCTCTCTATCCCTTTAAGATTAGTTTCTATCCGCGCCGGCGCCTGATTGAGTTTGCCCCCAGCGAACGATGAATTCCCTGGACCGGTGCACAGTTGAATTCGTCGCCTGGAAAGTTCGAGATGGGTTTTCGCTCCAGCGGAGCGAGATGTTTATAGCTAAAGAGCCCGCCCAAAGATCTCGCTCCGCTAGGAGCGAAACCCGGCAGCGGAACCCTTGCCGAGCAGGCAAAAGCATTGCGCTCCTCCGGAGCTCTGGAGGAATGCAGGGTCACCAAGCTATGAACATCTCGCCTCTCTGGGGCATAGCAACAAGCGACGTTTGCTTGCAGTTTAAACTTGAATTGATTGACGATCATTAAAATGACAATGGCATTTCGCTTCTTACTGATCACCGCGCTAACGCTCGCCGTTGGCTTTGGTGGTTTTCCTTCCATGGCGAGTCGCGCCCAGGCACAACAACCGCGCGCTCCGGTTCTGACCCAAACACCGCCGCCGCAAAAACCTGCGCGCGTCGATTCTGAACCGGAAGCGGACGTAGTGCGCGTCGAGACCGATCTCGTCAACACTCTTTTCACTGCGGTCGACAAAGATCGCCACTTCGTCACCTCGCTGCGGGCGGAAGACGTGCGTATTTTTGAGAATGACGTACCGCAAACCGTAAGCATGTTCCAACGCGAAACCGATCGCCCACTGTCGCTGGCAATTCTTATCGACACCAGCGAGTCGCAAAGAGGCGTGATGGCCCAGGAAAAGTTGGCCGCGCGCGCTTTTGTTGAATCCGTGATTCGGTCCGGCGTCGACCGTGCGGCTGTGCTTTCTTTCACCGGCATTCCCAAACTTGAGCAGGCGCTGACCGGCGATCCCGTTCTGCTGCGCCAGGGAATTGAGCAAGTGCGCGTGGAGCTGTCTGCGGAGAATCAGCGGCTGTTGGCAGCCGGCGAAGATCCGCTGCCGCTTGAGCAGGACCCGAGCGGTTACACCAGCATCTGGGATGCACTGTGGTTCACTACTCAGGAGCAATTGATTAAGACTCCTGCCAACACGCGACGCGCAATTATTCTCTTGTCGGACGGCGACGATACTGCCAGTCAAAAAGGTAAGCAGGAAGTTATCGACCTGGCGGTGAAGTCGGACGTTGTGATCTATTCGATTGGAATTCGCGATGCGGATTTTCCGGAGGGTAAACTCGATGCCGGCGCCTTACGCAAAGTGTCGGATAAAACTGGCGGGCGGGCCTTCATTCCCGCGGGCCCCGCGGACCTGACGCAAGCTTTTTCACAAATCGACCAGGAACTTCGCTCGCAGTACTTGATTGCTTACTCACCAACCAACAAGAACCGCGATGCGTCCTACCGGCGCCTGCGCATCGAGATCATCAACCCCGCGTTGCGCCAACAAAAACTGCAGTTGCTCTACCGCCAGGGCTATTACGCAAAGAAGTAGCGAACGGCTTCAGCGGGATAACGTTACTTTGGCGGTATTATCACGCAAGCGCCATATAATGCGCTCCTACCGATATTATCAAGCACTGGCTGGATAATATATAGTTGGGTGCTTACTCTTATGATTGGAAAATCTCTCATACTCATCCCATTGCTTGTCCTACTCATCGGAACACCTCCGAATAAGCTCGTGGTTCTGAGCTTTGGGATATTGCAGTTCAGGCCAGATGGCACCAAACAATCCGCGGTGATTTATTCGGACGGTACGCTCGACCAAGCTTACATCTCGGAAAAGAATACTCATTATTCTGACGGCTATCTCGTGACCGACAAGGCCGACCGCGAAAGGATCTTCACCTTGGCGGCCAAAATCTATAGGTCATCCGACTCCCCGGAAACTCCATCCATTAATTACGATCAACTAATTCTATCGCCCTACGCTAAAAACAAAGTAATAATCTTCATCGAAACCGCTGATAAAAAGGCCAGGCGGTTCGAACGGGGCTTTGACGACAAATTTGATTCCCGTGACTTGAAACAGTTAGATGTGTGGCTACAAACACTATTGGAGAAATGACACACTCAACAAATCGTTGGACGCGAGCGGCGGGAGCGTGTTTCGAACTAACTTGGCCCGGCGGAGGGTGCATTGATTCTCGCCGCCGCGTCAACTCAACCGTTAGATTTCCTTCTTTTGTTCAAAGTACGTTGTGAATGTCTTTCTGATGCAATGCGCTAACTCACCTCGATGTGTGGCGAGATTTAAATAAACAAAACAGCATCTTCAATAAGTCGCCCAGCGCAAAGGAAGTAAAATTTATGAAGTTCGGTGAAACTAAAAGCTATTGGGCAGTCTTCGTGGTGTTCTTGATTCTTGTATGCAGCAGTTTAGGGCAAACGCAGAAGCAACAAGATTGTCCGAATGGAAGGAACGGCGGTAACCCGCCGTGGTTCAATCCCGGAAAAAATTGTAAATTCAAGGTGATGCCCTACCACTACGAAGCCGCCGGGGGAATCTATATTAACCGGGAACAACGACGCTGCAAGGAGGTAATTCTCGTCTGCGGTACCATGATGGTCCGTGAATCAGTCGTCGCCAGAGATCCTGGTTGTGGTGGGGCTTTCTGGCCGGATCCTAAAGACGGTGATGAAGTCTGCTGCGAGGCATTTCAGAAAGCTGTCGAAAGTAAACAGCCTTGCGATCCGTCGAAGGACGCCGACTGCGACGGGATACTCAACGAGAACGATTCTAATCCCTTCAAGGCAGACCCGCCGGACCCGGATGCGGACAACAAATGCAAGCAGCTTCATTTTGATGTGTACACGGCCTACCGCAAAGCGGGCGCAAACGGGGATACAGCGACAGACGCGGGCCACGCTGCCCAGCGAGACTGCATAAAGAGGAGGACCGATAAACTCTGTGGGATTCCTGAGCCGGAACCGCCCGCCGAAGAGACACCGAAATTTCCCAAGGACCCGGACACAGATAACAAATGTAAGCAGCTTGGACAGGAAATATATGAGGCTTATCTTAGTGCAGGTGCAAATAGGGATACAGCTCTCCACGGGGGCGAGATCGCCAGGCACGACTGCATCAGGAGAAGAGGCAGCAAGCTGTAAGAGCTGGAATCTTGCGGTCGGGCGGCTGCGGTCAAAACGGTTGAAAGACTGCATTGGGTCTTGAGGAGGCACATCGTTACCTCAAAGTCTCACCAGCGGAATTCGACGAGGTCGCGGCCGAGCTGGGGCGCACCCTTGACTTCGCCAAAGTGCCTCCGCGTGAGAAGGGAGAAGTCCTGTCCGCTTTCGCAGCGCATAAGGACGAGGTGACGGCTGGCTACAAGGCGAAGTGATGACCCGGCCGGCGCGTTTGAACTCTGCCCAAAGGCGCGTCTGTCCTTATGTCAGGCTCATTCCATTGCCCCGAAGCCGCCTAACAAGGGCATGCAGCGGACGCGCAATTAGCATGTCTTCCATGCAAGGCTTGTCGCTGGCGGCGGTTGTTGTGCGCCACAGCTGAAGCGCGGCGTTGAGCGGCCTATCACTCTTGACAGAGAAAGACACAAGCATAAATTTAGCCAAAGGAAAACATTATGAAAATGAAGACAGATTTAGCATTGTGTTTATTGATTTTCAGCTTCTGCGGGTTAATGGGAAATAAAGGTGTTCCCAAAGAGCAAGTGAACACTGACCTCGGAGCGAAAACGATTAGTATAAAAGACGCAAACGACACAGAACAGCAATGGAGTTTCAAAGACGATTCGTATAGATGTTTTGCTCCGAGTGACACGCCAAGCAAAATCACTGAAACCGATGATGTAATTCCGATTAACGTTTCATCTATCAGACTAGGCGCTGGAGAGGATACGTCCGTCTTATTTGGAGAAATTGTGCTTCATTACACAAAGGACAACGGTAAGTGGGTGTTGGAAAGCATCGAACCGAAGGATGTCAGAACCAAAGTCTTAACCGGCGATGCGTTTTCAAAATATTTGGACTTACAAAAGCCGCTTTGCAACTACTTTAAATACAGAAAGTAGGCAAATGATGAGTCAATACCTCTGTCGCGTGGTTCATAGTCATGCGACCGAATGAGCGTGCTTCTCAGGCAACTTTATCCGGCGTCACTTGAATGGCATTCAACTGCGGCGGATAGACTCAATCGTTATGTCAACCAAACCACAAACCATCGACGAATACCTGGCACCGTTGAGTAATGACAAACGCGCCGCGCTCGAAAAGCTTCGCCGGGCAATCAAAGCTGCGGCGCCAAGAGCTGAAGAATGTATTAGCTATCAGATGCCAGGCTTTCGTCTTAACGGCCGGCTGCTGGTGTCCTTCGCTGCCTGGGCGACTCATTGCGCTTTCTACCCTGGTAGTCACCCGCTGGAAGTGCTTAGAAAAGAACTTAAGACCTACGATACCAGCAAAGGCACGCTGCGTTTTCCCAGCGATCGTCCTTTGCCGGCCACCTTGGTGCGCAAGTTGGTAAAGGCTCGGATAGATCAGAACACTGCTAAACAAGCAGTTGCCGCCAAACGAGGAAAGCGCCCTCGTTGAACCAGCATCTGTGTCAGGCGCGTTGGACGAATTTGAAAACGTCATTAAGAAGTCTTAGGAGTACTGATCTTGTGGCCTGAGGTCAGTACCGCCTGCGGTAGCGGGTGGGTGCCTGCGTTCTAATTGTCAATTGCCGAACAATATGAAAACAAGCACCCACCCGCTACCGCAGGCGGTACTGACTTCATTGCCACTGCCAGGCCTTGAACTCAAATCAGGCAAGTCAATTCTCATGTAGGATAAAATGATGATGAAACTCTTCGCGATGATATTTGCCTTGCTGGCAATTGCGCTTCCTGCTGTTAGCCAACAACCGAGGAAGACAGGCGCCGAGCAGGAATTACTGAAGCTGCAGCGTGAATGGTTGGATGCTTACCAAAAACATGACGCGGCAGCTCTCGAGCGAATTGAAGCAAATGACTTCACCCTTACCGAAGGGGACGGTAAAGTTACAACCAAAGCTGAAGACGTCGCGAGCTTACGAAACGCGAAACCGCCACAGCCGGACGACGCGTTTGATGTTGAGGATGTACAGGCGCGACTCTATGGTGACACTGCCGTACTCATTGGCCGGGTAATAATCAGGTATCGTAACAGGGGACAGATGGTTGCCGAGCAGTATCGCTATACGGATACATACCTAAAGAGACGTGGCCTCTGGCAAGTCGTCGCGTCCCAGTTAACCCGGATTAGGTAACTATTTCTCTGGCGATGAACATCCGAAGATTGCGCCCTTCAGATATCTAAATACAGTTTCAAGGAGACTCAGATGCAAAAGATAACGCCATTCCTGTGGTTCGACAGCAACGCCGAAGAGGCGGTGAATTTCTACGTTTCTGTTTTTAAGAATTCGAAAGTCGGGAAGGTTACGCACTACAACGAAGCAAGCTCCCAAGCCGCCGGCAGACCGGCAGGTTCGGTAATGACCATGGAGTTTCAACTTGAGGGACAGAACTTTGTGGCCATCAACGGCGGGCCGCATTTCAAATTTACCGAAGCTATATCCTTCGTCGTCGACTGCGAAACGCAGGAAGAGGTCGATTACTTTTGGGAGAAGCTGACTGCCGCTGGCGGTCAAGAGTCCCAATGCGGCTGGCTTAAGGACAAGTACGGTTTGTCATGGCAGATAACTCCGAGGGTTTTGATCGAGATGATTGGAGATAAAGATCCGCAGAAAGCGCAACGGGTAATGGCGGCCATGCTGCAGATGAAGAAGATTGATATCCCGACTTTGCGGCGAGCGTATGACGGCGAATGACCGCGGCCGGACGCCAGAAAATATTTTTCGCCCTCGCACTTGTCCTGGCTTTTCTCTTTCGGCTGGCGTTCGGTTTGTGCCTGGACTTCTGGACGCAGGTTGAAGACGAAAAGCAGATCTATTTGATTGGTCTGAAGTTTTTTACCACCGGCGCATGGCCGTACTTTGGGCCGGACGTAACCAACACAATTCAAGTACCCGGAGCTCTGCAAGGACTGGTTGTTGGCCTGCCGTTTTATGTCCTGCCGCTGCCGGAAGCGCCTTACATCTTCGTAAACATCCTCTCGTTTGCCAGCCTCTGCTTCTTCGCCTGGTACTGCACCAGGCGGCTGCCGGAAATTCCCAAATGGTTTGTTTGGTCCTGGTTGCTCACCGCGCCCTGGACGCTGAATATTTCCACCCAGGTTTACAACCCTTCTTACGTGTTGCCCGCGGCGATTTTGTTTTTCGTCTGCGCCATTGAAACTTATCCGTTTCTCAGTCGTGGCCTGGTTCCTTTAAAGTGGGCCAACTTTGCGATGGGACTGGCGCTTTGCTGGGTGATGCAGTTTCACCTGTCGTGGGTGATCCTGCTTCCTTTCATTGTGCTGTCGTTTTATTTTCAAGTTAAGAAGTCCGGTCGGCAGGGTATTCAAGGTCTGATGTTCTTTGCCGGCGGCGCCATACTAACGGGCAGTTTTCTTGTGCCAACTTTTGTTAAGTACGGACTGAGCGGGGCATTGGGAAACACGAACGAGGCAGTGCAGCTTAATTACGCCAACCTCTTAAAGTCTGCGAACATTGTGGAGGGTGTCTTGGGCCGCTTCTTGTCTTTCGCCAGCTTTGAACTGCCGCGTTTCATTGGTGGCAACACCGGGAAACGCTTGCTCTTTATGCGCGAAAACCCCTGGCTGATTCCTTTTGTCGTTTTTCTTACCGTGGTTGGGATTCTGCAACCGATCGCCTTGTTGGTCCTGTGGTTCAAAAGAAAGCATTCAGTGAGCGACTGGTGGGCGCTGAAGTATTTCACGCTGGCGACGGTAGTCCTGCTCTATATCAGTTTTTTGTTCGCGATCAGAAAGCCGCTGTCCCACACTTTTTACCTCACACTTCCGGTCGCGATGTTATATAGCTTCTATTGTTGGAACGAGTTTCTGAAGAGGAAGGGTTGGCAGAAGTTTGCGCTGGTGTTCATTATCTGCGGCATCGTTTTCAATATTGGCTTAGCGGTAAACAACTATTCGCGTGTGTCCATCTATCTCGAGCGCAGCAGAGTTGTGGAAGCGATCAAGGCCCGAGACTATCGCATCGTTGGTGAAAGACGCGCCGGA
>JANMKA010000039.1:0-4689 GCA_031371765.1 Blastocatellia bacterium
TTGCAGTCTTTCATAAAAATGCGCGGTTGCGACTTTGTCGGTGAGAAAACGGTTGGGCTCGGCCTTGAACTGATTCATGGTGATGCCGAGCACGCGGCCGCCACGTTCGTGCGCGCCGCGGCTGGCGGCTTCCATCACGCCAAGATAGCCGCCGGTGCAAATTGTGTAGCCGTCATCCGCCAGCAACTCGCCAACCCGCCGCGCTTGCGCGTATTCGTCGTCGGCCTCTCCGCACTTGGCGCCGCCAAAGATGGTGACGATCCGCTCCGGTCCGTCGCTCATGCCGCGACCTCGCCGGTAATCAGCAGCGACCCGGAAGCCCGGTACTCAAGAAAGTCTTCACGAGTTTTGAAACTACCGCCCGCATAGTCTTCAGGCACCGGCGTGGGATCATAGAGTCGCTGGTCGCGCACATTCATAAAGCCTGCCGCCTCAAACAGCGAACGATATTCGGCAATGCTTAAGAGTTTCACCGGGACTTGTAATTGCTCAATCCATTGATGCGAGGGACCATTTTCCTGGTAGAGGTCAACGACGCAAGCGAACTTGCCGCCGGGCTTGAGTACTCTGCTAATCTCCTGCAACGCTCGTGGAATATCGCCGTAGTAATAGAGCGACTCCATCGAAAACGCGTGCGTGAATTCGTTTTCCGCAAAGGAAAGCCTTTCCGCACTCACCTCGCGAAACTCGAGATTAGAAAAACCGTCGGATGACTCGCGCGCCAGGTCAACCATCTCGTCTGAAATATCGATGCCGACGACGCGACCGTGTTCAGCCTGCTGAGCCATCAGGCGAGTTGCCCAACCGTTGCCGCAACCGATATCAAGCACGCGGCCGTCGTCCGGAATCTCCAGCAGCCGGATGGCTTGTTGGCCGACCGGGCGATGCCCGCGCTCCATGCTAGGACCACGGCCGGCCTTGGCCCATTCGTTGAATTCTGTGCGTAGTTGTGCGTCTTTAGTCATCGCTTATTTCTATCTTCCGTTGATAGCCTCTAAAATCGTCTCCGGGATATGAAAAGATTTCTCTACGAACTGACTGATCTTTATTCGTTTGCGAAACATCATTACGGGCTCAGCTTGTCCCAATAAGCAAAGCCAAGGTGAGAATTGATTGCCTTTTCACGATCTTGGGTTAAGGTCTCAACCGGTACAGCATCCGTGGAAACGGGATCGTTTCTCGCACATGCTCGATGCCGCACATCCAGGCAGTGCAACGTTCTATGCCCATGCCGAAGCCGGCGTGAGGAACGCTGCCATAGCGGCGCAAGTCCAGGTACCACTCGAAAGCTTCCTGCGGCAATTCATGCAAGGCAATCTGTTCCTTGAGAAACTCGAGCGAGGTTGCGCGCTCACCGCCACCGATAACTTCGCCATAGCCTTCTGGCGCCAGCACATCGACGCCCAGCGCCAGGTCGTTACGTTCCGGATCGCGTGCCATGTAGAACGCTTTCACTTCCGCTGGATAATGATGGACCATCACCGGCTTATCATAATGCGAAGAGATGTAGGTTTCGTCCGGCGCGCCAAAGTCGCCGCCCCATTCAAAACGCGTTTCCATCAGGCCCTTCTCATGGCCTTCGTGCAGCATCTTTACCGCATCGTCGTAATGCAAGCGCGGGAATGGCGGGACAATGGCTTCGAGCTTTGCCGGGTCGCGTTCCAGCACCTTTAATTCTTCGGCGCGATCTGCCAGCACGCGTCCGGCGATATAGGCCAGCATCCTTTCCGCCAACGTCATTACATCGTCGAGGGTCGCGTAAGCCATCTCTGGCTCAACCATCCAGAACTCAGTCAGGTGACGCCGCGTTTTGGATTTCTCCGCGCGAAAAGTGGGACCAAAACAGTAAACTTTGCCAAACGCCGCCGCCGTCGCTTCGTTGTAAAGCTGACCTGATTGCGTCAGGTAGGCCTTTTCGCCGTCGAAGTAATCAACTTCAAAAAGCGTGGTCGTGCCTTCGCAAGCGGCTGGCGTAAAAATGGGCGCATCAGCCAGCGTGAAGCCATCATTATCAAAAAAATCACGCACAGCCTTTACGACCGTATGCCGCACTTTGAGAATTGCGTGTTGCCGGCGCGACCGCAGCCACAGATGGCGATGGTCCATCAGAAACTCGGTGCCATGTTCCTTTGGCGTGATGGGATAGTCGTGAACTTCGCTGAAAATCTGAGCATCAATCAAATCGATCTCGTAGCCACCCGGCGCGCGTGAATCGGCGCGCACGGTGCCGCGAATTGCGAGCGCTGATTCCTGTCCGAGACCCTTCAGCGCATCCCATATTTCCGGGGCCACGGAAGCCTTTAGCGCGACGCATTGCACCACGCCGGTGCCGTCCCGCAGTTGCGGAAAAACAATTTTGCCGCTCGAGCGCAAGTTGTACAGCCAGCCCTTTATGGTGACTTCCTGCCCAACGTGCTGCGAAAGCTCGTTGATGAAAACGCGATCCGTGGTAACTTTTTCCAGCGATGTTGATTCGGTAACCATTTAGCTTTTCAATCCACCCAATCCGTTTGTGTTTAGTCTCTCTCTTATTACGCGTCGCAGCACCGGGAATCTATCCAGCCAATCAGCCGCTTGCAGCACTATGACGAAAGTCGGCTGAATGAATCTCTCATACGTCTCGCCGCGGCCACAGACCGCCGTTTGATACGAGAAAGTGCCGATAGCTTTCAAGCCGCGCTGGATCGTCATCAGCCGAAACTCACGCGCGAATTCGTCGGGGTCCAACGCGTCGAGGCCCAGCAGGCGCCGCTCTTCCAACAAGAACAATCTGTAAGCACGCAACTCCGCGAGCGCGGGCGGTTCGGCCCTGCGGTCGAGCAGGAACGAAACGAGATCGTAGGTCACCGGACCCATGCGCGCGTCCTGGTGGTCCATGACGCGCAGGCGGTCGCTCTTATCAACCATCAGGTTCGCCGCATGAAAGTCACGATGACAAAGCACGCGCGGACGCGCTGCGAGTTCAGCCGAGATGTCATTTAGTTCCGCCTTAAGTTCCGCCGCTTCGGCGTGCCGCATAGTTTCCTGCCGCAGGCTGCCGAAATAGTGTTCGAGGAAAAAGTCGAACTCCCAGGAAAGCTTGGCCTCGTCAAACGCGAGTCGACTGGCGATGGATTGTTGCTCGTACGCGCTGGCAGTCGTTTTCTGAATTTGTGCGATTAGATTTACGGCGCGTTCTTTGTACTCCTCGCATTCATCCGCCGGCGCCTCGTCATACAGCCGAAACAACGGTCGATCGCCAAGGTCCTCCTGAACGATGATGCCTTGCTTGCCGTCGACGGAATAGATCTCCGGAACCGGAATACCGTTTTCCAAAAACAGCCTGCTCACATCGAGATATGGATGCACGTCCGGATCGAATGGCTCGGGATAAACGGCCGCGACGGCGGTGCCGTTCTTCCACGGCAGGCGAAAGTAACTGCGCGTTGAGGCATCGGGCGTCAACGGCACAACGGATTTGCCGGCAGCACCCTGGCCTTCCAAAAAACGCACCAGGCGCTCAGACGGGGAAACTTCAAAAGCGTTCACAGTTACCTGTTTTGCCGAGCTCATTTTGGGGAAAACGCAGGGGCGTTCGATCAATTAAACGTTGGCGGAACAAGCCGCGGTCCCACCATTTTGCCTTAGAATTTCGCGTGATTGTATCACTCAGCCAAAGACACAACAAAATTGTCGCCGCGAACCTCGCCCTTCAGAGCCTTTGCCGGTGGCTCTTTACCGGCGACTAATGAAGCACGAACAACCGCCGCATTTGTGATGACCGTGCCGGCGGGCACGCGAACGTTGTCCGCAAGGATAGCGCGACTGACCCGCGCGCCGTCTTCTACGACAACGTTATCCCATAGTATTGCTTCATTGACCTCGGCGGATTTTGAGATGCTGCAGCCTCCGCCCATGCTCACGTCAGCACCGGATCGCGACAGTAACCGCAAACTAATATCCAGATAACGTTGGATCGTGGACAGCTCGTACCAGTTTCCCTGGGCGACATGAATCGCGACATGCTCGCCGGCGGCGACAGCTTGCGGATAGACAGCGGTGGTGGTGTGCGAAAACACGCCGCGCGGAATGTAGTCGAAGATTGCCGGCTCGAGTATCTGAATGCCGGTGAACATAAGTGGCGGATCCTTGGCCACGAAATCGGCTCTTACCGGCATTCCGCCAAAGCCTTGTAACATTCCAGCTTTTGCATTCACGATCGAAAAGCGTTCGCAGGAAGGATTGGGCAGGACGACCAGCGTTGCGATCGCCCGCGTGCGCCGATGAGTTTGCAAGGCGGCGTTCAAATCGATGTCGGTGATGATCTTGCCATTGACCACGATGAAGGTTTCGCCCTCAAGCAGCGCGCGCGCGTTCTCAATCCCACCGCTCGTGCCCAGGATTTCGGGTTCCTCAACATAATGCAACTGCACTCCAAACCTGCTGCCGTCGCCCAGCGCGCGGCGAACCGATTCTGGCCGATGATGAAGATTGACGACGATCTCACCGCAACCGTAACCAGCAAGATATTCAGCAACGTAACCGACGAGTGGTTTGCCAAGAATGGGGATGGCAGGCTTGGTGCGATCTTCAGTCAGCGGCCACAACCGTGTGCCGTAGCCGGCCGAAAGAATCATTGCGCGCATGATTGCATTGTAGTGGCACAGACTTCAGTCTGTGAACCTGCGATTCCACTCAAGGTTGGTTTCG
>JANMKA010000121.1:0-18820 GCA_031371765.1 Blastocatellia bacterium
GCCGCAGTTTTTTCGTCAACCTTGTGCTCGGTTGGTTGCGGCTTGATCACTTTTGCAGTTTCAGCAGTTGCTTGTGATTGCAAGGCTGCCGGAGGCTTCGCTGCCGGCGCTTTGGCAGTCTCTTGCGAGGTCGCATTTTTCGGCACGCTCGAATTTTCGAACTGGGCCAATACTTCATTAGCCGTCGCCCGCACCGTGGCATCAGCATCGAATAGTGCAGCGATCAAATGAGGTGTGGCGCGTTGGCTGCCGGCTCCCGCAAGAATGCGAGCCGCCGCCGCGCGGGTCTCAGCCGATTCGCCGGCGCGCAGATCGCGCACCGCCTGGTCAAAACCCTCAGAAGGCGCAAACTCGCGCGAGGCCTGGTCAGTCGCTTGTGCAGTCTTTTTCTGAGCGGTCCCCGGTTCGACTACTTCCGACTGAGGCTGATCCGGAGTCGCATTCTTGTCAGGCTGATTTTCTGATTCCATTTTTACTTCTTCGGCGGCAGGCTGGACTGGCGGCATAGGCTCCGCGGAATTCCGGGCAACGAGATTTTCCGACACGTTTTCTTCATCCTCCTGATGCCCACCAATAAAATCGCGCACCGCTCCTAATGCCGCCTTAACGGACGATTTTGACTTTGGCTTTGCTGAAAACAAGCTGACCCCCTTGGTTTACTAGCTGCGCAAGACTATGAATAAAGATAGTCCGATTCGTCGATCTCTTCTACAGAAAACCTTGTTTTTCTCTCTTTTCCGGTCTGAAAGCCAGCGTGATGTGAGCTGACCGCCCGTCGCAGCGCCTGTCAGCTTACCGGTTGGGCATCATCAGCGCGGTTGCTACAATGTTGAAACGCATCAAAGCGACGAGCGTTTGACGCCGTTCGCGCTCCCCGCGGATCGTTGGCTGGTGCAACAACGAATTGAGCCGAAGGGAAGGAACGGTGTTTTAAGATGAAGTTCAGAACGCAAAAAACGATTCTGGTCGCGAGCAGTTTGATTTTGCTGCTCGGATCCGTCAGCAGCGGCGCACGCAAAATGCCAAGATTAGATAACGGAACCTGGGGTGGCCTGCACATTCAATTCACAGTTACCGCTGGCGCGGTAGAGATTGAGTACGACTGCGCTCATGGTTCAATCGCGGGCCCGTTAATAGTTGATCGCCGGGGCCGCTTCACTTGGCGCGGCACTTATACCAGGGAACGCGGCGGACCAATTCGCATAGGCCAGAAGGTCGACAATCAAGCGGCAACCTATTCCGGCTCGGTTACGGGCAACACGATGAAACTTACAGTGAGGTTAGAGAATTCGAGCCTCGAGCCGCAAACATTTACGCTCGAACGTGATAAGGTCGGCAGAGTATTTAAGTGCAAGTGAATTTTCGAAGTGCGGCCGCTTGATGGCGTTGTCGTTCCAGCATGAACGGCAAGAATGGACCAGGGGTCGAAGCCGCTCACTTACAATTCACGGTTTACGATTCACGAACGCATGGCAAAGGTGGCGCGAAAGTTTTTGATAAGGGGCGACGTGCAAGGGGTTGGCTTTAGATTCTTTGCGCAACGGGCCGCAGCCAAGCACCAGGTGCTGGGTTATGTGCGCAATTGTTTCGACGGAACGGTCGAAGCGCTCGCCGAAGGATCGGCTGTCAGTGTCGATGAGTTTAGGAATGACCTGGTGACCGGGCCACAATGGTCGCGCGTGGAACACGTCGAAGAAATCAGCCTTGAACCAACTGGACTCTATTCGAGTTTCAGGATTGAGCGATAGAAAAGCAGAGGCCAGATGTCAGAGGTCAGAAGTCAGAGATCAGAGGTCAGTCGATTTAATAATTCGTGGGTAAGTCCTGGTAGTCAGCGCGTCGCGAACCAGTGACCTCTGACCTGTGACTTCTGACTTCTGACCTCTGACCTCTGACTTCGGATCTCTGACTTCTGACTTCTGACTTCTGAAAATTATGGACGATCTCAAAAAACTAATTCGCGAAGTGCCGGATTTCCCAAAACCCGGCATTAATTTTTACGACATCACGACGCTGCTAAAACACCCTGACGGCTTGCGCCAGACCGTCGACGCGTTGGCTGCGGAGTATGAAGGTGAAACGGTTGACACGGTAATTGGCGTCGAAGCGCGCGGCTTTATTTTTGCTCCAGCGCTGGCTTATCACCTCGGTGCCGGGTTTGTGCCGGTGCGCAAACCGAAGAAATTGCCGTCTGAATGCGCGTCGATTTCTTATGACCTGGAATACGGACAGGACACGCTCGAGATTCATCGCGATGCAATCGGCAATGGTCATCGAGTCATCATTGCCGATGATCTCCTGGCTACCGGCGGCACGGCTAAAGCAGTTTGCGATTTGGTGGAACAGCTCGGCGGCACTGTCGTCGGCTTAGTATTCGTGGTCGAACTGGAGTTCCTGCCGGGCCGAAAGAAACTTGAAGGCTACGATGTGCGCTCGCTGATCAAGTATCAAAGCTAGAGGTGAGGCCAGGGATCAGATGTCAGAAGTCAGAAAGTCAGAGGTCAGACGCGTCGACGTGAGTTCCGATCTCTGACTTCTGATCTCTGACCTCTGACCTCTGGTCTTTACCATTCACGATTTACGATTTACGATTCACTAGTTTGCTCCCGTAGCTCAGTTGCATAGAGCGTCCGCCTCCTAAGCGGAAGGTCGCGCGTTGGAATCGCGCCGGGGGCACCACATCTCAAGATGAGCCTGGTGGAAATCCCGTGGCAAGTTAGCTGGCGAATCTAAAGCACCGCTCCTCCCTTTGTATCCCCAACCTATTCCCTCGTCGACATCGTTATCGTGTGATGGCTAAAAAGGAAAAAACCAGGGCGCGCGCAAAATCGCGGAAAGGCATTTGGCTGATCGTCGCCTTCAAGCTTCTCAAAGGCCTGATGCTTTTGGCGGTCGGAATTGGCGCCCTGTCCCTGCTGCATGAGAATGTTGCCGCCCAAGTCGGTCATTGGATGGAAGCCATCCGCGTCGATCCAGAGAACCATTTCATTCACGCCCTCATCCGCAAGCTATGGGTGGTAGACGATAAGAAGTTGGTGGAGCTTAGCGCCGGCACGTTCTTTTATGCGGCGCTTGTGTTCACCGAGGGAATTGGTCTGGCGCTGCGTAAGAAGTGGGCCGAGTACTTCACGATTTTCGTCACTGCCTCGCTGATTCCGCTTGAGGTTTATGAGTTGGTTCAGAAGTTTGGCTTCATGAAGATCATGGTCATTGTCCTCAACATTGCCATCGTTGTTTACCTTGCACTCGGATTGCGTGAAACCAAACGCTGAGTGACTCATCAGATTGCACACCGCGTCGGGGCGAGGCCCATTTATCCTTGACACTCAGGCTGGCGGTTGTAATATCAACACCTCAGATTCCTCGCGCGGTTAAGTCGGCTTTTCTCAAATCTATCTTTCAGAAAGTCAGGCCTTAATCACCCTTGACAATTCTGCAACCAACTCAATAGGAGGCCTCCATGAAGAACTTAAAGTACCTATCATTCATTCTTAGTATTGCGTTTATCGCCTGCCTGCACGTCTCTTCGTCAGCGCAGACGATGGAAGATAGAAAGCTTGCCGCTATTAACGGAAGTGGATCGAGCGTGAGATGGGACGTTGCCGCTCCCAATGCCGGCTTAACGCTGATAGTCGCGGCGCCAGACGGCCGCGTGTTCACCAAAACTTTTAAGGCCGGAGCTTCGCCTGCTTTTTCAATTGCCGATGCTCAAGGGGAAAGACTGCCGGACGGGCAGTACACGTATGAGTTGCGGGTAATGTCCGCCTCTGCGGCGGCCCGCAAGGACGTCGCATCCAACGGGCGCGGCAAAGATGATGAGTCAGAAAGTGTGCGGGCTGCGCGCAAGAGCGCCGCGCCGGCCCAATCAGTTGAATCAGGATCTTTCTCGATTGTAAATGGTTCCATGGTGGTGGCGGGCGCCACAGAAGAATCGACGTCGCGTCATGCCAGCAAGAGTTCCGCGCTGCCACCCGGTCGAGGGATGTCGTTCGGCATTTCGGACTCCCGGAAACTGCATCACACGCCTTTCATGTTGCTGCCTGATGATGTGATTCCCGACGACTTGATCGTGCAAGGCAGCGCCTGCGTCGGCCTTGATTGCGTCAATGGCGAAGTCTTTGGCTTCGATACGATCAGACTCAAGGAGAATAACGATCGGCTTCAATTTGACGACACCAGCACTTCAGCCGGTTTTCCCACCAATAACTGGCAGATAAGAGCAAACAGTTCAGCCGCCGGCGGCGCCAACTTTCTTGCGTTCGTGGATCAAGGCGCAAGCGGTAATTCCGAAACCGGCACAATTGTTTTTGAGGTTGACGCCGGCGCTCCGGCGAACGCGCTCAAAGTAAGCAGCACAGGTCGAGTCGGACTCAGGACGGCCACGCCGGTGTTGGATCTACACATAACCACTGGCGACACTCCCGCTCATCGCCTGGAACAAACCAACGCCAGCGGCTTTACCGCTCAAACCTGGGACATTGCCGGCAACGAAGCGAACTTCTTCGTTCGCGATGTGACTGGGGGATCGCGCCTTCCCTTCCGTATTCGTCCGGGCGCGCCGACGAGCAGCATTGACATCAATGCGAGCGGAAGCGTCGGCATCGGCACGAGCTCGCCAAACAAATCCGCCGTCAGCCGGGCGATAACTGTAAACGGAAGCACAGATGCGATCTATGAATGGGCCATCGCTGACGTACGAAAAGCGACTATGTTCCACGATGGCACCGCCTTGTCGATTACAAACAATGCAAACGGCGCGTTAACGCTCGGCACGAACAATGCTGAGAGAGTCCGCATTGAGGCAGCAGGGAATGTGGGCATCGGTACCGCTGCGCCAACTGCTTTGCTGTCGGTCAACGGAACTGCCAACAAGCCGGGTGGCGGATCGTGGGATGTGTTCTCGGACGAGCGTTTGAAGAACATCAAAGGCAACTTCAACAGCGGGCTCAAAGCCGTGCTGCAGTTGCAACCGCTGCGCTATGAGTATACGAAGAACAACGCTCTAAAGATTAACTCGCCGGGTGAACACATCGGCTTTGGCGCTCAGGAAGTACAGAAGATTATTCCCGAAGCAGTAAGCACTACCAGCCAGGGCTACCTAACGATCAATAACGATCCCATTCTCTGGACGATGCTCAATGCCATCAAGGAGCAACAGAAAGAGATTGAGCAACTGCGCGGACAAGTTCGCCAGTTGCAGGCAAGGCATAGACGCAGGTAGACCAGGACACCGCTGGTTAATGGGGGCCACGTAATACCTACGTGGCCCCTTTTCTCTTCATTGATCCAGGAATCTTGCGCGATGTTTTGGTGCGGGCAAAATGCAGGATTCAGATTTCCCGAACACTCGATAGCGACTGCGCGCAACCAGGCCGTAGATTCCATCGCGCACCGGCCGCGGAAGAATTTTTCCTGCCGCCGCGACCTGGCAAATTCCGCCCAGGTGTTTAAGCAGAAAAAGAATTGCATCTGAACGCGCTAACAGCCGTTCAGACGGCTGGTCGTATTGGACCACCACGTAAACGGTGTCCAGGTCCTGCGCATCTCGATCATGGCGCCGCAACGTTGTCCTTGCGAGGTCGCTTTGCAGCGCTGCAAAACGAAAGTGATCCCGCTTGTCATGCTTCAAAACAAATTGGACTAGCCGATTACAGAGGCCGCAAACCCCATCGTAGAAAATTATCGGCTTGGAGTTAGAGTCAGACAAAGTGAATGGTCCCGCCGTGAAGCAGCCGCGTCGACATCACCGCGCAAGCCGTTTTGATTGCCTTATTTGAATTCGAAGGATTTGATGTAGTCGGTGTAAGCCTGGTCCCAGCGGCTGACAGTCTTTTGCGGTCCAGTCAATTTCACAAAGTACGAACCTTTTGGCGTTTCAGTAATCGCGGCGCGCATGCGGTAGTTGGACATGTCGGCCGGAGTGGCGCTCGGCGCAGCGCCAGGCGATGCCATCCCGCCGTTGTATTTACCGAGAACATCCACCGTGGTCACCGCCAGGCCATTGACGGTTATGTTTTCGATCTTTGCCTTTTCATTTGACGGACTGCCGTCAGCCTGTTGCATCTGATTGAGCCAACGGTCGATGTTGGCCTGTTTCGAACCGCCCTGGCCCTGACCAAAATAATAAACCACGAGCTCGGCATCGGCGCTGTCGCCCTCGGCCTTTGGCAATTTGTACTGCGCGATGCGCATGTTGGAGTTTGGTCTTTCCACTTGCCAACCTTCGGGCACCGTGTAGCGCAACTCGCCTTTTGCCTGGGAAGCTGGATTGCCGGGAGCGGTCGCCACAGAATGTTGAGTACAGGCCCCGGAAAAGAGCGCGAATGCAAGCAGGAGAATTATTGTTTTCATGATGTTGTCCATTAAGCCGGAACATTCAGTTCATGTAAACGCATGACGCGCAGTTTCGGTCCGCTAAATTGGTCCAGACTTTAGTCCGTGCCACTTACGGCTCCGGCGTCGAAAGCAGGAAGACGGCAAACGATGCCAGCCAGTGTTCGCCTGCATAATCGCCGCTGGCCACGTGGGCCAATGCATCCGCGGCATGCGCTCGCGCTGAATCAATAAGAAGGCGGCGGTCGGGATCGGTTTTAGGAAGCGCCGCAGCGATGCTGCGCATGCACCAGGCCCGACTTAGGTTCAGGCCATCAAGATGAACGAGTTTCGGGTCGGTCCGATCCGAGACTACTGCCGGCTGCAACAGGTTCCTGAACCGGTCCGTTGCCAGTTGTGGCAGGAAGCGATGAAACCAACGACGAAACCCGGCAGGCGCCATCACCCGTCGCATGAGATCCGCTTCCATCAAAGCCGGCGAAAAAAAATCCTCGCCACCCGGTTCCCAGTTTCCCGGATAGTCAACGTCCTTGCCAAAATATGTGCGGCTGCGTTCGGCAACCAGCGTAGCGAGTTTTTCATCGCCGGTAGTCTTCGCGTAATCAAATGCAAACGCCAACCCAAAAGCCGTGTTGGGATGTACGCCGGTGCGAATCGGATAAGTCTGTTTAGGCAGGAACGCAAGATACTGACTGACCATAACGCTGGCGAGCGGTTGAAGATTACGTGACCACTCTTTGCCGTCATTGTCGTTCCATAGCGATAGTTCTGCGGCGAGTTTCAATAACCAGGCCCAGCCATAAGTGCGTTCAAACGATTGCCGGTTCGGCTGCTTCAAGTATGCAACTTCGCCGGCGATGTTTTCAGCCTTGAGATTTGCATCGAGGGCTTTGCGGATCTGCGCGGCCTCAGGAAGATTTGGAAACGTGCGCAAGAGGCGCACCAGCATCCAATGGCCATGGACCGACGAGTGCCAATCGAAACAACCGTAGAAAGCCGGATGGAGTTTCTTAGGATTATCGACGTCACGACCGTCATTCATCACGTGCTCGGGTTTGTTTGGATATTCTTTTGCGATGCACTTCAAAGCCAGACCTGCGAAGTGTGACGCCTGCGATTGAGTTAAGGAAACGGCCGGTAACTTTTGATCCATTTGGGCGACTGCTGAAACTGCACCAAGGACAAGGATTGCAATGGCGAAAATGCCTGCGAATGTTTGCTTCAACAGTACTCCTCCTGACGTAATGGAGACAGCGAATCCGATTTGACAGGATTTGCAGAATTAACAAATTACCTATTTAACTCATCCTCTTCTTAATCGTGTCAATCATGTAAATCGTGTTGCTGCTTCAGTAGCGGTGCGATGGCCGGCCAATGTGAACATGCGGGCCGGTTGCTGTTCCGGGTATGGCTGCGCGAAAAGCCAAAAACGGGATGCCATTGCTGCGCAAAAAGTTCAGCAGCGCTTGTCCTTCGGCGCCATCGGGATGCAGCGAGACATCCATCGCGTTGTGATGGTCCAGGCGCCAGCGATCGTGAATCGCGCCCTGGCCGAAAACCGCGATCGGCAACGGCTTCTTAAACGCATCAAGGAAAAACCGCTGAACTTTCCACGCGTCGGATAAAGCCCAGGAGGCGCCGCCATTGTAACGAATATAAGCCGCGGTTTGCAGGAGCGATCCTTTTGCCATGGGCTTAGTCCTGGCGAGCGTCTTCTCAGCGTCAGCTTCAACTAAGGCGTCCGCGATTTGCGCGTCGGCACTGTTCATGCGCAACTTGGTCTCAGTCACTTTGTCATTAGCGTCGGCAAGACTGCGTTCGCTGACCGCAAACTCATTTTTGGAGATCAGTCCCTGCGCCAATAGCTCTCGCGATTGAGCCAATCGCTTTGCTGCCGCTGCTACGGTTTTTTCGTAGCTGGCCAATAGTTTCTCCAAACTGCCCTTGTAATCCTTCGTTGCCTGGATGAATTCTGCTCGCAGTTTGGTCAGCTCGTCGACAGGCTTTGCCGGAGCGGGTTTCGCTTTGGTTGTTGACTTCTTTTTCTGTGCAGTCGCAGGCAAACAAGCAAACAACAACGCGACAACAATCAAAGCAACGCGGGTCGCACGCGTTATTAACTTTGAACGCGTCCTGCGGTCGCAGTTAAGAAGACCGTTCACGAGCCCTGCTCCAGCTCGGAATTGATTTCTCCGCCGATCAGAATTGCCAGGCCGGTGAAGTAGAACCACAGCATCAAGATAATCAAAGCGCCGAGCGAACCATAGGTCACGCTGTACGAGTTGAAAAAGTGCAGGTAGAGCCGAAAACAAAACGAAACCAGCAGCCACAAAAAGACTGCGGTGATTGCGCCTACGTTCCACCAGTTGCGGCGGCGACGCCGATCGTCTGGAGCGAAATAGTAAATGAGATCGAACGTTAACAAGATGAATAAGAGGGCAATCGGAAACTGAAGGATTTTCCAGGCAAGCGTGAACGCGGTGCTGAAACCAAAGTGCGCCGCGACTGAGTCACCAATCCGGCCGCCGTAAAGCACGATCGCTAGCGCCACCACAATCAGGATCGACAGCATGATGGTAAGACCCATCGATACCAGCCGCACCTTCCACCAGGGCCGCCGCTCCCTTACCCCGTAGGCGACATTCAAGGTGTCGCTGATTGCGCCCATTCCGTTTGACGCGGCCCAAAGTGCCGCCAGTATGCCAATCGAAATCTTGCCCCCGCCGGCCGACTGGCTGATCTCGTCCAACGTGGTACGGACCAGCGTGACGGCCGAGTAAGGCATCACTGTTCCCAGATAGGTCAGCAGCTTAGCCCGCAAGTCAGAACCGGCCTGGGCGAAATAACCAAGCAGGCTCATCAGAAAAAGCAGCAGCGGAAAAAGCGCGAGCAGGAAATAGTAAGAGAGTTGTGCGGCGCGACCGAATATGTCGTGGTCGTTCATGCGCGCCCAGAGCCGGCCGATGAATTTTTTCAACTGCAACCCAACCAATTCCCCCTTGGGCAGAATGTGACGCTTAATGTTTCGACAGGGATTCTAACATTCGTCACCGGCGAACATTCGAATTGCAAAAGAGGGAAAGTAAGTTGGCGGGGGTTTGTAAACGCCGGAATACTTGCAGCCGAGTCTGGCTGCTTATTTCACCATCGTTCCGGTGCGGCTCCAACGCGTGTTGTTGAAAAAGTCGAGAATAAAATTGCCGCTCGAGGACGCGCTCTCGTCGTAGGACCAGTAGACAAACATGGCTCTGCCGATCACCAATTCGCGCGGCACGAAACCCCAGTAGCGACTGTCTTCGCTGTTGTTGCGATTGTCTCCCATGACAAAGTACTTGCCGGCCGGTATAACGATCTCCTTGCCGTCACCTTCAAGGCGGAAGATGGGATAACTCTCTTCGCTGAAATCAGGGTTGTAGTAAACGTCATAAGGCTCGCCGGCCTTGCGCGGCGCTGGGTTCTTGAGGTTAAGCGGCGCTTTGTCGTTGTTATCTATTGCCTCGATTTGATGCTCGGGCAGCTGCTTGCCGTTGATGATCAGATTTCTGCCCTCCATGCGGATGTGGTCGCCGGGAAGACCGATGACTCGCTTCACATAGTTCGTCGTTATCGGCTTATTGTCAGGTCGATCATCGCGGCTGGGGTCATAACGATTGCCCGGATACTTAAAAACGATGATGTCGCCACGTCTGATCTCGCGTTGCGGCAGAAAGGGCAGAGACTTGCCGGGCGCGAAGATAAATTTGTTGACCAGCAGGTGATCGCCGATCGTGATTGTGTTTTGCATTGACCCGGTGGGCACCTTCACTGCTTGCACAATGAAAGTCATGCCGAACAGGGCCATGATCACCGTGACCACGGCTGACTCGAAATATTCGCGCCAGACGGATTTCGGCGGACCTTGGGGTTTGGTTTCCACCGGCGGTTTGTCGTGACCGTTGCGCTGAAAGACTTTGGAAAAAGAAAACGGCCTTGCTTCCGTCTTCGTTTTGACGTCGCTCTGCTGGCTGCGACCGCTGGAAGGGTTACTACTCATCTACAAAATTATCCTAGATACGTTGTCTGAGATGGTCAAGTGCGGCTTACCAGTTCATGGTGCTGAATTGAGTTACGCATCACCCTAAGCGCTTTGCATTGTCTTTAACGCTGCTCGTGCCGCCGCGGTTTCAGCCGCCTTGATGGACCGTCCCTCGCCGCGAATGCTGCCGCCGTCCCAACTAACTTCGACATGGAAAGTGCGTTTGTGCGGCGGCCCCGCTGCTTCAATTACCGAATAACGCGGGGCGGCGCCGCGCTCTGCCTGCAGTTTCTCCTGCAACATCGTTTTAAAATCGGCCTGCGCGGCTGTTTTCGGCGTTACCACGCGCAACTCTTCACCGAGAGCGCGTTGCACAAAATCAGTGGCGGCCGCTAAGCCACCATCAAGAAAGATTGCGCCAGCCACCGCTTCCAACACATCTGCCAGCAATGCATCTTTGCGCCGCCCGCCACTTCTCTCTTCGCCGCGGCCAAACTTTAAGAAGTCGCCGAGCTGCATCCGCGCTGAAGCGGCGGCGAGTGTCGGCGCGCTAACCAGGCGATGCTTCATGCGAGACAATTCGCCTTCCGTAACTTCCGGGTAGGCTGTGCATAAATAATCGGCGACTATCAAACCAAGCACCGAATCGCCCAGGAACTCCAACGATTCATTGTGGAGCCGGCGCGCTTCGTCTTCAGCACCCGGGGCCACCTGTTCGTGGGCCCAGGATCGATGCGTAACCGCCCGCTCAAGCAGTGCACGATTCTGAAAGTTGTAAGACAGAATTGTTTCCAGTAGATCCAGGTCCGGAAGGGTTTGCGGCTGCTTAGCGGTCGTTCTCGGCATAATAAAAAGCCGGAAGCATCGTCGACGGCAGACAAGCTTCCGGCGTTTCGGAAAGTAGCTGGGGAATGATCTCAGTTACGTCTATGGTTATTACGCGGTTTCGGCTTAGTCGTGGTCGCTGCGGTTGCAGGAACGGTCGTAGGTTTCGTTGTTGTCGTGACCGCGGGCTTGGCACCCGCCGGCAAAGCCGTTGAGCCGCCGGCAGTGTTAGCACCTACCGCACCTGGAGTCCCAGTGGTCGGCGTGGTCGCCGGTGCCGACACCGGCAGGGTGGTAATCGGCGTTGGCAACGGCGGCAAGGGCCTGGACAGCACGCTTGCGATCATTTCGTTCAAACCAGCGTCCGATGCGTTGTGCCGGAATTTATACCAGGTACCTAAGGTGTCTAACCACTCTTTCTTGCTGGCGACCAGCTTTGCATCGTTGCCCGTCAGGGCGACGGCGCGAGCATAAGCATCAACTATGCGATCGATAACCTGATTAATGTTCTCAAGCGCCAACTTGCTTTCCGGCGTTTCGTCTTTGCCGGCAAATCTGGTCTTGTAATCCGCCGACAACGCAGCATACGGGCCATTCTCATAAGAGAAAGCGATGTAATAATAGTTCAACGGATCCTTTTTGAGGTCAGTTTCCAATTGGACTGACTTAATCAAGGCATTTAGCGCTTCCGTAGGATTGGTTTTAACTGCGTAGCGTCCGACAACATTGTAAAGATACGCGAGTGTTTCTTCTTTGGACTTAAATGGCTGCCAGCTGTCCGGTGCTTTGTTCGCTTCAAGGAGCTGAATAGCTTTCTTTGCGTAGTTCACGGCATCGGCATTGAGACTTTGATTATTTAAGGCGATGGCGGCCAGGTAGCTGCCCCAGCCCATATCGATTATCACTCTAAGGTTGTCAGGTTCTTCGGCCAGGATCTCTTTCCCCAGTGCGAGCGCTGCGGTGTACTTCTTCTCGTTGTAAAGCAACGGTTGAAATCTTCCGCGACGCGCTTCCTTGTCATAAGCCGCAATCCACTTCTTCAAGTAGGTGGGAATCGGTCCCTCTTCCTGCGGACAAGCAGCCAAATACTTCTTGCCGGCTTCAGCGGCCTTGGTTGGATCGGTAGTACGGAACTTGGTGAAGTCCGCGTACCAGGCAGTTTTACTTTCATCCGTGCACGCGCCCTGCGCCGCCGCCGGAGCTGGTGTCTGGGCGTTGACCGCAGGACTGTTCGTGAATGCACTCGCGGCAATCACTGCCAGGCTCGCGTAAATGGCCAGCAATCTAATAAGTTTTTTCATCAGTCGTCAGAACCTCCCAAGTTCTCTTATCTGTCTACCCTGGCAGAGACAATTATTATGCCGCGTTCGGGCCACACTAAGATGCACGCTTATAAAAACCAGTTGCCGATCTGCCGTGGTGTAAGTGAAGAGCCACAATTGTCGGCGAAACGATAGAGTTTGAATAAACAACGTCCGCAATATTCCTGCAACTCTTGCAGACCTGTCAAGGCGGCAAGTGCGTCTAAAAACAGTCAGCAAATGTCTTGTAAAAGACCACTGCGCCGGCGGTCAATTAAAAGACCCACCGGCGCAGTTCGTTGTAACGAGTTGTAAACGCTTGTAAGTTACGGCCGCGGCGCCTGCGTTCTCCGCAGTCGATCATCAGCCTGGGGTGTGGACTTGCCGGCTTCCTTTGTAGCAGTTGGAGATTTCGAAGTTGCGGCATTTGCGGGTTGACCCGTACGAGATGGTATTGGCAGCAACACTCTCTTAACGTTGTCGCGCTGCGCTGGGTTGTTCAGCAGCGGTATTTGCGCCGGGGCGGGAGCCACCGAGTTAGCGTTTGAGTCCCGCGTGTTGTCGCTGGTATCAGCCTGCGCGGTTGCCGCTTCCTCTTCCTTCTCTTCGTCATCCGGGGCCGAGGCGAGCTGCAAATTTGTAGGCGTGCCGAAGCGACGACTAAGGTCACGATAGATTTGTCCGGCGACTGCCGCGGGCACGTGCCGGTGGGCATCAGTTCCGCGGGTGATTACGACGACGGCCAGTTTCGGATTGACCAGCGGAGCATAGGAAGTAAACAAGCCCACCCAACTTCCGTCGCCGCCATTGCAGGTACCGGTTTTTCCAGCAACCGTTTGTGTTGGATCGTAAGCACGACGGCCTGAGCCGTAGTTGACCGCGCCCACCATACCCGGAATCATGCGTTGAAAAACGGCGCTATCGATGTTTATTTTCCGGCGAACTTTTCCTTTGAAGCGCGCCGCATCTTGTGCGTCGTGAGGAACTTTTGGCTCGTAGAGTTTGCCGCCATTTGCCATGGCTGAAACCAGACTGCCAAGTTGCAGTGGCGTTACTTCAAAACCATCGGCGTAAGAGAACATGCGACGCACTGTGAAACCTGGTTTCATCTCCGGCAGCCGACCAGGATATTCAAACGGAACGTTGAGACCGGTCTTTTCACCGAGACCCAACTCGCGCGCGTAATGGACCATCTTGTCAAAACCAAGACTGCTGCCCACATGTTCAAAATAGGAGTTGTCTGAGTGCGCCAGTGCCGAGGTCAGATCCATGCGCGGGCGATCCGAGGTCAACTGCGATTCTGCCGGAGCAATGATGTTTTCTGAAAGACCAGCAACACCCGTCACCAACTTTATGGTCGAGCAGGGCTTGAATCCCCTTCGCAGCGCCCACTCCTGATTCACTATGGAGTAGACCTTGCCATTCATCGGGTCCATGACCACGACTGTGCCCGCGTGATGTCCCAGGGCGTTAACCGCTACCCTCCGCACTTCGGCGTCTTCGCCAACGGTATTGTCACGGGCGATCATTGTCTGGACTTCGTTGCGTAATGCTTCATCAATCGCGCGCTGCCGGGCAATTGCCGCCTGGCGAGCCGCTTCGGCGCGTCTGCGTGCCTCGAGGATCTCGCGACGGCGCTGCGCCGCCATCCGACGCGTTTCGGCCAATTTTTCCCGTCGGCTCAGCGGCCGGCCCAGTTTGCGCTCCCGCAGCTTGAGCGACGATGCCTGTTCGCGCGCAGCTTCACGCCTTAGTTCGCGCTTCGAGAGCTTTACTTTCGCGCCACGACCAGCGCGCCTCGAATCCCGAGCCGACAGTCGCTCATCGCGCTTGGCAGCGCGGCGCTCTCTAGCGGAAAGCTTTCGGCCTTTTTCGACTCGCGCTACTTTGCGACGAGGAGCGTCGGCATGACGTTTCCTGGCAAGAACTGAAGACTGTGAGGGAAGAAGGAGAAGAACAAAAAGTATTAGTGCGACATAAAAGGTTCGAGGGTGTCGGTTAATCAATGTCATCGAGGGTAGTTCACCTTTCCCGGGGTATGTTGTTAGCTCACCTTGTAATGAGCTTCGCTGAAACTCGCGCCGCCTGCTCTAATTACTGAACCAGGATCGAAACCCTGGAGAATCCAAAACGCGTCTGCTGAGTCTTAAGAGTTTTCAAATCTCTCCTAAAAATTAGCTTCCAAATGGACCTTCGGCCCGTTTTCGATGAGGCGGGAGAATTCCCTGACTTGGCGGCCCCTGGGGACATTGATTCGAGACCGGGCCAAATATAGCATCGTGATCCTTGAGCGGCAACACAAAAGTAAGCTTTTGTACACAACTCGTCACATTGAAATGCATTTTTGCCTCCGTGTAGCTTTTCGCATCAGTGCTTTCAACGTATAAACTACTTAGTCCGTCAAAAACTTATGAGAATGCCCCAGCTTTTAAACAGTTTTCGCGCCCGGCTAATTCTTTTGCTGGTCGCATTGTTGGGGCTGACGCTGGGTGTGCAGTATTACGTGAACGTACGATCAGTACGGCGTAACGCCCACATGCTGGTCGAACAAGAACAGGCAATCATGGCTGGGGTGGCGCTCGGGGTGAACAGTCTGTCGAGCAAAGAGTACCTCGACAAGATGCAGAAGGAAGCAAAGCAACCGCTGCTTGACCAGCAAGCTGGACGCGTCAAGAACGTCATAGTGGTCGATAACGACGGAAACGTGCAGGACAGTCTAAACGGCGATTACGCGCCCACCACGAATACCGACGGTTCGACGCATTACGTACGCGTGAAGGACATTAGCTTGCCGCCGCTCAGCAGCGCGGTTGAACTTGCACAGAACGCACCTTTGCCGGAAGGGATGAGCACCGCTACCCATTTGATTGCCGGAGATCCGGGGGCGTTCTATTTCCCCGTCGAGACCACAAAGGGTCGTTGGTACATCATCGTCGTACTGGGCTCGGCAAACACGCTTACGAATCTCCTTGAGCGCCAGGCTTCACGCTCTGCTTTCTACACATTGATGTTGTTGCTGGCGACGACGCTCGTTACCGGTCTGTTTGTCTGGCGGTTCACGCGGCCGATCAAAGATCTGTCCATGGCGGCGCGACGCGTAGCCAGCGGTGATTTTGATGTGCGCGTGCCGGCCGCCCGCAACGATGAGATGGGAGCGCTGGCCAACGCCTTCAACGAAATGACCTCCCGGCTCGGCCGCGCGCGCGAGCTTGAGTTACAGCTTCACCACGTAGAAAAAGCAGCCGTAGTCGGCAGGCTCGCGGCGGCGATCGCGCACGAGATTCGCAACCCGCTCAATTACATCAACCTAACGTTGGACCATCTGCGTTCGTCGTTTGCACCGGACGATCCTGCGAAGCGCGAGACTTTTGAACGACTCGCTCTGCAACTTAAATCTGAAGTTGGTCGCATCAATCGCCACATAACGGATTTTCTTAAGTACTCGCGGCCGTCAGCGCTTGAACTCGAGTCGCTCGATTTGCGCGCTGAGGTGGAAGACGCATTGCGAGTGATTTCCGGACCAGCCGCGGAGAACGGGATTCAGACAAGCGTGGCTCAGCATGGCGACTTACAGCGAGTGCTTGCCGACAAAGATTCTCTGCGCTCTGTTTTTACTAATCTGCTGATCAATAGTGTCGAAGCCATTGACGGTGCCGGTGGAAAAGTTGAGGTTGACCTGTGGCCTGAACCCGAGAATCGCGCGCGCATAGCCATCAGCGATACCGGCAAAGGGATCGCTCCCGACGACATAGGGAAAATATTTGAGCCATACTATTCGACGAAGGAAACCGGCACGGGTCTTGGACTTGCTATTGTCAAAAAAGCAATCGATGATCATGGCGGCTCAATCAGCGTCAGTTCGAAACTGGAAAACGGCACGACGTTTACAATAATTTTGCCGGCAAAAGCCGGCGACGGAGGGGGACACAAGAGGCAGAAGGATGAAGGATGAAGGCGGAACCCGGAAAGACCTTTCGCCATGGCTTCGCATCATCCTTCATCCCTCATCCTTCATCCTTTAGATACTATGGCGCGTAAAACCATATTGGTAGTTGACGACGAGAAATCGCAGCGCGAAATACTCGAGATGATCCTGTCCGGCGAGGGATATGACGTGACCACCGCTTCTTCAGGAGAAGCGGCGATCAAGTTTGCCAAAGAAAAGCGATTCGACCTGGCCCTAACCGATCTGAAGATGACGGGCATGGACGGGATCGAGTTGTTGCAGCACCTGCTGGTCCTTGACTCGTCGATCATCGTTATTCTTTTAACTGCGCACGGCTCGATCGACTCGGCCAAAGAGGCATTGCGGCGCGGTGCTTTCGATTACCTCGAGAAACCGTACGACAAGACGGCGTTACTGGAAACAATCAATCGCGCGCTGGAGCGGCTTGACGCTCTGGACACCGAAATTATCTCCGCTTCGCCGAAGATGGAGTCAGTCAAGCGCATGATTCTGAAAGTTGCGCGCTCGAATTCAACAGTGCTCATTCGTGGCGAATCGGGCACCGGCAAAGAATTGATTGCGCGTGCGATTCACAACCAGTCGCCGCGCGCTCAGGACATGTTCCAGGCTGTTAACTGCGCCGCGATTAACGAGAACTTGCTCGAATCAGAATTGTTCGGCCATGAAAAGGGTTCATTTACCGGCGCGCACGCCGAGAAAAAGGGACTGTTCGAGATCGCAGATCGCGGCACGCTGTTCCTGGACGAAATTGCGGAACTCGACGTGGCGATGCAGGCGAAACTGTTGCGCGCTTTGCAGGAACGGAAGATCAGACGCGTAGGTGGCACGCATGAAATTAATGTTGATGTGCGTGTGATTGCGGCCACGAATCGTGATTTGCGGGCCATGGTTGCTGACGGCCGCTTCCGCGACGATCTGTACTACCGCATTAATGTTTTGTCAGTTGATGTGCCGCCGCTGCGCGAACGCCGTGAAGATATCCCTGTGCTCATCGACTACTTTGTCAAAAAGCACACGCGCAACACCTCGCGCCTGGTTCGTGGCCTGACCCCGGAAACGCGCAAGCTGATGATGGACTACAGTTGGCCGGGCAACGTGCGCCAGCTCGAGTCGGCCATCGAGCGCGCCATTCTTCTTTGCGAAGGCGATCAAATTACCATCGACGATCTGCCGCTGGAAGTGCGACAGGAATCACGGCCGGTTGCTGAAGGCGCGTTTAAGTTGCCGCCTGAAGGGATCAGTTTTGAAGACGTCGAACACGATTTGATAATGCAGGCGATGGAGCAGACGGATTACAACATAACCAAGTCGGCGAAACTTCTGGGTTTGACCTTCCGCACTTTGCAATATCGTCTGGAGAAGTTTGGCATCAAGCGGCCGGAAGGAAAGAAAGAGGCCGCCGGATGAAGAGCTTAAAAACTCTCCTGCTGTCTTCTGTTTTGTTCGCCCTTGGCGCATGTGCGACGCAAGCGCCGGGACCGCAAACGCAGACTTCCGCCTCGCCTGCTGAAACTAACGAAGTGAAGAAAGTCACCTCAGTTGGCGTCGTCAGTGCGGCGCCGCAACCGGTTGAGATCAAGTCGGGGGGAACGGCTCAACTCATAGTGCCTTTGAAAATCCAGAGTGGTTATCACGTCAACGCCAACCCGCCGACGTTTACTTATCTGAAAGCGACGGAATTGGAGATTGCAGCGAGCGAAGGAATCTCAGCAGCGGCGGTTTCCTATCCGTCGCCGGCCACCAGGAAGTTCGCCTTCGCCGATAAACCACTGGCTGTATATGAAGGTGAAACTGAAATAAAGGCGACCATTAAGGCGGACAACGCGGCCAGCAAAGGTGAGCACTCACTTGTCGCGCATTTGCGCGTGCAAGCTTGCGACGATCAGGTGTGCTATCCGCCGGGACAGATTGAACTGCGAATTCCCGTGACGGTGAAATGAAGCCGGGTGACCGATGAAAGTTTTTTGGATGATTGCGGCGGGTATCTGCATCGCAGTAGCTGCATTTTTCCTGGCGCGCCGAGATTTCAACACCGCATTCGTCGTCGCCGCACTCGGCATGATTTTCTGGTTTCTGAATTATCGCGCGCAAATGAAGGAAGTAATTGCCGCTGCTGACGCGGAAGCTGACCAGGGGGAAGAACTAGATGAAGACTAACTACAGGCGTTTGCGGAGAACCGGATTCGCCGCGATCCTACTACTGATTATCGCGCCAGTTTCTTTGGTCGCGCAGTCTTCAGAAGAGTCTGCGGTGCGTTCGGTGGTCCAACAGGTGTTCTCGCAGTTGCAGTCACATGACTACGGTTCTGTCTATGATTCCCTGCCGTCGACCACGCGCAGCCGTTTGCCAAAATCACGTTTCATCAGTTCGCTACAACG
>JANMKA010000118.1:0-25823 GCA_031371765.1 Blastocatellia bacterium
GCGTGGGCTTTGATCGTGGATTGCGCGCGCCACAAGTTCCTTGCCGGTGCCGGTGGCGCCGGTTATCAGAACGGAACTGTCAGTTGGAGCAATTCTGCCGACAACCGAGAAAACCTTTTGCATCACCGGCGAGTTCCCAACCAGAATGGGGTTGACGGCTTCGGGATAAGAATTCTGAACTGCCCAACTTCGACCTTTCGTCGAGCGTTCGGTTGATGCGTATCCTATCGCACTGGGAGGGGCTGGGGCGGCCATATATTCAAAATCACTTATACAACTCAGCTTGATTTAATCTAGGGAGTTTTTGTCAGGATGGTTCTGAGCGGCGTAAGTGAACTCCTTCTTGGGTGAGTGGTTAGAGGTTCTTCACGAACCCTATTGCTCTAAGAGTTGGGTGACTCTCAAAACGCTCATAGGCCGACAATGCGCCGGCACCTTCTACTTCCTACGCAATTAGTGATTTTTGAGAGCGAGGCTTTGCTTGCGGCTATTGCTGCCTCAGAAAATCATTCGAGGAAGAGCTGCCACTATCTTATGAGCGTGGTTTATAACACGAACGCAACAGAAAAACCATAATTGTTTGTGAGGGATAAAAGAGCGAATGCTTGATATTTTCAGGTTCAAAGGGAGATGCCGAGCCGAGTGCTGAGATTTACTCCAATAAACTGAAACAGATAGCTGAACAACCAAGTTGAACACGAGGCGAGTTCAATCCATTAAAAAAATTCTTGTAGCGGCAGCAATCGGCGACCTCGTGAGGCCACCGTGGGTTAGAGAGGGCTAATTTCCTCTGGTATCCTTTGGGTATCTCAAAACATATGAACTCCAATCAGACATAGTTGGACATTCGCTCAGGGTCGGCCAAAGGATTGTCTGATGTCTCCGAGCGCTGAGTTCTGCACTCCATAATCAATATGGGTCGGAAATTCTCGGACGAAGATTGCAAGGAATGGTGTGCGGCTGCAGAAGTGGAACCGACTGCCGGATCACCAAGCACTCTACACCGGCAAATCATGTTTGTTCGATTGGAAAAGAAGAAGACCAAACCACCCGTCGCGCCATAAAGGTTGTTACAGCGTTGTCGCATCGCTTATGCTCGGTGTGATTTCTGCCACCATAGACAGGCAGTACGGCGCAAATGCCCATCGAAATTGAGAAAAAGTATCGGCTTACCGCGAAGCAGCGGGAAGAAGTACGAGCGCGCTTGCCGCAGATCGGCGCCACCCGCGAAGGCGAAGAGTTTGAAGTAAACACGCTGTACACCGGCGACGCGGTCGAACTTAACCAGGCGGTGTTGCGACTCAGGCGCATCGACGATCGCGCGTTGCTTACTTACAAAGAGCGTGTCGGCACGCGCACAGACATCAAACAGCAACTCGAATTTGAAACCGCCATCGAAAACCCGGATGCGATTGAGTTCATTCTTGAGGCGTTGGGATATTATCCGGCGCTTGTTTATGAAAAGCGCAGGGAAACCTGGCGTATCGAAGATACTGAGATCGTGGTGGATGAGTTGCCGTTCGGTCTCTTCATGGAAATCGAAGGCGACGAGCAAAGCATTCGCGATATTGAAAACAGACTGGCGATCAAGCGCCTCGTTGCCGAGCCCTTAGCCTACCCGCGGTTAACAATTAATCACGGTACGAACATCGCCGGAGTCATCGAAGCGCGTTTTCCGGAACAGCCGTAAAGCAAACCGTTTGTCTGCGTTCGTTCCCAGGCCCGGCGTTGCAAAAGAAAGCGGCCTCGCTCTTTTAAAGCAAGGCCGCCTTGGTACTTTTGCAACGTGGGAACCAATTACATTCCCATGCCACTCATTCCGCCCATGCCACCCGGCATTGCCGGACTTCCTTTGTCATCATCAGGAATCTCGGAAACCATTGCTTCCGTGGTTAGCATCAGGCCGGCGATTGACGCGGCATTCTGCAATGCCGTGCGCGTGACCTTAGCCGGATCGATGACGCCCGCTTTCACGAGGTCACCATACTCTTCGGTTTGCGCGTTGAAGCCAAAGTTTTCGCCCTTGTCTGAGCGCACTCTTTCAACCACAACCGCGCCTTCTTTGCCGGCGTTCTGAACGATCTGGCGCAGCGGCTCTTCAAGCGCACGACGAACGATGTTCACGCCGATTTGCTCGTCGGGATCGCCTTCGCCTGCTTTGTTCGTCAGGAACTTGTCGAGAGCCTTCGCGGCGCGAACCAATGCGACGCCGCCACCCGGAACAATTCCTTCTTCAACCGCAGCGCGCGTGGCATGCATGGCATCTTCAACGCGAGCTTTCTTTTCTTTCATCTCCGTTTCGGTAGCTGCACCGACCTTGATGACGGCAACACCGCCAACCAATTTCGCGAGACGCTCTTGCAATTTCTCGCGGTCATAGTCGGAAGAGGTTTCCTCAATCTGGGCGCGCAAAGTCTTGACGCGGCCTTCGATGTCGGAATGTTTGCCGTTACCTTCAACGATCGTTGTGTTGTCTTTGTCGATCGTGATTTTCTTAGCGCGACCAAGGTCCTCGATCTTCACATTCTCGAGTTTGATGCCGAGGTCTTCGCTAATGACTTTGCCGCCCGTCAGGATGGCTATGTCTTCGAGCATTGCTTTGCGACGATCACCGAAGCCGGGCGCTTTAACAGCAGCAATGTTCAGCGTGCCGCGCAATTTGTTGACAACCAGGGTGGCCAGCGCTTCGCCTTCAACATCTTCGGCGATGATCAGCATTGGCTTGCCCATCTTGGCAACTTGCTCGAGCAAGGGCAGCAAGTCTTTCATCGAGCTGATCTTCTTTTCGTGAATGAGGATCAGCGGGTTTTCAACTACTGCTTCCATGCGTTCGGGATCGGTAACGAAGTAGGGGCTGAGATAGCCACGATCAAACTGCATACCCTCGACCACCTCGAGCGAAGTGTCCATTGTCTTAGACTCTTCAACCGTGATGACGCCGTCCTTGCCAACCTTGTTCATTGCCTCGGCAATGATGTTGCCGATGGTCGAATCGCCATTTGCCGAAACGGTGCCGACCTGTGCAATCGCGTCGCCCTTAACGGGCTTGGCCAAACGCTTGATCTCTTCGATCGCGCGTTCGACGGCCTTATCGATGCCGCGCTTGAGTGCCATCGGGTTTGCGCCCGCGGCGACTGTCTTCACGCCTTCGCGGAAAATAGCCTGCGCCAGCACTGTCGCCGTTGTTGTTCCGTCGCCGGCAACATCAGAGGTCTTGGAGGCTACTTCGCGAACCATTTGTGCGCCCATGTTTTCCAGCGCGTCTTTGAGCTCAATCTCTTTCGCTACCGTGACGCCGTCTTTGGTAATGGTGGGCGAACCAAATTTCTTGTCTATAACCACGTTGCGGCCTTTGGGACCCAGCGTGATTTTCACTGCGTCGGCGAGTTGATTAATTCCGCGCAAGATAGCAGCGCGCGACTCCTCGCCATGAATTACTTGCTTTGCCATTTCTCTCTTCTCTCCTGCTAAAGGGTTTAATCTCGTTTACGAAAAAAAACGGCGCAGTCGTTTGTGACTACTTGCCGCCTTTTTTGGTGCTGGATGCTGCGCCGGCGCGCGCGATGATTCCGAGAATCTCATCTTCGCGCATGATCATCAGCTCTTCGCCGTCGATCTTGATTTCGGAGCCGCTGTATTTACCGAACAAAACGCGGTCGCCTTTTTTCACATCAAGCGCCTGTCGCGTGCCGTCTTCCTTATACTTGCCTTCACCGACCGCAACGACTTCGCCTTCCTGGGGTTTTTCTTTCGCGGTGTCGGGAATGATAATTCCTCCCCGAACCTGTTCGCCCTCTTCGATTCGCCGCACGATTACGCGGTCGTGAAGAGGGGTAATGTTAGTCGCCATTTCTTCGAATTCTCCTTTCAGTTTCCGTAGCTAAAATTACTTATGATTGAATTTAGGAGTACTGTAGCCCAACTTTGCTAGCACTCTGTGTGGATGACTGCTAAGAATAATTCGCGACTGGTTTATTGTCAAATGTGGACGGGGTTGATTCGCGCAAACTGTAAGGATAAGGAGGCGATTTGTCTGGCCGCGGCTGCAGCGACGTGAGCCTAACGAGCGCCGCCGCGCGCCGCGCGAACTCGTGGTTTTTCAGCCTGCTGATAAGCGGCTACGCGCTTGGACAGAGTGTTGCGGTGGATTCCCAGCGAGCGCGCCGTCTTTGAAAGGTGACCTTGATTTCTGAGGAAGGCTTTTTTTATGTAAAGCTTTTCAAACTCGGCTGATGCCTCTGATAAGAGAATACCGCCGTCCAACATCTCATCGATAAGCTTTTCCAGTCGCGCGTGCATGTTTTTTCAGGAGAGACCCAATGAAACTGAAACAGGATTGATATTAGAGTTCCTCGCCGGTCAAAAGTCGGTAAGCCTCGAGGTAGCGTTCGGTTGTTGACGCGGCAACTTCGCTCGGCAATTGAGGAGCGGGAGGTTTCTTGTCCCAGTCCACTGTTTCCAGATAGTCGCGCACGAACTGTTTGTCGAATGATGGTTGCGATCGTCCGGGTATGTAGGTCTCAGCCGGCCAGAATCGGGAAGAATCAGGGGTCAACGCTTCGTCAACCAGAATAATCTGCCCCGCATGGTCGCGTCCGAATTCGAACTTCGTATCGGCGATAATAATCCCTCGCTGGCGTGCATACTCACGTGCCTCGTTATACAGGCGTACTGAAGTTTCGCGCAAATAATTCGTTGTTTCCGCACCCAGCAAATCGCGCACTTGTGCTTCGGTTATGTTTTCATCGTGACCTTCTTCGGCCTTTGTTGACGGCGTAAAGAGAGGCTCTTGAAGCTCCGCAGACTCCTGGAGATTTTCGGGAAGCTGGTGGCCGCAGACTGCGCCGGTACGCAGATAATCTTTCCAGCCTGAACCCACCAAATAACCGCGAACGACACATTCGACTGGAAACACTTCAGCTTTCGTTACCAGCATCGACCTCTTTTCAAAACCAGCGGCGCTTTGCACGGCGGCAGGCAGACTCTCGAAATCGGTGGTGACAAAATGGTTGGGAACGATGTCGCGCAGCCGCTCGAACCAGAAACGCGATAACGAAGTTAAGACTTCTCCCTTCCGTTCAACCGGAGTCGGCAGTATGCAATCGAATGCCGAGATTCGATCAGTGGCGACAATCAGCAAATGATCCGCATCGACGGTATAAACGTCACGGACCTTGCCGCTTTTGAGGAGTTCGAATTCCGGAAGCGAAGTGTGGGAGAGAGCAGCAGCAGTCATAGTTTTTTTTCTAACTGATCAGGGCGATTATGTCTTCGATGGAAGCCCGGATTTTGCTCGTAGGCAAAAGCGTTGTCAAGAAACGAGCGGTTTTTATTTTTGATTGCGCTGCAAGGCCACAGCCTCTACAGCAACTGGCATTGTTGTTTTGCGGCGGAGCTGTTGTGTTGAACGAACTATTGCACGAACGAATTGCTTTGAGTGCATTCCTGGTGATAGCTGAGAACAATCAACTGATCCCAGATTTGGAAACGGGGTTAGCCCACTACGCGTCATGGCCCCTCCAACGTAATGCGGATCGTCACGTTATCTCCCGGATTTCTACCTGTATTACGGCAGTACGCCAATGCTGGACGTAGCTCGCCCAACCTTGGCAGCGAGCCCGGTAAAACGGCAGTCTAAAGGTCCCTCTTTTCATGGTTTTTACCTTTTGCCGTTGAGCCTGCAAAACTTAGAGCTTGAGTTTGGCCAGCCTGTGCTGGTACTATCCCTCTGTCCGAGAGGCGTCATACCCGATGGCGCCTACCCTCTGAAACCCCTGCTTGTCAGTTCCCATGAGTCATTCTGATGACAACTACAGCTACTGACAGACAGAAAAATCCTAGAGAAAATAGTCATCCGACCGAACCAGGCGAGCGCAAGGTTTCACTGCTTGTCGTCGAAGACGATGAGAATATTTCCAGTGCTATCAGCGAGTATTTTTCGCGCGCGGGGTACAATGTGAAAACAGTCGAAGACGGCTTGATGGGAGTCAAGACAGCGATGGATGAAAGTCCGGACGCTGTCGTTTTAGACATCATGCTGCCCAAACTGGACGGTTTAGCGGTTTGTCGGGAACTCAGGGAAAAAGCGAATCACGTACCAATTCTCATGCTCACGGCAAAAGACGACGTGGTTGACAAGGTGCTTGGCCTTGAGATGGGCGCAGACGATTACATCACCAAGCCATTTAGTTTGCGCGAACTGGAAGCCAGGATTAAGACAGTGCTCCGCCGCAGTAAGACTCCGGCGGGCGTGGATGGCGCCAAGGACGAGGCGCCAATCAGCCGAGGTAATTTGCGCATCGATCCAGCGAGGCGTGAAGTTACAATCGGAGAACGCCAGGTGGATTTGACTCCCAAGGAGTTTGATCTGTTGCGGCTGTTTGCAGCGAACCCGGGTAGGGTGTTTCCTCGAAAATACCTGCTTGAAAAGATTTGGGATTATTCCTACGAAGGCTACGATCGCACGATTGATTCACACATCAACCGCTTGCGAGCGAAGATCGAAGATAACCCCGAAAACCCACAAATGGTTTTGACCGTTTGGGGAATTGGCTACAAGTTCAGCGACGAACAATAACGCGCTCGTCGTCACGCCAGCATCAGTACCACTAACTGAAAACCTCAAGGTAGTAGGTTCTGCAATCTGATCCTTCCTGATTCGGCAACGGCTCAATCCAGAGCCAAACACGCCCGCCAAAGAAATGCAGATATTTAATTTCAAAAAATGTACTGCGACGAATGATGACCTCAATCGTGCCGCCCGCCTGGTCCAACTCAGGCGATTCGCCGGTCTGGGTTTGTCGTTGGTTGTTGTGTTTATCCTGCCGCTACTCGCTTCCCAGGCCCAGAGGCTGCGCGTTCCGGTCAAAGTCTCCACGATTTCGGTGCAACCTTCCGGAAGCGGAACTGCGGTTTCAATAGTCGCAGATGGTCCGTTGAGTAAGGCTCAAACGTGGCAAGACGCTGAGGGTTATCACGTAGTCCTGCCAAACACCGTCGCCCCGGACTCGCTCAGTGTTGCGCGCGGCGTGCGGCTCCGACGCCTGGGCACCTCGCTGGAAGTTCTGGTGCAAACAAAAACCGGGTCCGACGTCAACGTACAAATTGATGGCAACGGTATGCAATTGAGTGTCCCAGGTAAACTCCAGCCAAGGGCGTTGGAGTTGGACCGCGCCGTGAGTGTATCGTCTGAGGAGCAACTCCTTTTTGAGGATCCGCAGTCGAAAGAGAAAACGTCGAACGATGGCCAACCATTTAAGCTCTCATCGACGGTTGAAGATTTGAGTTCCAACCCGCAGCCGTCTGCGCCGCAAGCAACATCAGTGGCGACGCCTAATAACAAAGTGAACCCGGCGCAGGTCGTTCCTAATGGACCTGGTCAGAACGCAACCGTTGATCAAGGCGCTTCGCAAATTATTACTCAACCTGAGGAAGAAGGCTGGATGGCATCGGTGTTTTCAGGCACCAGCGTCCTGATTGTATTTTCACTCGGCCTGTTCGGCTTGCTGGTTTCACGTAAACTGCGTTCGCGCGCGGAGGTAGTTGCAGCGTCCGAGGGACCGGTCGTCAGCGCCGAAGATGAAGCTGTTGACGAGCAGGCAATGGTGCCTTCATCGCATAAGCAAATCGCCGTGGCCAATACAAGTTTGGCCAGGGTCAGCAAGGGGGCAAACGGTTCCTCACAGTCTCCGGTAGTGCGCATACCCGCAGGTCCTGCGTCGCTTTATGGCGCTTACAGAATAGATCAGGAAGTAGGCAAGTTGATTTTGGGGCAAGCCCACCGGATCGACGTGATCGCCTCACGCGGCAGTGATGATCGTCGCGCCATTGAGACGTCGTTGATAAAAGGCGTGAATTCTTCGGATCTTGATGAGTCGGCGCGGCGTCGAGCCCGGGAGGCGTTGGAAGAATATGGTTTCGTCGCCCGTCAGTGTGCCAGCCTATTGCTGGCACCTGACGCGTTTGAGCGAACTTCCGCTGCGCGTTCCCTTGGCGACATCAAATCGCCTGCAGCCTTACCGTTTCTGCTTGAGAGCCTTTACGATTCTGAATCGATCGTACGCAATCAGGCGGTTGTCAGTATTGGCGAACTGAAAATTCCGTCTGCCATCGGCGCGTTACTCGACATCGCGCGGACCCATCCGGATGTTCCGAGCGCGCTGCTGAGTCGCACCTTGAGTGCTTGTTCAGTTGAAGGTTTGGACTTCTTTGATGCGGTTCCGGAACCAGGTCTGCTGGGTTCGGGGCACGCCAGCAACATTGTCGAAGAGATTACCCATCTGGAGCCAGTCTGTGCCGTTGAAGAACTGCCGGAAGGTTCAGACGATCCAGCATTCGCCGAGGCCCTGGTGGCACTGGAAAGCCAGGATGTCGACCAGCGGTCACAAGCCTTAAAGACGCTTTTGCAGTTCCAAGTCCAGAGTTCAGTCGGCGCAATCACTTTAATCTCGCGCAATGATCCCGAGCCGGCAATTAGATCCCAAGCCGTCTCAGGTCTCGCGGCAATCAACCACGAATCAGTGTTTCCGGCTGTCCTCCTGGGTTTGTCCGATGAGACGCGTGAGGTGCGCGCCGCTGCCGCGCGTTCGCTAAGTCGCTTCAGTTTTGATCGCGCTGATGCCTACGTTCGCGTAATCGAGTCCGGCGACCAGGAAACAATCCAGAACGTAGCCACAGCGTGCGTTCAAGCAGGTATCGTTTCTCAGAATCTCGACCGGCTAGCTTCCAGCGACCATCGCCAGGCGTACGAAGCTTTCACGCTAATCTGTTTGTTGGCCAAAGCGAAGGTCAGCGAACCAATCTTGAATGCCATTTCGGATCACCCAAACATCGATGTGCGGCTCAAGGCGGTGCACCTGTTGGCTCGTACAGGGGAGCCGGAAATATTTGGGCAGTTACGCGAATTGGCCGTGAAAGACGGTATGCGTGAAGAGGTTAAGACTGCTCTCCTGGACGCGTTGTATCGCCTCGACCAGGATAAACCAAAAACCGAAGAACCAATTGATGCTGAACTCCTCCCGGATGAGCCAAACGAAACAAATGAGGTCGACTACACGGTTGCGGATATTCAGCAAAATGTTGAGTTGCATTTAGGTCCGGAGGTCCAGGCGCATCTCGATGAATTTGAATTCTGATCTCTGGACTGTGCGGATTGCCGGTCGCATAATGAGTTAGCAGTTGTTGCAATAGCCCCAATGAAAATTAGCTGGAACAATTCGAGAGTAGTTAAGAACCGCTGGCGCTTCGGCGTTATCCTGCTGGCGTCGGTTTGCATTGTCTGGGTGGCATTTATTTCCAGTTCAGCACAACTCAAAGCGCAAAAACACGTCACCTCAATCGAAATAGTTCAGGCACGCGAAGGCGCTCGAGTCACCGTCAGTTCGGATTCGGCGCTAAATGACTACGAAGCCTTTCGGCGCGGGGACCACTTTTATGTGAAGGTCCCGCTCGCCGAGTTTTCCTTGTCACAGCCGCGCTTTCGGGGCAACGGATTTGACGACGTGCAAGTGGAGAAAGTTGGCGATAGCGTTGTTGTTTCCTTTAAGTTGCAATTGGGTGCGAGTGCGCACGTCGAACAACATGGGAACCGGCTGGAGGTGATATTTACCGCCGCTAACAGAGCTCAGTCCGCGAATATAGCAGCGAATCGCCAGGCCTCCTCCGGCGCCAGGGACGGTCGAGGAAATGAAGGCAATCCAGATCGACAACGCGATGTTGCAGGGCCGGTGCCGTCGGACGGTTCCCAGGTTTCACGTCAACGATATGCCAGTGCTCCGGCTCCGGAAGTTAAGACAGCCCAACGTGAGCCCGCGCGCAACGCAACGGCTGAAAGCAATCAAGGTCGAACCACTTCGGTAAACAACGCGCCGGTCGCAAGCTCCACTCCGCGCGACGTCGCTTCGCCAACGCCGGTTCCAAATTATCCGGCCGCATCTAGCTACAGCCCGGCGGCGAGCAGTACACCGCTGCCTAAACCTGCTGTTGTTTCCGCGAGCTCGTCCGACTTGAAACTGCGCGATTGGTTGTCAGCAAATCGCAAGGCAGCGTTGCTCGCAGCGTTAATATTGGCGGGACTGCTGGCTTTGGTGGCTGCATTTTTCTATCGCGGGCGAACAGCGAAATCGGACGAGAGTCGCGTCAAGCGTCCCCTCGCTCAACCAAAGTACGACAGCAAAGTCGAGTTGGACGAGCTGACTGAGTCTCCCGCAGAACCTGGACCAGTCGTCGCGCCAATCAGCCAGGAAGCAACAAAATCCGAGTGGAATCGCGCCGCCTCAAAACCGGCGTTCGCGCCTGCCGCGGAAGTTGCTGCCAGTCACGCGGCAGCGTTTTCAAAACCATCAAATAGTTCCGTCGCCGTTGCCGAGAAGAAATCCGGTAGCGAAGAACGGGAGGTCTTCGAGCTATGACCGTTGATTCATTATTTCAAACTTGCGAAGCGCTTGGCATCAAGCTAACCCTCAAAGACGATGGCAGCGATCGCCTGGTCGTGGATGCTCCAAAGGGCGCCTTAACGCCCTCGCTGCGCGAAGAACTCTCCGCTCGCAAGCCGCAATTGATCGCTTTCCTCAAAACCAAAAATCAGTCCGCCAGCCAAACACAGGCTTCGACCGCTAAGCGTCCAGAAGTAGCCGAAGGTCGGGCTCCTGCCAATCAGACAAAGGTTCCGGAGGCAATACCCTTGATTCAAGTACAGCCTTTATCCATCTCTCCAGCGCAGTTTGAACGTGCCGAGGGCGAAGTAAAGAAATTGTTGGCAAACCGCGATTACGATGCGCAGGTCGTCGATGCGCCAGACTCAGCGACGCGGCAGATCATTGCGGCACAGTTACTAACCGCGCTGTCGAGCGGCAATCGCGACACCCAAGAGGCCGCACGGCGCGCCTTCATGGGCCATGGATATTTCGACGATGCCACGCGGCAATTGCGCACTGCGGATTCGCCGGCGGAACGCGCTGGAGCAGCCCGCAAACTAGGAATCGCGCGCACCTCGGGCGCGACCGCTCACCTGATCGGTGCGCTTTATGACAGTGCGCCGGAAGTGCGCCGCGCATCCGTCGAAGCATTGGCCCAGGTCGGCGACGCCGCCGCGATTTCACCGCTGCATGAGTTGCTTGGTCGCGAGAACAGCCGGCAACTTCCCGAAGCCGTAATTCACCAGGCGATCAATGCTATCTCAGTCACGCAAGCTAAAAGCGCTAACCGTCCGGCCGGCACTGTTGCCGACGTTCCGGAAAAACCAGTTTCATCATTTGTGCCGGCCCCGCCTAAGCGCGAAGTCTTTTCTGAGTACCTGAATTCTTTTGAACTGCCCAGCGCAAGCTTGAGGCCTCCGGTTGCGACCGAATCCTTGCCGGATTCATTTGCTGCGACTGAAGAAAGATTGCGCGTTGAAGAGGAAGCGTTGCGTCGCGCAGCCGAGGAATTGGAACGCAAGCGGATCGAAGCCGAAGTCGGTCGCAAACAAGCGGAAGAAGAGGCGCGACTAAAGGCCGACCGCGAAGCCCAGGCGCGCCTGGAGATCGAAGCGCGGGTTCGCGCCGAAGAGGAAATGCGCCGCCGTTTGGAAGAGGAAGCCGCTCGCAAAAAAGCGGAAGAAGAAGCGCGCGTGCTGGCTGAACGCGAAGCTCGCAACCGTGCAGAAGAAGAAGCGCGTCAGCGTGCCGAAGAGGAAGCAAAGTTTCGTTTAGAAGCTGAAACGCTACGCAAAGCCGCGGAAGAGATTGCGCGCAAGCGAGCCGAAACCGAGACTGCCCGCAGGTTGGCCGAAGAAGAAGCACGCCGTCGCGCTGAGGAAGAAGCGAAGCGCCGCGCGGAAGAAGAACTGCGCGCACGTGCCGTCGAAGAAGCTCGTCGCAAGGCTGAAGAAGAAGTTCGTCGCCGTGTCGAAGAAGAATTGCGCCGGCGTGCGGAAGAGGAACTGAGACGCCAGGCTGAAGAGGAAGCGCAAGCTCGAGCTGCGGAAGAAGCCCGTTTGCGAGCCGAAGTTGAAGCGCGCATTCTCGCGGAACTAGAAGCGAAACGTCGCGCCGAGGAAGAAGTCAGACGCCAGGCTGAAGCCGCAGCTCAGGCTCGCGCTGCTGAGGAGGCTCGCTTGAGGGCTGAGGTCCAGGCGCGCATGCAAGCCGAGCAGGAAGCGAAAGCTCGTGCCGAAGCAGAAGCTCGCGCGCGTGCAGAAGAAGAAATTAAGCGCCAGACCGAAGAAGAGCACCGGCGCCGCGAAGCTGAGGAACGCCGTCGTGCAGAAGAATCGCAACTGGCCGTTGAGCAGGAGACTCTAATGCAGGTCGCCGCTGAATTGTCGCGCCGCCGTTCTGAATTGGACGACGCCCGACGCAAGGCGGAAGAAGAAGCCCGGCTGCTGGTTGAAACTCAGGAACGCAATAAGGCTGAGGCAGAATCGCGTCGCCAGGCTGAAATCGCTCGCCAGCGCGCTGAGTCTGAAGCCAGACGCCAAGCCGAAGAGTTAATGCTGGCCGACGCCCGACATCGTGCCCAGGAAGAGCAAATCCGTGCGGCGGAACAGGCGCGCGTGCAAGCTGAAGAGGAAGAGCGCCACATCGCCGGTTTGGAAACAGTGAAGCAACGGGCCGAGTCCGAAGCACGACAACGATCTGAGAAAGAGCAGCGAATCAAGTCCGAAATCATGGCTTTGAGTAAAGCCGAAGAAGAGCAGCGCCAGCGCATCGAAGCTGAAATCAAGCGACGTGCTGAAGCTGAAACTCGTTTGAAAGAAGAAGCGCAGCGCGCCGAGCAAGAAGCACAGCGCGTGGCCGAGGAAATTCGTGCCCAGGCGGAAGATCACGCCCGCCGTCGTGCCGTAGTTGAAGCCCAAGTCAAGGAAGAAGAGGCCCGGCTGCAGGCGGAAAACGAAGCTCGCGCAAGAGCGGAAGAGGAAGCACAGCGCCTTGCTGAGGAAGCTCGCGCGCAGGCCGAGCAAGAAGCACGCAAGCGCGCCGAAATCGAAACGCTGTTACAAGAAGAAGCCGCACGTCTGCAAGCCGAACGCGAAGCTTGCGCCAAAGCGGAAGAGGAGGCCCAACGCCTTGCGGAAGAAGTTCGGGCGAAGGCCGAGGAAGAAGCACGCCGCCGCGTCGAAGTTGAAGCCCGTCTGAAAGAGGACGAAGCGCGGCTGCAAGCAGAGCAGGAAGCGCGCGCGCAAGCTGAAGCGGAGGCGCATCGGGTCGTTGAGGCCGCTCACCTGAGAGCCGAAGAAGAAATGCGGCGCCGTCGCGAAGAAGCAGAAACGCGTCTTAAGGAAGCTGAAGCGCGACTGCTGGCGGATCAGGAAGCATGTGCGGAAGCGGAAGAAAAAGCGCAGCGGCTTGCGGAAGAACTACACGCGCGAACAGAAGAGGAGTCGCGACGTCGTGCCGCAGCTGAAGCACGGCTGAAGCAAGAAGAGGTGCTGTTGCAGTCTGAACAGGAAGCGCGCGCCAAAGCTGAAGAAGAAGCAAACCGGCTTGCTGAGGATCGTGCGCAAGCTGAACAAGAAGCGCGGCGGTTGGCTGACGAAGCGCGCGCCGAGGCCGAAGATGTAGCGCGACTGCGAACACGAGCCGAAGAGAGAGTGAAAGAAGAAGCAGCGTTACTACAAGCAGAGCACGAAGCCCGTGCCAAAGCCGAAGAGGAAGTAGAACGACTTGCTGCGGCTCGTGTCGAGGCCGAACAAGCCCACCGCGTGGCAGAGGAAGCTCGTGCCAAAGCCGAAGATGTGGCCCGCCTGCGTGCCGAGGCTGAGCAGAGAGCTAAAGAAGAAGCAGCAAGACTGCGAGCAGAGCAGGAAGCGCATCTCAAAGCGGAGGAAGAAGTGAGACGACTTGCCGAGGCTCGGGCGCAGACTGAAGGAGCCCGCCGTCTGGCTGAAGAAGCACGCGCGGAGGCCGAAGATGTTGCCAGGCTGCGGGCACAGGCCGAGAAGCGAGTAAAAGAAGAAGCAGCACTACTGCAAGCAGAGCACGAAGCCCGTGCCAAAGCCGAAGAGGAAGTAGAACGACTTGCTGCGGCTCGGGCGCAGACTGAAGAAGCCCGCCGTCTGGCTGAAGAAGCTCGCGCGCAGGCCGAAGCTGAGCGACGGGTGGAAGAAACACGCGCTGCTACGGAGGCGCGTCTGCAGCAAGAACAAGAATGTAGTCTGCGCGACCAATTGGCGCATGAGCAAGCCGCGGAGCCAAAATATTCCAGCGAGTCGGTGGAGGGAGAATCTGCCGCCGCTGAGTTGTCGTGGAAAGCTTCAATAATCCGACAGGAGGAAAGCGTTGCTGAAGTGCAGCTGGTCAACGATGAAGCGCCTCAGATCTACGCTGAAGCAGTCAGCGACGCCGAAGTCCATCAGCCAGCCAAAGCTATTGACGTCTTGATGGCCGAGAAGGGAATCGTTTTCGCTGAAGACGACGCTGGAATTCCTTCCGAACTTCTGCAACGGCTGAGCAGTCCGGAAGCGGCCGAACGCGAAGCAGCGCTTGGCGAACTGGTAGCCATCGGCGGCGACGACGCCTTCCGGTGCATCACCCGCGCTTTTGACGATCCCGCGGCGGAAGTTCGCAACGCCGCGGCGCACGCACTTTATGCGCTGCAACCCGATCGCGCAGCGAGTTTCACGCGAGCGTTGCGAGAAGGAACTCCTGATCGGCGCCGCAAGATTGGTCAGGCCCTCGCATCATCCGGATTAGCAGCAAATGCGGTTGGCAGTCTGAGCGGCGAAAGTCGTGAAAAGACCTACGACGCATTTTCGTTGCTGTTCCTGATGTCGAAGGCCGGCGAGGTCAAGCCCTTGATGCAGGCGATTGAAGAGTATCCCAACGTTGAAGTACGCATCGCCGTCGTTAAGCTGCTGGCACTTAGTGGACAACCTGACATCGTGCCTGCTTTTCGCCGCCTGGCGGTACGCGGCTCACTGCCGTCGGAAGTCCGTTCTGCGGTGATGGAAGCGATTTACCAGATCAGCAGCCAGGCGCGTGAAAACGCGTCGTCGGCGGCATAAAAAGCCGTAAATCGTAAATCGCCTAACGACCGTGACTCGTAAATCGTAAACCGTAAATAGCTGAGATCGCGACAGGTCGTGGAGAACGCTTAGGTTCTTCACGACCTTTCTCTTTGTGCGGAATCTTGTTGCCTCAGACCAGCGAGCGACCTTGAGAATCATTCACCAGCAACCATAAAAACTCCACCACTTTTCTATTCACGACTCACCCTCTACGAACACGTGCTTTTCACTATTTACGATTTACGATTTACTATTTAGCAGTTCATGGCATTCAAACTTCATACGACTTACGAGCCTAAGGGCGATCAGCCGCAGGCGATCGAAACTTTGGTTCGCGGGCTTGACGATGGGCTGAAAGATCAGGTGCTGCTCGGCATCACCGGCAGCGGCAAGACCTTTACGATCGCCAGCGTTATCGAGCGCACTCAACGTCCGACGCTGGTGTTGGCCCACAACAAAACTTTGGCGGCACAGCTTTATCAGGAATTCAAATCGCTGTTTCCCGAGAATGCGGTTGAGTACTTCGTTTCCTACTACGACTACTACCAGCCTGAGGCTTATGTTCCGGCTGCCGATGTCTACATTGAAAAAGAAGCGATCATCAACGAAGAAATTGATCGGCTGCGCATGTCGGCTACGCGCGCTTTGTTTGAACGGCGCGATGTAATCGTCGTGGCCAGCGTCTCGTGCATTTACGGCCTGGGCGATCCGGACGCTTACTACGGCATGTTACTTTTCCTCGAGCCGGGTGCGCGCATTGCGCGGGAAACGCTGCTGCAAAAATTGGTGGAGTTGCAGTACGAACGATCCGATGTGAACTTTCAGCGCGGTACATTTCGCGTGCGCGGCGATGTGGTTGAAGTGTTTCCAAGTTATCAGGACCAGGCGTTTCGGATTGAATTGTGGGGCGACGAGGTCGATTCGATTTCCACCATCGATCCGCTGCTCGGCGAGGTCATCCAAAAACACACCACGCGCGTTCCAATCTATCCAAAAAGCCATTATGTGATGTCCAAGCCGACGGTTCGTCGCGCCCTAAAGTCGATCAAGGAAGAATTGGAATGGTGGGAACCGAAGCTTATTCAGGAAGGCAAACTGCTTGAAGCGCAGCGGCTGCATCAACGCACAATGTTCGACCTAGAGCTGATCAAAGAAATGGGTTTCTGTCGCGGCATCGAAAATTATTCGCGCCACCTGACGGGAAAGAAAGCGGGCGAGCCGCCGCCGACGTTATTGGATTATCTGCCGCGGGACACGATGATGGTGATTGACGAATCGCATCAAAGCATTCCGCAGGTACGCGGGATGTTTGAAGGCGATCAGTCGCGCAAGCGGACCTTGGTCGAGTATGGGTTTCGGCTGCCGTCGGCATTAGACAACCGGCCATTGAATTTCCAGGAATTTGAAACGCGCATCGGCCAGGCAATTTATGTGTCGGCAACGCCGGGGCATTACGAGTTGACGAAATCCGGCGGTGAAGTCGTCGAACAGATCATCCGGCCGACTGGTCTTACCGATCCGCAAGTCGAAGTCCATCCCGTAAAAGGTCAAATAGATCATCTGCTTGAGCAATGCCGGCAGCGTGTTGAGCAGCACGAACGAGTGTTGGTCACGACGCTGACAAAACGCATGGCTGAAGATCTGACCGAGTATTTTACGGAAGTTGGCGTGCGCGTTCGTTACCTCCATTCAGATGTTGAGACACTTGAGCGGATAAAGATTCTGCGCGACTTAAGACGTGGCGAGTTTGATGTTTTGGTTGGCATCAATTTGTTGCGCGAGGGTTTGGATCTGCCGGAAGTTTCGTTGGTCGCGATTCTCGACGCCGACAAGGAAGGCTTTCTGCGTTCGGAACAATCCCTGATCCAAACGATTGGCCGCACCGCACGCAACGTGCGAGGGACTGCAATTCTCTACGCCGATCGCATCACGGATTCGATGAAGCGAGCGATGGATGAAACTAACCGCCGCCGCGCAATTCAGGAGCAGTACAATCTTGACCACGGCATTACGCCGCAAACGATTGTGAAACCGATCGAGTCGACCTTGATTTCCGTCTCGGAAGCCGATTACTTCAAAACCCCGGCGGAATGGGAAGAGATTGAAGACTACTCGCCCGAACACATTGAGGCGACGATCGTCAGGTTGGAAGTGGAAATGCGCGGTGCGGCCAAGCGTTTTGAGTTTGAGCGAGCAGCGGAGTTACGCGACCGCATTAAATTTCTGCGCGAACGCGAGCTGCAGTTGGCGTAGTCGTCCCTGAACCAGATGCTAATCAAATCCGACCCAGACGAAATTCAAACCTATCTTTCCGACTCCAGCTACCTGCCATCTGGAAATGCGGACCGGGTGGTCTTTCCGGAAACTGCCGAAAACGTTGCCGACATTCTGCGTGCGGCATCGCGCGCCAGAACGCCGGTGACGATTTCCGGCGCGGGCACCGGCACCGTCGGGGGTCGTATTCCTTCCGCGGGAATCGTCCTCGCAACCGACAAGCTCAATCAGATTAGAAGCATTGCTCATAACAACGACGGTGGCGGCAGCGCCGTGGCTGAGGCCGGCGTGCGGCTGGTGGATTTGCAGAAGTTTGTCGACTCAGAACAACTGTTTTATCCACCCGATCCGACCGAGCGCAGTTGTTTCCTCGGCGGGACTGTTGCGACGAATGCTTCGGGCGCGCGCACATTCAAGTATGGACCGACGCGAAAGTATGTACAGCGTTTGAGAGTTGTGCTGGCAACAGGCGACATCATCAATCTGCGACGCGGCGAACTGCGCGCCGGCCGCTCCGGCGAAATTAAGATTCCGTTGCCGTCAGGTCAAACAATCGAAGCGCGCTTGCCTTCATACCAGATGCCGCACACGCGCAAGCACTCCGCAGGCTATTACGTCGCGCCGGAAATGGATCTGGTTGACTTGTTCATCGGCAGTGAAGGCACGCTCGGCGTCGTAGTTGAAGTTGAAGTCGCATTACTGCCGAAGCCGGAAGCGTTGTTAAGCGGCGTAGTCTTCTTTAGCACGGCGGATGATCTACTCGCTTTTGTGCAGTCAGCGCGCAAGCGTTCCTTAACGAACAGAAAACTGCACGGGTCGGTGGCGCAGCTTGGTGACTTAATGAACAAGGCGCTCGAGGTGACTGACCGTCAAGCCAAGCCGCCATCAGCGGAGCCGGAAGCGCTGTCATCCAGTCTTGACGCGCGTGCTTTGGAGTATTTCGACAACGAGTCGCTTAATTTACTCCGCCAGAAGTATGAAACGATTACAGCGGAAGCAGTCGGGGCAGTTTTCTTTGAACAGGAAACGACTGGGGCGACCGACGAGTCGTTGATGAATGAATGGCTCGGGTTGTTGGAACAACATAATGCTTTAAATGATAAGTCATGGTTCGCGACAGGCGCAGCCGACCAGGCGGGGTTGCGCGAGTTTCGCCATGCGTTGCCCGTTCTGATGAACGAGTGGTTTGCGCGGCACAAGCAACGCAAAGTTTCAACCGATATGTCTGTGCCCGACGCGGAATTTGCCGGCATGCTGCGTTTCTATGAGGAGACGCTGCAGCCGAGCGGTCTGCGCTACACGATCTTTGGTCATATAGGCGACAATCATGTTCACGTAAATGTGCTGCCGCGGAATGATGATGAGGCAGTCCAGGCGCGCGAAATCTATTTGCAGTTTCTAAAGCGCGCCGCTGCTGTCGGCGGCACGCTGTCAGCGGAACATGGGATTGGAAAGCTGAAGCGTGACTACCTGCGACTGTTCTACAGCGAGGAAAATTTGCGCGAGATGGCGGGCCTGAAACGCGCGTTTGATCCGGCCGGTATACTCGGGCGCGGGAATATCTTTTCCGAAGAGTATTTGTGACCACGTCAGTGGTCAGTAGTCCGTTGTCAGTTGCGGTCTTAACCGTGGTTGAGTGACAAGTGAAAACGGACCACTGACTACTGACCACCAACCAACGAAAACAATGTTCCGTTTCACTACCGCAGGCGAATCGCATGGACGCGCACTAGTCGCGATCGTTGAAGGTCTGCCCGCCGGCATGCCGGTTGACGTGGCCGCGATCAATCGTGAGTTGACGCGCCGGCAATGGGGCTACGGTCGCGGTGGTCGCATGAAGATCGAGCAGGATGAAGTCGAAACCTTGAGCGGCGTGCGTCACGGCTTAACGCTTGGTTCGCCGATTGCCCTTCTGATCGAAAACAAAGATTGGGCCAACTGGACGGAAGTGATGGCTGCTGAGCCGCGCGAAATCGCGCCGGATAAAGCGCGTGAGCTGAAACGCCCGCGGCCTGGCCACGCCGATCTGCCAGGCGGACAAAAGTTTGCCGCGCGAGATTTGCGCAACATTCTCGAGCGCGCATCAGCACGTGAAACTGCGGCGCGCGTCGCCTGCGGTGCGCTGGCGAAGCAACTGCTAAGCACATTTGGTATTGAAGTTCTTAGTCACGTTATCCAGCTCGGCGGAATTCCGGAGAAACCATTGGAGCTGGGATGGGATGCGATCGCAGCCATTCCCGACGATGCTCCCTTACGCTGCTCTGATTCCGCGTCACAGCAACGCATGATTGAACTCATCGATCAAAAACGCGAAAGCGGTGACACGTTAGGCGGCATCTTTGAAGTAGTCGCGCGCGGCGTCGTTCCCGGCCTCGGTTCGCACACGGCCTGGGACTTGAAACTCGATGGGTGCCTGGCCCGGGCAATTATGTCCATTCCTGCGGTAAAAGCTGTCGCCATCGGCGCGGGACACGAGGCGAGCGCGTTGCCCGGCTCCGAAGTGCACGACGAAATCGCTTACAACAACGAGACGAAAGGGTTCATACGCGCAACGAATCGTGCCGGCGGTTTGGAAGGCGGCGTAACGAACGGCGAGGAGATCAGGATCCGCGGTCACATGAAACCGCTTTCAACTTTGCGCCGGCCGCTGCGATCAGTTGATATTGATACGAAGCAGGACGAGTCGGCGGGCTTCGAGCGTTCGGACATCACCGCAGTTCCGGCGGCCGGAGTCATTGGCGAAGCGATGGTGGCGCTTACTCTTGCCGGCGCGCTGCGCGAAAAATTTGGCGGCGACAGCTTGGGAGAAATGAAACACAACTTCGAAGGTTATCGCGAACAGTTGCGCGGCTATTAGTGGGACAGGCATTGCTGCCTGTCTGCCGTGACACAGCAGAGTTTTGACGAGGATCTAATCTAAGCGCATGGCATTGATGGAAATTGTGAAGTGGCCGCACCCGGTGCTCAACGCGCCGGGCGAGCCGGTCACCGAGTTTAACGACGAGTTAAAGATACTGGTCGGCAATATGTTTGAGACGATGTATTCGGCGCCTGGTGTCGGGTTGGCCGCGGTGCAGGTCGGCGTTTCAAAACGCTTGTTCGTCATGGATTGCTCCGGCGGCAAGGATCCGGACCAACGCATCGTGATGATCAATCCGGAAGTATTGAACGTCGAGGGCAATCAAAACGGCGAAGAAGGCTGCCTGTCCTTTCCCGGAATTTTTACGCCGGTCGAGCGCAGTTTGCGCGCGATCGTGCGCGCACACGACATCAACGGAAACGAGTTTGAAATCGACGGCGAGGAACTGACGGCGCGCTGCATGTTGCATGAAACCGACCACTGCGACGGCATTGTCTTTCTCGACAAGATGAGTTCCATCAAACGTGAGCTGGTCAAGCGCAAGATCAGAAAACTGCAAAAAGCGGGGAAGTGGGCGTGATGCAGTGAGCGGTAAGCAGTGAGCCGTAAGCAGTAAGGCTTTCTGCCAAGCAGCTATTGCCTTCGTAACTCATCAAGTAGTATCGCCAGTTACCGGTTCGGCTCAGTGGTTACTGCTCACCGCTCACTGCTTACCGCTCACTCATTCCGCCATGCTACTATTTCAAAAAAACTAATTGGAGTTGAATATGTCCACAGAATTTCGTAACGAACCGTTTACCGATTTTAGTAAAGAAGAGAATGCGCAGGCAATGCTCGCGGCGCTCGAGAAAGTGAAAAGCGAGCTGGGCCGCGAGTATCCGCTCGTCATCGGCGGTGAGCGCATCACTACCGACAGCAAGTTGGATAGTTTCAATCCTGCAAATCGCACAGAGCTTGTTGGCCGCTTTCAAAAGGCTACTAAAGAGCTCGCCAACCAGGCCGTCGAGTCCGCCTCCCACGCCTTTCAAAGTTGGAAAAACGTACCTGCGCAGGAACGCGCTGATTACTTATTCCGCGTAGCCGCAATCATGCGCGAGCGTAAACATGAGCTGTCTGCCTGGATGATTCATGAAGTCGCGAAGACCTGGGCCGAGGCTGACGGCGATACCGCGGAAGCGATCGACTTTTGCGAATTCTACGCGCGCGAGTTGCTGCGCTACGCAGGCGATCAGCCCCTCGTGAAACTCCCGGGCGAAGCCAATCATTTGAATTACATCCCGCTGGGCGTCGGTGCAGTTATTCCGCCCTGGAATTTTCCCCTCGCGATCATGGCGGGCATGACAAGTGCTGCCTTTGTGACTGGCAACACAGTGGTGCTGAAACCTTCATCCGACGCGCCGACGATTGCTTACAAGTTTTATGAAATACTTGAAGAAGCAGGCCTGCCGGCCGGGGTAGTTAATTTTATGACCGGTTCAGGGGCCGAAGTCGGTGACGTGATTGTGGACCATCCGCAGACGCGCTTTATCGCCTTCACCGGTTCCAGAGAAATTGGTTTGCGCATCAATGAACGCGCGGCGAAGGTGCACGATGGGCAAATCTGGATTAAGCGTGTCGTCGCCGAAATGGGCGGCAAGGACGCGATCATCGTTGCTGAGGACGCTGATTTGGACGAAGCGGCGACCGGCGTGGTCCAGGCTGCATTTGGTTTCCAGGGCCAAAAGTGCTCGGCATGTTCGCGGGCGATCATCGACGCTCGCGTTTATGATCAAATGCTGGAAAAAATTGTCGAGCGCACCGAGAAAATCAAGGTTGGTGGCCCAAATGACGCGAACACAAACATGAGCGCCGTCATCAACGAGAAGGCGTTTAAGACGATCAACGACTACATTGAAAAAGGTAAGAGCGAAGGCGGCCGCGTGATTGTTGGCGGTGGTTCAGATGGCGAGCAGGGATTCTTCATCGAGCCGACGGTTATCGCCGACGTAAAAGCGGGGGCGACCATTGAACAGGAAGAAATCTTTGGGCCAGTGCTGGCTGTGATCAAGGCAAATGACTATGACGATGCTTTGCAGATTGCGAACGACACGCAGTTTGGCTTGACCGGCGCGGTGTACAGCGCGGATGAAGCAAAACTCGAACGCGCGCGCCGCGAGTTCCACGTTGGCAATCTCTATTTGAATCGCAAGTGCACCGGCGCTTTGGTTGGCGTGCATCCGTTTGGTGGTTTCAATATGTCGGGCACGGATTCGAAAGCGGGCGGCCGCGATTATCTGCTGCTGTTCATGCAAGCGAAAGTGTCCGCGGAGAAAGTTGGCGCCACCACCAGCCCGCTCGAGAAGCGGGCCGCGATCTGAGTTAATAATATTGACGGCGGCTTTGCCTCATTCCTTGCGGAAAGGCTTCGCCTTTCCGTTCTGGCCAAAGTATTCCGAGGCTACGCCTCATTCCCGGAGGCGCAGCCTCAATTCATGTTGGAAGGTAAACGGTAAGGCAGAGCCTTACCGCACGGACCGCGGCAGAGCCGCAAACTCGATGCGCATTGTTTTCATGGGCACGCCTGAGTCGGCCGTGCCATCGTTGCAGCGTTTGCTGAGCGATGGTCACGAGGTTGTTGCCGTGTGGACTCAACCTGACAAGCCGGCCGGGCGTGGCGACAAAATGCATGCACCGGCGGTCAAGGAGTTTGCGCTCGCAAATGGACTCAAGGTCGAACAGCCGCCGAAGATTAGAACCAAAGAATCGAAAGACTTGTTTGCTTCCTACCGTGCCGACCTTGGGGTTGTTGTCGCTTACGGTCGCATTCTTCCTGCCGAATACTTAGCTGCGCCGCGCCGGGGTTGCATCAATGTCCACTTTTCGTTGTTGCCGCGCTACCGCGGCGCCGCGCCGGTTAATTGGGCGATTGTGAATGGAGAAGAGAAGACTGGCGTCACGACAATGTTCGTCGCAGAGGAACTCGATTCCGGCCCGATCTTGTTGCAAGGGGAAATGCAGATCGACCCAGCAACAACTGCGCCCGATCTGATGCAACGTTTGGCGGGATCCGGCGCTGAGTTACTTGGCGAAACACTTAAACGTCTTGATGAACTCCAGCCAGTTTCCCAGGATGACAGCAAGGCGACCTTTGCGCCGCTATTGACGAAAGCGACCGGCGTGATTGATTGGACCACCACGGCTCAGGAGATTGAACGGCGCATTCGAGGTCTCCAGCCCTGGCCCAACGCCTACACTCATTGGAACTCGCAACGGCTGATTGTTTGGAAAGCTGCCGTGCACGATCACGGCGAAACTGCGGCGCCGGGCGAAGTGCTTGCGGCTCATGGCGATGAACTAATTGTGAGCTGCGGAGAAAAAACAGCACTGCGTTTACTCGAGCTGCAATTGGAAGGGAAGCGCCGCTTGCTCGCCAGAGATTTCCTCAACGGCACACACCTCAAGATTGGCAACCGCTTTGACCAGGACTAATACCGTTTCACCCGCACGTCTGGCGTCGTTTGAAATCCTTTTGCGCGTCGAAGACGGCGCCTACGCGTCGATCCTGCTGGCCCAAAAAGAACTGGGGTTAGAACCAAGAGATCGCGCGCTGTGCCATGAACTGGTGATGGGCGTATTGCGCTGGCAGCTTTGGCTCGATCGCCTGGCCGAGCATTTCACCAAACGACCGGCTGCGGATCTCGACGTTGCCATTCGACTAATCCTGCGGCTCGGTCTTTATCAGTTGCGCTTCCTGTCGCGCGTGCCGGCGTCGGCCATTGTCAACGAATCTGTAAATCTTGTTCATAGCGTGCGCCTGCGCTCGGCCGGAGCATTAGTCAACGCAGTCTTGAGAAGGGCCGCGCGCGAGTTGGATATCGACCCTGCGCAAAACATATCTGATCCACATGAGCGACTCGCGGTTACTACTTCGCATCCCGTCTGGTTAATCGAACGTTGGACCAGGAGTTTTGGAACAGAAGAAACTGAGGCGTTTGCCCGAGCTAACAACCAGCAGGCGCCAATCGCATTTCGCGTCGTAACTCAACGCGCGTCCGAAGACGAAGTGATCGCGCGGCTGCGCGCGACTGGCGCGAATCTGGAACCCTCGAGAATTGCCGAACACGCCTGGCGAATCACGGACAACCAACCGTTGTTTGCCGAATTCGCCGCCGGCGGCCAGATTTATGTTCAGGACGAAGCGTCGCAAATGGTGGCTCAAGTTTTGGACGCACAGGCCGGAGAGCGCGTCCTGGATTTATGCGCGGCGCCGGGCAGTAAGACCACACAAATCGCCGCTGCACTGAAAAACACCGGTGTCGTAATCGCTTCTGACCTTTATGGCCATCGTCTGCGGACCGTCAGAGACACAACAAAACAGCACAGTTTGTCGAATGTTCACTGTTTAACTGTCAACGGGCTGGAACCACTGCCGTTCAGAGAAAATGCCTTTGACCGGGTGCTGGTTGATGCGCCCTGCTCGGGAACCGGGACGTTGAGGCGCAACCCTGAGATCCGCTGGCGCATCTCAGCCGACGATATCGACGATTTGGCCTCGCGGCAAAAGCGGCTGCTCCGGAACGCCGCGCCGCTGGTGAAACCGGGCGGGCGCTTAGTTTACTCGACCTGTTCAGTCGAGCCGGAAGAGAACGAATCGGTCGTGCAAACGTTCCTTGAAAACAACAGCAACTTTTCGCGGCTGCCTTTGCCGTTGTGCAACCTGCCCGGCAGCGCCGGAACTTCCCGAACCTGGCCACAACACCATGATAGCGATGGTTTTTTTGTGGCTTCGTTGCAACGGCGAATTGACGGCAGCAAATAAGCGGTTGCTTTGCGAGGGTCGCTGCTGAATGTTAGACTGCGCAGCCTGAAGTCAGCGCGCTGGAGTAGCCGGCCCTTTTGGAGATCAGCATCAGTGAATACGGCCACCGGGATATTCTCGGCACTTCGACGGCTCGGCATCGTAATCGCCATCGCGATTGTTTTTCTTTTTGGTCTTGCCACGACCGTTTACCTGTCTCTTCGCAGTCCCGAAGTTAAAGTACCCGACGTAGTTGGAAAAGATCGTTTTGAGGCGGAACGCGTTCTTGGAGGTGCGGGACTCAATTATCGCGTGCGCGCCACCAGGCCCAGCAATCAACTAAAGGCCGACACAGTTTTGTTCCAACTGCCGCGCGCCGGTGAAGTCGTCAAGGCCGGACAGACCGTGGCGATGGACATTAGCCGCACAGCTAAGGAAGGCGAGGCGTCCGAGGCGGTGATTGAAAAGCCTGCTGACGAGACAACCAAGCCCGCAAATGCGAACGAAGCAGCAGCAGCGAACGAGAACAAACCAAAGCGCAACAAGAATACCAATAAGAACGCGAACGAGAACTCGAACGCCAACGGAAATCGGAACACAAACAACAATCGCACGCCGAATCGCAATGCCAATACGGGCAACGTGAATGCGGGAACAAACTTAAACTCAAACCGTCCGGCCTTGATCATTAACAACAACGCGAACCGTGGTAACGAGAACCGGCGTCCGGCACTTGCAAAGCCTTCCCCGACAAAGCCGAAACCGGAAATCCCATAGGGTCTGAGCTGCGGGGCGAAGCAAATCGAAAAAGAGATGAGCAGGACCATCGACATCGCGCCTTCGATCTTGTCCGCGGATTTTTCGCGGCTCGGCGAAGAGATTAAAGCGGTGGAACGGGGCGGGGCGGCCATCCTGCACGTCGATGT